>JAYVQK010000027.1:0-11514 GCA_043757005.1 Verrucomicrobiaceae bacterium
TCGCCGTGAGGAAGCTGCGCATCCAGGCGGCGGGCCGTTTGGGTTCCACGATCGCCCAGCGTCCATCCGCACACTTTCTTGGTAGCACGATCAATAGCCGACCACAACCAGTAGGCCGTTTTTTTTGCCCACATACCTCCAGAGTTCATCGGCTTCCACCCACTTTACTTCCTCCGGTTTGGCGGCGGCCAGTGCCTTGCCCCCCACGTCTTCGCGCACCCAGTTCATCACAGCATTGTGGCTTACGCCCACTAGCCGCTCGGTGGCTCGCAGCCCCACCCCCTCAAGGTAGTGCGCCAGCGCCGACGCTCGCTTCTCGGGTGCCACTCGCCGATGATTTTTTCCCCGCTCGTTCTCCCGCACCCTCGGCACAGCCATCGCTGTCTTCCATGTCGGCTGTTCCCATTCTTCACCACTTCCTCGCTCTCGTAATGTTGGCATTTCATTCCTCCTTCTTTTCGCTTTTCTCGTAGAAAATCAATGCCTATTGAGCAATCCCGATTTTGGTTCCTGCCGGGATTCAAGCTCGGCATGCACTCTCAACCCCTTGCGATTGCTCGTGGCGGCGATGAGTTGCACAGTGACTTCATGACTGCTCAGGGTTTGCCGCGCCAGTCCAAGCTTGATGAGGGAGAAGAATCGGCGCTCGATTTTGTTCCACTTGCTCGTGCCGGGCGGTAGATGGCACACGTAGATGCGCAGCCGGCTGTCTTTGGCAAAAAGCTTGCAAGTTCGTGCTTCCAGAGGCGGTTGCGTGAGCGGTTGCTGGCGCCGCCGCCATCGGCGGTGATGAGCAAGCTTGTGGCCTTGGCCAACGGTATCCAAGCACATAAAAAATAGCTCGTCTCCTATTTAGCAGGGCGGCGCTGTGGGGCTCGTGGGGATGATTTGAATGAGTGGGTGCTCATTGATTGTGTTGTTCTGTGAAGATTTATGCAGGCTTTTGTGCGATTATGCTTGCATTAGAGGTCTGTAAATGCGCGAAAATTTCTGTGCTTAATACATCTTTTTACATTTATCTTCCACTTTTTCTGCTTCCGCTGGCTCGCTTCAGGCGTTGCTTTCCGCTTCGGATTCTCCTTTAGGTCAACAGTTTCTTGATCCTCTTTTGCTTGGTGTGGAGTCACTTCCTTCCTTCCGAGTGGCTCTTCGCTGTTTTTCAGTGGGTGAAATGCACGCTCTGGAGCTGATTCGGCGGATGAGCTGGGCCGGAACTCTGTGGGGGAACAATTCAGTCAACGCTTGCGGGATTGAGCTTTGCCTGATGAGCTGGGTCGGAACTCTGTGGGGGGAACAATTCTCCGCGTAATCACATTCTCACTGAAATGCGGAGCCTATTCCGTGTCTTTACTCTGTCGGGGGCAATTTTGGACATTCAGAGCGGTATCGTCCGGAGCTCTCCATCGTTCCACCCACTCTAAGCAGCGGGGGTGCCCTGCAAATGCCCGCTTCCCACTGAAAGTAGCGAGGAGCCTTCAGAGTTTGCCGGGATTTGTCGGATCAGGATTGGCTTCTCTTCGGGGCGCTTCGCTCGTTGCAGCGGTGTAAAGTGGGCGTGCTTTTCTGCAGAAGGAGGCTTCGTTTTTGCCGAGTTGCTCGGAGCGAAGTCAGTTTTTTGAGACGCTCAAGAGTCCTCGCCGTTTGCAGTTTTTGCTCGCAGGCGGCGCGTGGTTTGGTCTCTAGCTTGTCGGCGGTTTTGCCGGATGCGCTGGCTAGGTTCTCGGCTTTGGATGGGTTTGAGGTGTTTGCGGGCGACGGACATCACCACGCGGCGGCGGCTCACGATCCGCGCGATGAAAAGGGGCGCAAGCATCCGGCGGGGCATTTGTTTCTGTTCGATTTGCGCTCTCATTTATTGAGCCATTTCACCGTGGGCGATCAGGATGCGCACCTCAAGGAGCACAATATGCGATGGCTCAAGCGGATGGATCTAAATGCTTTACGCCTGAGTGCTCCGAAGGGGCGCAAGGTGATCGTGGTGCGAGACCGTGCGTGCATTGATTTTCGCCAATGGCACTGCTGGAAAGACACGGGCGGGCTCTATTTCATCTCCCGCGAAAAGGACAATATGGTGCTAAAAGTCTGCGGCGAAAATCACTGGGACCACGCGGATGCGCTTAACGCAGGCGTAGTCGCTGATAAGCTATGTATGCCAGCTAGTGCGGGCGTGTTGGTTCGGCGCGTGCGTTTCGTGCGCCCGGATACGGAGGAGGCGATCTCCTTTATTACGAGTGAATTTAAGTTGCCGCTTGGCCTCATCGCGGACCTTTGCCTCCGCCGCTCGGACATCGAAAAAGCGTTCGACGAACTCAAAAATAAGCTCGGTGAAAAGAAGGCATGTGTCACTAGCGAGACGGCTAAAACGATGCAAGCGCAATTCATGTGCATCACGCATAACTTGCTGCTCTGGCTCGACTACCAAATGACCGTCGAACACGGAATCCACAACGTCGCCGAAGATCAACGACGCGCCCAACGTCTGAGGAAATTCACGGCGGAAGTGACTGCAGCCGGGCGAGTTTTGCCCTCCGCCTAGACTGCCCTTCAGCGGGCGACTGTGCGCTCCGTGAAACTCATTTGGTGGCTCAACCCTACGCCTTTCTATCCGTCTCCCGTGGCGCAGCCTACTAGCGCCTCTAGCCCTACCCTATTCGACTTCGTGATTCGATTGTTTGGACACCGTTGGTAAAATGTATGTTCCTAAATGGGACTCCTAAAAGCACTCCATGACGCGCTCGCCATTTCCCGCGCGAGTTTCTCAGCGCCGTTACAGTTTCTTCTCCCCGCTTGTGCTGCGGAGGTGGATGGTCTTGTGCTCTAGGTCGTGGACGGCGCGGATGTAGCGGACGGTGCGGCTTTTCGAGCGCATGAGGATGCTGTGGGTGATCGCTTTTTTGCCCATCAATTTCACGCCGGGAAGCAGCGGACTGTCGCTAATCCCCGTCGCACAAAAAATGCAGCTCTCGCCCCACACGAGGTCTTCGCAGTGGAAGGTGCGGGCCACTTCTTCTGCGCCGACTTCTTTCACCGCGCTCGCACGCTCGGCTTCATCTTTTGGCCACATACGGAGCAGCATCTCGCCGCCGAGTGCGCGTAGTGCGGCGGCGGTTAGGATGCCTTCGGGCGAGCCGCCAATGCCGTAGAAAAGATCTACGCCGCTATCCGGCAGTGAGGGGGAGACGGCGGCGGTGATGTCGCCATCGGTGATGAGTCGGAGTGCTGCGCCGGATTTGCGGACGGCGGCGATGAAGTCGTTGTGGCGGTCGCGCTTGAGCGTCATCACCACGAGTTCGCTTACGCGCTTATCCAGTGCCTTCGCGACGTGGGCGAGTGTGGTTTCGATAGGGTCATCGAGAGAAATCGGGGCCATTCCTTGCTCGATGGCGCGCACGACTTCTGGGCCATAGGCGAGCTTCTCGGAGTAGAAAGTGGGGAGATTTTTCATCACATGAGGCTGATCTGAAGTGCCCTCGCTGGCAGCCATCACGGAGATGCTATTGGGCATCCCGAGCGCGATATTGGTCGTGCCATCCACCGGATCGAGCGCGATCTCGAAACGTGGCGAACCCATGCGCCATGTGCCCAGATGTTCGCCGATGAAAATACCGGGCGCGTTGTCTTTGATCCCTTCTCCGATGACGACCTCGCCGCAAATGTCCACAAGATCGAAGACTCCATAAATGGCATCGCACGCGGCGGCATCGGCCATCTCTTTTTCTCCACGGCCAAGCCAAGGCAGCGAGTTGAGCGCGGCATTTTCAGTGGCGCGGACGAATTCAAATTCAATCGTGCGTTCGGGATCGGTGGCGGTAAGAGATGGCATTTCATCTTATGAAATGAAGGAAAGCACTCGATTGGTCAATGACACGCGCCACACGCCATCTTCATAAGTTCCGCCCGTTTTACAGGGCGGCACCCCTATGGGTTCTACTCAAATGTTTATTTTGCGGCGGGGGCGTGGGTGGCTTTGGTTACTGATTTCTCGAAATCTTTATCGAAAGGACTGCCTGTGAAGACGAGTTGGCCGGTGGTGTCGAAGACGAAGGTGCGCGGGATGCCGCTGAAGCTGATGGGGCTGTGGACGCCTTTGGTGATGGTGTAGGTCAGCTTGTTTTTCTTCACTACATCCATCACCTCGTCATTCGTGCCATTTTGTGAATGTGCGCCGACGACGATGAGTTTGTCTTTGTGGTGTTTGGCGAGTTTTTCGACATCGGGCAGGCTGGCGAGGCAGGGGCCGCAGTGGATGCCCCACGCTTCGATGAGCACGGCTTTGCCACCTGTGTTGCTAAAGTCCACGGCTGGGCCGGTGATGAGTTCGCCGAGTTTAAAGTCGGCCAATTTTGCGGACGGCACGGGCTCTTTTTTTTCGATCGCAAAAGTTGCGCCGATGGTGAGGACGAGGGTGGATAGGAAGCAGATGAGTTTTTTCATAGCGGGGCGGAGGGTAGGATGGAGTGTGTGGAGCGCAAGCCTGTATATCGCTGGAGGGGCGCTGGTGCTACCTCGCAAAGATGCGGGCGATGCGCACGATGGCGTCTTCGATTTCGGCGGTGGTGGTGCTTTTGCCGAGGGAGAAGCGGACGGTGGCTTGTGCGAGCGGGGGGGCGACGCCCATGGCGAGGAGGACGTGGGAGGGCTGGATGCTGCCGACCATGCAGGCGGAGCCGCTGCTGGCGGCGATGCCGGCGAGGTCGAGGTTCATGAGGAGGCTTTCGCCGTCGTGGCCGGGGAAGCTGACGTTGAGCGTATTCGCGAGGCAATCGGTGAGCTGGCCATTGCGGACGGCGTTCGGCGCGGCTGTGTGGATGCCGCTCCAGAGGCGTTCGCGGAGCTGCGTTTGGCGCGCACTTTCTCCCTCCATGCTGGAAAGTGCGAGCGCGGCGGCGTGGGCGAGGCCGACGATGGCGGGGACGTTTTCCGTGCCTGCGCGGCGGTCGCCTTCGTGGCTGCCGCCGTAGGTGGTGCGCTGGATGGGGAGGCCGCCGCGTAGGTAGAGGAGGCCGCTGCCTTTGGGGCCGTAGAATTTGTGGGCGGCGAGGCTGAGGGCGTCGAAGTCGGCGACGCGGAGGGGGTCTTTGCCAAAGCTCTGGATGGCGTCGGTGTGAAAGAGCACGCCGCGCTCGCGGCACAGCGCGGAGAGCGCGGCGACGGGCTGGCGGACTCCGGTTTCGTTATTCGCGGACATGATGGAGACGAGCGTGGTCTCGGGGGTGAGTGCGGCGAGCAGTGCGGCGGGCGCGAGCTGCCCGTGGGCATCCACGGGGAGTGTGGTGACGCGGAAGCACTCTCGCTTTTCCAAATGCTCGAAGGCGTGCAGCACGGCGTGGTGCTCGGTGGCGCAGGTGATGAGGTGCCGCCCGCGCTCGGAATTGCGCCGGGCGAGGCCGAGGATGGCGAGGTTATCCGCCTCGGTGCCGCCGCTAGTGAAGATGAGCTCGTGCGGGCGGCAGCCGAGGAGGGAGGCGAGCTGGTCGCGGGCGTTGTCGAGGGCCGCGCGGGTCTCGCGTCCGGCGGCGTGGATGGAGGAGGGGTTGCCGTGGTGCTGCTCCAGGTAGGGGCGCATGGTGGCGAGGACTTCGGGGGCGAGGGGGGTGGTGGCGTTGTGGTCTAGGTAGATCATGGGCGGTGGCGTGGGCGGTTTTTTGAAAGGATGGCGCTTTTAAGAACTCTTAACTCTTAACTCTTAACTCTTAATTTCGAACGGAGTGGGCGCGGCGGCAGTGTTCGGAGTTCGAAGTTCAGAGTTCGAAGTTTGCATCGGCACTAGATCATCCAGTCGTCCACCACGCCGCCGCGCTGGTTTTTATCCAGCACTTTCACGCCTTGCCCCTCGGCGAGCACGAGCGAACGCGCGGGGACGCCGTGCATAAGGAAGACGCTCGCGCCGATGGTGGAGCCGCTGCCGATGACGGTGTCGCCGCCCATGATGGTGGCATTTGCATAGATGGTGACGTGGTCCTCGATGCTCGGGTGCCGCCTTTGGCCGCGCAGCGCCTGCCCGCCGGCGAGGGAGCGGGCGATGAGGGAGACGCCTTGGTAGAGCTTCACATGGTGGCCGATGATGCTCGTCTCGCCGATGACGACGCCGGTGCCGTGATCTATAAAGAAGTGCGAGCCGATGTGCGCGCCGGGGTGGATATCAATGCCCGTGCGGCTGTGCGCCCACTCCGTCATCATACGCGGGATGAGCGGCACGCCCGCCGCGTAGAGCAGATGCGCGCTACGCTGGATGGCGATGGCCTCAATGAAGGGGTAGCTGAGGATGATTTCATCCGTCCCGCCCGCCGCCGGATCGCCCGCAAAAGCCGCCGCAACATCCGTCGCCAGCAGCTCGCGCACACGCGGCAATCCGCTGAGAAAATCATACGCCAACTTCGTGGCCTGCGCGTTCGGGCACTCGGGCTCCTCCAGCCGCAAGCTCTTGCAGATTTCCTCCGCCAAATGCTCCGCGATGCTGAACACGCGATGGCTCGTGACGCGCGCGACGTGCGAACTGTGGATCGGCTCGGCATCGTGAAAGCCCGGGAAAAGCAGTTGCAGCAAATCCTCACAAGTCGTGGCCACCGCCCGCTTCGAGGGCAGATTTGCGCCATCTACATGATTCGTCCCCCCGCCGCACTCGTAGGAGCACAGCAGAGCTTCGGTGACTTTGCCGAGGTCGTTTTCCATTTGCGCAAGTGTCTGTATGCGGGCCGTGGGGAAAAGGAAACATCGGCGTGCAATGTCGCGTATTGCATATCGCGACGAGTGAATTAGAAAAGCGGCACTTCACATGAATCTGAAACACACCATCTTCGCACTCCTCGCCACGCCAGCTCTCGCGCTCGCGCATCCGGGCCATCCCGGCCACCAGCATACGGCGGAGGGCGACATCGTCACGGGCAGTCACCCCGTGCTTGCGGCGGTGCTTTTGATCTGTCTGACCGTGACTCTTTTTGCATCGCCTCGCAAAGCGCGGGTAGTCGCCGGGATCGGCACTGCCCTCGCGCTGCTCGGCTGCGTGCTTTAAAAATTCAGTGTGCCGATGAGGCGAAGGCCTTCGAGGGTGAGGTGGGGGTGGACTTCGGCGATCTCGGGGACTCCGGCGGCGATGAGGCTGGCGTAGCCGCCGGTGGCGACGACTTTCAGGCGACGCGCGCCGAGCTTGGTGCGGATCTCGGTGAGGATCTGGCGCACGAGGCCGCGGTAGCCATAGACGGCTCCGGCGAGCATCGCGTGCTTGGTGGATTTGCCGATGGGGCCGGGAGGCTCTAGGAGGGTGATTTTGGGCAGGAGCGCGGTGCGCTGGTGGAGGTAGTCGGTCATGGCTTCCAGGCCGGGCGCGATGACGCCGCCGACGTAGTTTTTCTCGGCGGAGAGGATGTCGAAAGTGACGGCGGTGCCGAAGTCCACGACGACACACGGCGTGCCGTAAAAGGCGGCGGCGCTGGCGGCATTCGCGAGGCGGTCTGCGCCGATGCTGCGGGGCTTCGGGTAATCAATGCCGACGCCGAGCTGGCTGCGGTGGCTCACGCGGTGGAGAGGGATGCCGGTGAGGCAGTCGGCGAGGAGCGCGCATTTTTCCGGCACGACGGAGCAGAGGACGATGCGGGCGAAACGCCAGCCGCGCAGTGTGTGGCGGAGCGTCTCGGCGGTGAGTTCAGCAGTGCGGACTTTGCGCACGGGGCCGAGCGCATCGCGCGAGGAGAGCGCGAATTTCGTGAAAGAGTTGCTGTTGTCTATGAGCAAGAACTCGGCGGCAGGCATGGCGGAAGGTGTGGCGCGGCGCGGCGGGTTTGTCACGCAGTAGTGCTGCCATTTTGAACCACGAAGGACACGAAAGACACGAAGAGAAAGGGTGAAATCGAGCCGCTCTCCCTTGTATCTCCTTCGTGTCTTTCGTGTCCTTCGTGGTTCAAAAAACATACCACTATCGGTCGTTTGACGCGGGCGGCTTTTCTGCCAGCGTGCGCGGTATGTTGAAGCGACTTTTCTTCCCAGTTTTCGTGGCGGCCTTTGCGGCGCTGCCTTGTGCGCGCGCGGTGGTGGTGGGGCAAAGCAATGACCCGCTCTACACGCTGGCTCCGACTTCGGATGACTTCGGCTTTGCCAATGTGGGCACTGTTTTTAACAGCATTGCGAGCATCCCGGCGACGGGCGTGTATCTCGGCGATGGCTGGATGCTCACGGCTTACCACAACTCGGTGAACGCGGGCGGCGCGTTCACTTTCCAAAGCATCACGCTCGGCGGCGTAAGCTACAGTGCGGATGTGGCGACGGCCACGCGGCTGCACAATGCGGACTCCTCGCCTGCTGATCTCACGCTTTTCCGCCTCACCACGATCCCCGCTGGGCTCTCGGCGATGCCGCTCTCGGGCGTCGCACCGACCATCGGTGCGAGCACTCGCATGATGGGTAATGGCCAGGATCGCGAGCTGGCGAATACGCGCTGGAACTCCGGCACGCCGTGGGCGGAAGTGCCGAGCGGCGGCAATCGGCTCGGCTACAAGCTCGCGACCTCGCGCGCGCTGCGCTGGGGGACCAACTCGGTGGACACTGCGCCGAGCGCGCTGCCCGATCTCGGCTACGGCGTGGTGACGACGTTTAGCATGGATTGGGATAACGTCTCCGGCGAAGCGATGGCGACGGGCGGCGATTCTGGTGGCGGGGTCTTTGTGAAAAACGGCGGCACTTGGGAGCTTGCTGGCATCATGCTCTACACGGCGGAATGGAGCGGCCAGCCCGCGGGCACCGTCGTCTATGGCGACGTGACCTACGCCGCCAGTATCGCCACGTATAAAGCGGAGATCGTGCAGACGATGGCGACCGTGCCGGAGCCCACAAGCACTGCGCTACTGCTGCTCGGCGCGGGGTTGCTCACGCGGCGGCGGCGGGTTTAACACACAAAAAACCGCCGCCGATTTTGCAATCGGCGGCGGCTTTAAAACGAAGATCGGCGCTTAGAGCGTCTTGCAAAATTCCTCGATCCGATCGAGGCCTTTCTTGATCACGTCGAGGCTCGTGGCGTAGCTGAGGCGGATCGTCTGATCGTTGCCAAAGGCGATGCCGGGGACGACGGCGACGTGGTGCTTGCTGAGGAGGCTGTCGGAGAAGTTCGTGGAGCTGAGGCCGAGGCCGCTGATATTGGCGAGCACGTAGAACGCGCCCTGCGGCACGACGACTTTCACCTTCGGGATATTCGTGAGGCGCTCGACCATGTATTGGCGGCGGATGTCGAACTCCTGGCGCATATCCTCGACGGGTTGCTGGTCGCCCTTGAGCGCGGCGAGCGCGCCCTTTTGAGCGAAGCTCGTGCAGCCGCTCGTGCTGTGGCTCTGGATGGCATCAATCGCCCGTGCGATGGCCTCGGGCGCGCCGAGGTAGCCGAGCCGCCAGCCAGTCATTGCGTAGGCTTTGCTAAAGCCATTCACGGTGATCGTGAGGTCGTAGAGCTCCTTGCTGAGGGAGGCGATGGAGATGTGCTTCACGTCATCATAGACGAGCTTCTCGTAGATCTCGTCGCTGAGAATGAGGATGTCTTCGCCGAGCGCGACTTCGCCGATGGCTTCGAGTTCTTCGCGGGTATAGACGGCTCCGGTCGGGTTGCCGGGGCTGTTTAAAATGACCATCTTTGTGCGAGGGCTCATCGCATCTTGGAATTCCTCGGCGGTCATCTTCCAGCCGTTCTCCTCGGTCGTCTGCACGATCACGGGCTCGCCGCCCGCGAGGCGCACCATCTCGGGGTAGCTCAACCAAAACGGAGCCGGGATGATGACTTCATCGCCCTCGCCGACGCACGCGAGGATGGCGTTCAAGCACGAGTGCTTTGCGCCGTTGCTCACGATGATTTGGTTGGGCGAGTAGGTGATGCCGTTGTCGGCTTTGAACTTCTCGCTGATCGCCTGCCGCAGCTCCGGCACGCCGCTGCTCGGCGTGTATTTCGTGTAGCCCGCTTGGATCGCAGCGATGCACGCGGCTTTGATGTGCTCGGGCGTATCGAAGTCCGGCTCGCCTGCGCCGAAGCTGCAAACGTCGAGCCCCTCGGCTTTCATGGCCTTGGCTTTGCTATCAATCGCGAGGGTCAGCGATGGTGTGAGGATGGTAGAGCGGTGAGAGAGTAACATGATGGATTTAAGTTTAAGATTTAGGATTTTTGCGCGAGCCAGCTTTCCACCAGCGAGCGGAAATTATTTTCGTTGATTTGGACGATGACCATTTCACGCGCGGCGTTCTCTGCTGCGTCGGAGGCGTGTGCAGCGTTGACCATGATGCTCTGGCCAAATTCCCGGCGGATCGTGCCGTGCGGAGCCTTGGAAGGGTCTGTCGGCCCGAGCACCTCGCGGATTTTGCGCACCGCATCCACGCCTTGGTAAATGAGCGCGAAGATCTTCGCGGTGCCGGGTGCATTGCGGAGATCGGCGGGGCACTCGCTGGGGCGGCGTCCGCTCATAAATTCCACGATGTCCTCCCAGCTCTCGCGACCATTGATCGGCCCGAGGAGGTCGCCGAGCGCCTTCTCCGTCTCGGCAGTGAAAGTGATGTCGAACAGTGGCTCCAGCGCTTTCTTGGCCACGTCCGCAGCGCGTCCGCGCAGCTTGTCTTGCAGCACTTCCAGCACGGGGCCGTAGAATTCCTCGGCTTGCGCGCAGCTCATGTGGTGGACTTTCGTGGCGATGATCGTGAGGCCGGAGCGGCTGAAAAGATCAATGACGCCGCCGGGCCGCGCGTTCGGGAAACGGAAGTTGTCGGGCTTGATGAGCACGAGCGTCTTCTCGACGTTTGAGCCAGCGGGGAAGTCCACCGTGTTCTCCAGCAGGCCACCGTCTTTGTCGGAAAACTCGGCCCAGATTTGCAGATCGCGGTTCGCGCTCTCCACGTCCGGCGGCGCGAGCGCGGCGGGTTCGAGGTAGGTTACGTTGCCATGCGCATCGGCGATGTAGTCGCCGTAAGTATCGCGGATCGTCTCGCCGGAAGTGCGCTCATTCAGGATGTGTCCCACGCTTTCCTTGATCTTCTTCACCGCATCTTCGCCTTTGAAAACGAGGATCATCACGCGCGGTTTCGTCCCCGCAGTTTTGGCGGAAAAATTTGCCAGCACGTATTTTTTCAACTGCTCCTGAGCGGCCCGGTGGCTGATGTCTGAGTCCGTCACGATCCCTGCTGCATACCGCTCTGTGAGCTCTTGGCTGGGCGCAAACATACGGGTGGCGACGAGGTCGAGCCCGGTGCGGGAGAGTAGGCGGGAGATGATGCCTCCGGTGCGCGATTTGCGAATCGTGTAAGGTGTGAGTAGGACGTAAGAAAGTTCGATGGCCATAGACTGAAAGACCCCCGCCGTTCGCTGATGTCGCTTTCGGCGTGGGTTCGATTTTTTTGTATAAAGTGATGTGTGAAGCGGGCGCGGAACGTAGAGGGGAGCGAAAGGGAGCGTCAACGGGATTTTTGTGCAAATGAGTCGGGCGCTTGTGGCGGCGCTCGCGTTTCCCGGGAATGGGGGCGGGCTAATTTCTTTGGCGTCTTGAGCGTTTTGAA
>JAYVQK010000028.1:0-11493 GCA_043757005.1 Verrucomicrobiaceae bacterium
TCTCGAACGGACTACGAAGGTCGTCTAGTAGGGGTGCTGGGCGGCCTTCTATCGTTTTTAGACCCCGTGTGGGTGGGGGGCTTAGTTCTACTGTGTTGAAAAAGACAGGCCGCTATGAATGGCGCTGAGATAAGCGAATGAAAGTAAGAGCGAGAGCCAAAAAGCAGCTCCCCCCTGAACAGAAAGGGAAGCCGTATATTCTTGTCCGTATCGGTGTCTTTTTATACCGTTGCCGAAATTTCAAACCCGCTAAAGCCCCATCGTCAGCCAGACTTTTGGGCTTCAAGCCTCGGGCTGTGTCTTTTTTCCGACACGATAGAATTTTTAAAAAATAGACAACCTCAGTGTTGCTATCGTCTAGTGGTGCGACAGATTGCATCACATGAACAAATCACATCTTTTGATCCTCGGCCTTTTGGCGTCACTTTTCCTCAGCGGGTGCGTGGAAGGCGTCTATACCAGCGGTAGCTATCGCAACTATGGCGGCGGCTCGGCCTACCGTGGGAACGGCTATTATCGCAGCAGTTACGATGATGACTACGATTCCGAGCCCGTCTTTGTGCGGCGGGAATACGTCACCATCAATGACCGCTCGCTCTACGTGCCGCTCTATCGGCACCACGGCGAGACCTATTACAACTACGGCGGGCAGCGTTACGGCTACGGGGGATATTCTTCACACAGTGACTACGGTTCTTCTTCGCAAAATCACAGCGGCTACGTGAGCCGCAATAAGTTGCGCGACTCGGAGAACCATCGTCGCGAAGAGATGCAGCGTTACCAAGATCGCTTGCGCAGCGACCGAGCGAAGTATGAGCAAAAGGCGCGCGACAACCGCGAGCGCTCGAGCCAGTCCAGCAGCCGTTCCTCTGCCGAGCAGGTGCGCAAAGAGAACGAATACCGTGCGCGTCTGCGCAACGCGGAGCAGAGTGCAAAGCAGGCAAATTACCGCGCTGACCACAACGGCAGTAGCGACGACGATAAAAAGAAGAAGAAGAAGCACTGAGGCTAAAAATAGCGACTGCGCCTTACGCAAAAGCGGGCGGTGGATTTTCCACATCGAAAGTGTCGCATCTTGTTTCAAAAATGGATGCTTCCACCGTGGAAACGTGACGCCCCTGTGGAGGGGGCGATCATGTCTGCCGCCAGCAACCGCCGAAGCTCCTGCTCCTGCTCGGGCGTCCATGGGGGTAAGATGAGCGTGTCCTTTGGCGCAGGGGGCGCAGGGCGGGGAGGGGAGGCGGAGCCGTCGGGCTGAGTGCGGGTGGGGCTGGAGCGGGCGATGAAACACCAGACGCCGCCGGGGGCAAAGAAGCCGAGATCGGCAGTGTAAAAGGTGTCGGCACGGGAGACGGGGAGGTGGGCGTTGCTGGCTGTCGTGGGGATTTCCACGGTGGGCTCGGCGTGGCCATCCTCGCGCAGTGGGCGGAGGTGGAAGTGGGTCGCGCCGTCGGCACCGAGCGCCTCCTGGTGCTCGGCGGCGTCAAATTCCCAATAAGCAAACAGATCGTGCGGGCCGTGCGCGACGAGCCAGAGCTTCGCTTCGCCATATTCGGATGCACCGTTTTCCAGATCGTCGTCGAAGGCCGCCCGCACGGATTCATGGCGGGGAGCAAGGCGCTCTCGCGGCGGTAATGGCTGGGATGTGTTTTCGCTTTCGCTCATGGGCGGAATTAATAAAGCACGGGTTGCACGGTTTTTGAACCTCAGATTGCAGCGGCGCTGCGAGCCCGCTACAGACGCGCGCTCAATGTTCACTAAGCGCGTCATACCATGTCTCGATGTCCACGATGGGAAAGTCACCCGTGGTGTGCAATTTGGCCGTGCCGAGGAGGGCGGCTTGCGGAATGTGGGCGATCCCGTGGTGCTGGCAAAACGCTACAATGACCAGGGCGCGGATGAGATGGTGTTCTTCGACATCACGGCCAGCTCGCAGGGGCGCGGGACGATGGTGGATGTGATCGAGCGCACGGCGGCGTGTTGTTTTATGCCGCTGACGGTGGGCGGCGGCATCCGCGCGGTGGAGGATATGAGCACGATGCTAAGGGCGGGGGCGGACAAGGTGAGCATCAACAGCTCGGCCATCGCCACGCCGGAGCTGATTAGCGCGGGGGCGCAGAAATTTGGCAGCCAGTGCATCGTGGTTTCGATTGATTGCAAAAAAGTCGCGCCGGATCGCTGGGAGGTCTTCGTGCATGGCGGGCGCAAGCCAGCGGGGAAAGAAGCCGTCGCATGGGCCATCGAGGCCGTGCAGCGTGGGGCAGGCGAGATCGTGCTGAACTCAATAGATGCCGACGGCACGAAGGCGGGCTACGACCTCACCATCACCCGCCGCGTGAGCGAGGCCGTGGGCGTGCCCGTGGTCGCGAGCGGAGGAGCCGGGCAGCTCTCGCATCTCGTGGATGTTTTGCAGGAGGGGAAAGCGGACGCGGTCCTTGCAGCGAGCATCTTCCACTTTGGCGAATACACCGTGGGCGATGTGAAGCGCTACCTCTCCGAGCGCGGGGTAGCGATGCGGCTCTAATCGCGAAACACCACCGCCCGCACTCCGTGCAAAAGCACGCGATCTGCGAGGTGCCAGCGCACTCCCCGCGCAATGGCCTGCCGCTCGCAATCGCGGCCCAGCCGCAGCATATCTGCCGGCGTGTGGAAGTGCTCCACGCGGGTCACCTCTTGCTCAATGATCGGGCCTTGATCGAGGTCCGGCGTGACGTAGTGGCACGTCGCGCCGATGAGCTTCACCCCACGCTCCCAAGCGCGCTGATACGGATTTGCGCCGACGAAAGACGGAAGAAAGGAGTGGTGGATATTCATGATGCGCCCCTCCCACCGCGCGCAAAGCTCCGGCGGGATGACCTGCATATAGCGCGCGAGCACCACGAGATCCGCCCCGGCCTCCTGCCAGAGCTGCTCGATTTTTGTAAAAGCGTCTGCTTTCTCCGCCGCGCTCACTGGCACGAAATGGAACGGCACTCCCTCGCGCTCGACCATCTCGCGGAAGTCCTCGTGATTGCCGATCACGCCTGCGATTTCACAACCCAATTCTCCCGAGCGCCAGCGCCAGAGCAGGTCGGCGAGGCAATGGCCCAGCTTGCTTACCATGAGCACCACGCGCGGGCGATCGCCTTCGCGGCGGATGCTCCACTGCGCGCCCAGCTCCGCCGCGAGCGGCGCAAACTCCGCGCGCAACTCCGCGAGCGGTGTGCGAAGCGTGGGCGTCTCGATGGCCATGCGGGTAAAAAACCAGCCCGCCTGCGAGTCGGTGAATTGATGCACCTCATCGAGATTCCCACCATGCTGTGCGATGAAAGCCGTGAGCCGCGCGAGCAGCCCGACGCGGTCTGGGCAGGAAAGTTTGAGCAATGTGATTAGCATTTGTATTTGGGGATACGAGGAGAGGGTGGAGGTGTCGCTGCAAAATTTTGAACTTCGAACTCTGAACTCTGAACTTCGAAAGCAGTCGTCGAAGCTACAACGTTCGGAGTTCGGAGTTCA
Organism: Verrucomicrobiaceae bacterium; assembly: GCA_043757005.1. Classification (GTDB taxonomy): domain Bacteria; phylum Verrucomicrobiota; class Verrucomicrobiia; order Chthoniobacterales; family Chthoniobacteraceae; genus SXWH01. The sequence continues at coordinate 3,496 of JAYVQK010000028.1, forward strand.
GAGTTCGAAGTTTCATTCCCCCCATGCACCGTTACTATCCCCTCATGTTCACAGGCCTCGTCGTCGAAACAGGAGAACTCCTCACGCTCACCCGCAACGGTGAAAGCGCGCGCCTCACGCTGCGCGCGCCACTCACCGCGCCCGCCGCACAGCTTGGCGACAGCATCGCCGTGAATGGCTGCTGCCTCACCGCAACCGCACTGGACGGCGCGAGCGTGTCCTTCGATCTCCTCGCGGAAACCCTCCGCTGCACGAATCTCGGTGACCTCTCGCCCGGCTCCATCGTGAACCTCGAACCCGCACTGAGCGCAGGCGCAAAGCTCGGCGGGCACTTCGTGCAGGGCCATGTGGATACGACTGCGGAGGTGCTCGATTTTTCGCCGCACGGCGCAGACACCCGCCTCGAAATCGCGCTCCCCGCCGACTCCGCGCAGTATGTGGTGAATAAAGGCAGCATCGCCGTGGACGGCATCAGCCTCACCGTCGCCGAGGTGCGCGAGCACAGCTTCGTGTGCTGGATCATCCCGCACACACTCGCCTGCACGAATCTGCAAAAGCGTGCGACGGGGCAGCGGGTAAATCTGGAGTTCGACATGCTCGCCAAATACGTCGAGCGCATCGTGACGCTGCGGCGCGTGTAGCTACTGCGCCTCTGCGTGGCGAAAGCGCCCGCCATCCATCCGCGCCGTGCCAGAGCCGCCAAAGCGCACGTCGAGCATCGCGCCAGCGTCCGCCTTGCCAACGATCTGCACGCGGTGCAGCCCCTTCGCGAGCGGCACCGGCAGGAACCACCACTCCTTCCCGCGCGGCCAATCCTGCGGCTGCCCATCCACGAGCACCCGAAGCTGCGCCGGGCCGTGGAGCTGGAATTGATACACGTCCTCCGCGTCCACGCTGAACCACGCATCCACCGCAAAATCCCCCGTCGCCCAATCCCCCTCCGCACGCTGCACGATGCTGGGCGCACTGCCCGCTTTTGCCACATGAAACCCAGCCGCCAGCGTCATCCCTGGCACAAGTGCCTGCGCTGGCAACGGCGCGGGCGGCACGATGCGTAGTGCGAGCGTCTCACCGAAAACCTCCCGTCCACCCTCGTAAAGTGCGACGGGTTGTAGCTGCACCGGCCCCGCACCGAGCGTGCGCGGATCGAGAGTGGCGGTGCCTTCGTCAGCAGCGATGCGCGCGACTTCGCGACCATGTTGGCGGAAAGAGATCGCATTAGCGCCGGTTGCGCTGGCGGTGATTGCGAGCGGCTTATCCCACGCCCAATCACCACTCGGAGCCGTCGCTTTTACCGTGGCATTTCCATTTTGAAAAACAACGCGCGCAACCGCGCTGACTCTCGTGGCGACGGCATCGGTAGCGTTGGCGATGAGCCGCAGCTCATGCGGGCCGTCGGGGACTTTTGCGCTGTCAAAAGCGAGCGTGCCGCCCGCCTTTGTAGCCAGCACACGGCGACCATCCAGGCACAGCTCGTATGTCCCCGCCGCCAAGTCCGCACGCGGCTCGAAGCGCACCGCGCCCTTTAACACTGCCCCATCGCGAAAGCCTTCCGCCGCGACGGTGCCGCGCTTTTTCCAAGGCGAACATAACGCATCGCCCACGATGAGGAGCTGATACGGTGCGGCGACGCTTTGGTAAAACGACTCCGCCAACGTGCAGCCCTGTGCGTAGTGGTAATGGAGGAAGGGCGTAGGGAATTTCGTCTGCACCGCGTAAGGCTCTGTGACGGTGCCGCTCGCTCCCGCCGCGCCCGCACGCAGCATCGCCGTGAGCGGAGTCTGCCCCGCGCCCTCCTCCAGCGCGCCGCCAAAACTCGTAAAGTGCTCGCAGATCGCGCCGGGCAAAATCGTGCTCCCGCTCTTCGCCCAACCGAAGTCCTGCGCGCCCACACAAGCACCCGCGACATCTGCCTTGCCCTGCGGCAGCACGCCCGTCTCCACACTCGCCGCCACGCCGAGGTCGCGCAGTTTCTCCGCTGCACGGCTCATGCCCCACTCGCGCACGGTCGAGCGCACGTCGCTGTTTTCCATGAAATAAACCGTCCCTCGCGGCTGCGTGCCATCGGCGGCGGCGCTGCGTCGGAGATTCGCCACGGACTCACGCACGCTCAGCCCGCGCCCACTCGTCTGCGCGAGCGTGGTGGAGAGTAGGTAGCGCGCGCCTTTTTCCGGCGGCACCGGCTGACCACTCGGGGCCCAGCCCACAGCAGAGCGAAAGGCGCTCGTGGGCATCAGTTCAAACTTCACCTCATGCGCGCGCGCCACCAGCTCTTTGAAGTCCGCCCGCTCGTGGAGGCTGAGGAGATCCGCATCCTGCTGCGCGTGGCGCATATCCCACCAGCCGTGTGCCATCGCTTCGCGCAGCGTGGCGATAGCCGCGTCGCCCTCCGCGAGCTGCGCCTGCACGCAGGCGAGATGGTAGAGCGCCTCGGTGTTTTTTAAATGCGCCGCCGTGAGCGCGAGCAACGTCTCGCGTGCGGCAATGAGCGAGGCCCGCTCCTCGGCCAGCAAGGCTGGCTGCGCCCCGCCGCCCCTGCGTGCTTCCCGCGCTGCGCCGACTTTTTGCAAAGCCGCGACGGCCTCCGCAAAGCGCGGCTGCTCGGCTTTCGAGAGCGGATCGTCCGCCGTCGTGCGCGCGATTTGGCGGTAGTAGAAATTGATATTCTGCGCGAGATACGCCGAGTTTTTTGCCAGCGTGAACTGGTAGAAAAACGTGAGCCCATTGATCGAGGCGGGCTGCGTGATGACTTGCGGGAACTGCTTCCCTGCCATGTCCGCCGTGACATCTATCGCCGTCGGAAAGTCTGAACTGTAGAGCACGTAATCCACCTGCGAGCCCAGCCCGCGCTCGTCCGTCGCCTTGATGACAGGCCGCAGGATCTTCTCACGAAAGTCCTCCACATTCATCCGCTCAAAGCTCGGCAGATCGTGCAGCTCCACGATATTCGCCGAGGGGATGCCACGCGCCGCCGCGTATTCATTGGCGACCGTCATTGAGGCCCAGCTATCGGCGTTCACCACGATGAGCGCGTTTTCCGGCCCGCCCGCAGCGTGGAGCGCGGCGGTGGTGACGATGAGCAGAGCAAGTGGACGCATGGCGCGAGTTGTGGCGCGCGCATTTGAAAAGTCACGCTCTTGCCACGCTCCGCATGCCCGCACAATCTGCGCGCACTTTGACCGATCCCGCACACAGCATCACCACACTCACCACCGCCACTGCATGACGTGGGATTACCTCATCGTCGGCGCGGGATTCTCCGGCGCGGTGCTTGCAGAAAGGCTCGCCAGCCAGCGCGGCGCGCGCTGCCTCGTGGTGGATCGCCGCGACCACATCGGCGGCAACGCCTACGACAAACGCGACGCGGCGGGCGTCATCATCCATCCGTATGGCCCGCATTATTTCCGCACCAATAGCGACCGCGTCATCGCGTATCTCAGCCAGTTCACCGAGTGGCACCCGGTCGAATACCAAGTGCTCTCGTGGACGCACGGGCAGTATTGGAATTTCCCCATCAATCTAAACACCTTCGAGCAATTCGTAGGGCACCCGAGCACGCCGGAGGAAATGGAGCGCCAGCTCGCAGAATGGCGCGTGCCCGTGGCCTCGCCGCGCAATAGCGAGGACGTGATCGTGAGCCAAGTGGGCCGCGCGCTCTACGAGATGTTCTTCCGAAACTACACGCGCAAACAGTGGCGGCGCGACCCGAGCGAGCTCGATCCCAGCGTGTGCGGACGCATCCCCATCCGCACGAACCGCGACAACCGTTTTTGCGACGAGAAATTCCAAGCTCTCCCCCGCGACGGCTACGCCGCCATGTTTGCGAAGATGCTCGCGCACCCGAATATCGAAGTGCGCCTCAGCGCAGACTTCCGCGCCGTGCGCGACCAAGTGCGCTACCGCCGCCTCATCTACACGGGCCCGGTGGATGAATACTTCGACCGCTGCGACGGCGCGCTGCCGTGGCGCTCCCTGCGCTTTGAAATGGAAACGCGCGAAGTGGAATACGCGCAGCCCGCCATGCAGGTGAACTACCCCAATGACCACGACTACACCCGCGTGGTGGAGATGAAACACGCCACCGGCCAGTGCCTCCCCGTGACCACGCTCGTCCGCGAATACCCGCAAGATTACGCCCCCGGCCTAGAGCCCTACTACCCCATCCCCGCCCCGGATGCCCGCGCCCTCTACGCCCGCTACGCCGAGCGCGCCGCGCTGGAACGCGACGTGAGCTTCGTAGGCCGCCTCGCCACCTACCGCTACTACAACATGGACCAAGTCATCGCCGCCGCCCTCACAGAATTCGAGCGGCTCGTGGCAAGTAGCACAGGCGTCCCGCCTGTGTGGCCAGCGGGCGTCTCGCCTGCTGTGTCGCCACTTTGATGCAGCGGACAGGATGCCCGCTGGCCCCACAGGCGGGACGCCTGTGCTACTTTACTTCCCGAAATCCGCGCTGCCCTTCATGCCGGGTTTGATGTGGTGGTCGGCGTTTTCGACTTTTACTTTGACTCGCACGAGTCCGCTGGCGGCGTCGTTGCGGGGGTCCACGAAGGTGATCTTGCCGTCGAAATCCTTGCCTTCGAGATCGAGGATGCGCACGCGGATGGGAGCGTCTTGCGTGAGTGTCTTGCGTAGCTCGGGCTTGAGGTAAAACTGCACGTTGACTTGGTCAATGTTCACGATGTCCACGAGCTTCTCGGCGCGGTCTATGGACTCGCCGGCCTCTTTGTATTTCTTTACCACGATGCCGCCGAGCGGGGTGCGGACGGTCTTTTCGCTGAGGGCGATCTTTTTAGATTCGAGCTGGAGTTGCGCCAGCTCTAGGTCGGTCTGCGCTTCGAGGGCTTTTTCTTCGCTGCCCATCTTTTCTCTATAAAGGCGCTGCTGCCCGCGTGCGATGAACTGCTTGAGTTGGATGAGCTTTTCCGAGAGCCGCACGTCGAGCTTTTCGCGATCATTGTGGAGCTGGGCGACGACTTGGCCTTCGCGCACTTCGGTGCCCTCCTCCACGAGCATCTCGGTGATGACTTCCTGCATCACGGGCGAGCTGAGGCTGATCTGTTTATTCGGCGAGACGACGCCCTGCACGGGCTCTGCGTGCAGAGCGGCGGTGGCGGCGAGGAGCGTGATGAAGACGGATGCTTTCATAGAAAAGATATGCTGAGAGTGGGGCTAGGCGGCGGCGCTCTGCTCGTAGGAAAACTTGGGGATCTCGGCGCGCTGGCTGGCGTGCTCGACGGTGATGCCGCAGATGCCGCCCTGCTCATCCACGTCTATCATCGTGCCCTCATCGAGATCGCGCGTCTCAGCCACTTCGGCGGCGCGGAACTCGATGTGCAAAGTGTCTGTGTCTTGGAAATATCGGATTCTCATGGTGTGAAAGAGCGGTCGAAGAATGCGTTGTGAATGGTTGCCGCGTCGGGGAGGAGTATCACACGCAAAAACCTGCCGTCCATCTCTGGAATCGGTGCCCAGCGGCGAATACGCCCGTCTTGCTGGATGAATTCGCGCACGGGAGACTCGACGACACGCTGAATCCACTCGTCGCGAATGAACGCTCTGTCTGAGCGAAGCCGCATGGCGTGGAAGTATTGCGTGAACTGCACAGGCGAAGCGTTACCAAACCCACTTGAGGCGGAACCATTCCGCAATCGCGCGGCCCCACAGGTAGATGAGTGGGCGGCGGCCCAGCGGGATGCTGGCGCGGCCTGTCAGCTCGGGGCGGAATCCTCGGCGGACTTCCTCGGGGGCCTGCGCTTGCACGTCGGCGAGGGTGAGGACGAAGGCGTTTTCTTGCACGGCGTTTTCGCGCTGGTGCGGGTAGGCGACTTGGCTGAACTGCGTGTGGTCGCGCAGCACGCCGCTGAGGGCGTGCATATTTTGGCTGTAGAGGATGAAGGAAACTTCGATCTGCTTTTTGTTGCCGAGGACGTTTTCGATCTTGCCGATCTTTTTCTCGTTTACGTGGACTTGGAGATCCCACGCATCTTTACTGCCCATCACGGCGAAATCAGCTCCTGCATTGAGATAGACGCCCTCGGTCAGCTCGATGTCTTTTGTCAGCATGATGCCGTCCATCGGCGCTTTCAGGTTCGCAGAGGCGATGTCGCGTTCGCGGCTTTTTACGTGCTCCTCGGCGGTGCGGACTTTGGTGAGCGCGATCTGTTCGCTGGAGGGATCGCTGAGGGCGCGGTATTTTTCGCTCTCGGCGGTGGAGGCGAGGACTTCTTCGCGGGCGTGTTTGAGATCGGTCTCCAGCGCGGCGGTGTCGAGCTTGGCGATAGGGTCGCCTTGTTTCACGAAGTTGCCTTCGCGGACGAAGACTTTCTCCACGCGCCCGGCGACTTCGGGGACGATCTTTACGCGCTTCTGTGGGACGAGCGTGCAATCGCTCTCCACCTCCTCTTTCCACGGGAAGAGGAAGACGCACGCGAGCACTCCGAGGAAGATGCCGCGCTTGAAGATATAGCGTTTGCGCTCGCTCCCGGCGAGCTGGCGGCGGGCGTCGCGGAGGCGCTTCGTGGCGAAAAGGAAGGGCAGCTCGCGGTGGTCGAACGAGGCGGCGAGGGCGCGGCCCGTATTGCCTGCGATCCACTCGGCGAGGCGGTGGCTGGGCGGTAGATCCGAGGAGCCCGCAGCGGCATCAAAGAAGCCATCCGTCGTGCTCTCGGCGAGGAGTGCGCCTTGCACGCGCTTCTCGGAATCGAGGAGTTGCACGATGAGCACGGAGGCGACCTGGCTCATTTCAAAGTAAGCGTTATCCGCGATGCGAGAGTTGCCCTTGGGCGCGAGCGCGCTCGGGTGGATGGGGCCGCCGGCGAGCGAGAGCAGCTCCTTGCGATTCAGCGGGAGGATGTAGGCTTTCAGCTCGGGCGCGTTTGCGCCTTCGGCAGTCACGGGGTGCGGCAGGCGCGGCGTGTGGGCAGCTACAAAGGCAGTGACGCTTTTCACGGTGCTGCTCTTTTTCTCCACCACCTCCTGGCCGGAGATGGCCAGCGTGATCCACTCGTCGCCCTTGAGCTGGAGCACCGCGATGCGCTCGCAGGCGAGCAGGTCGCGCGAATAGCCAGCGACGAGGCGGGCGACTTCCTGCGGGTCTAGCGAGCCGGAGAGATCGGTGCTGAATTTCAGCAAATGCTGGAGCCGCTGATTCTCCACCACGAGATTCCCGAGCCGCCGCGATTGGAAATACTGCTCCACGTGCGTCGCGAGCTGCGTGAGGAAACTCGCGAACTCCGCGTAATTCTCCCGCGCCACATACGGCTGCAGCCAGACCTGCAAAACCCCCAGCACCTGCTCCTTCAAAAAGAGCGGCACTTGGATGAAAGGATACGGCGCGCGATTCGGCGACGCGGGCTCGCTCCGCTGCCCGAGCTGCGCCTGCAAAGAGCCGGGCGCAGGTGCCGTGGCGGGATTATCGGCGGGTAAAATGGAGGGCTTCTTTGTATTCACCACCTCCGAGAGCGCGCGCAGGAGCAGCCCGCGCTGGGCCTCATCCGTCTGGAAAAGCGAGGACTCCAGATCCACCGCTGCCGCGAGCTGGAACTCGCTCTTTCCCTCCGCCGTGCGCTGGCCCACCAGCCACACGCCGCCGCCGCGCCCATCGCACGCGGCTACCGCGCGGGTGAGGAACTGTTGATAGTATTCCTCCGAGCGCATTTCGCCTTTGGTAAGGCTTGAGATTTCATCCACAAGTCGCTGTATGCGGACTCGTGCGGCTTCTACGGTCTGTTGTTGGGACATGCTGCGCCGCGCAACCTAGAGAGCTCTCACCAGAGAGCAAGGCAAAGCGCCCGGCTCATGCACACGGGCGGGCGGTGGGGAACCTTATACCAACTTTCAAAATTAAAACGACTTTATGAAACTGAGAGACTTGCGCGGACGGAGCGCGCGCGTCCCGCGTGCAGCGGCGGGCATCCTGCCCGGCGCAGTGCGGCGCTGGGAGTAGGAAAGATGCCCCAATCCAGTAGCTCGTCTCTCACGCGCCGGGCAAGATGC
>JAYVQK010000029.1:0-11415 GCA_043757005.1 Verrucomicrobiaceae bacterium
CGTTCAGGAATTTTTCAAACCGCGCCTGAAAGACCCGGTTGTTCGTCACGTTCCAATTTTTCCCATTAAAAGAAAGCACCTCCGTGCCGGGATCAAACACCGGCACCTCCTGCCCAAACGGTGTAGCCTGCGCCTTCGGAGCCGCGCCCGGTTGTGCCGCAGACGCACCGCCAGCGGGAGCCGCTGCCGGAGCATCCGGCACCTGCGCGAGAGCGGGCGAGAGAGCGAGCAGCGAGGCAGCAAAAAGGCGGAAAGTAGTCCGGGCGTTCATGCCCCGCACGATAGAGGGCGCCCGCTGCGCAGCAACTTCATATCCTGCAAAGTTCCCCAAGCTCTACGCCAGCCGCGCGCCACGCGCCGCGACGAGCAGCGCATACCAATCCGTGCGGGCGAGCAAGATGTCGCAAGCGCGGGTGGCCTCGCGGATACGGGCGGGATTCGTCGTGCCGATGATGGGGAGGATGGCGGCGGGGTGGCACAGCAGCCACGCGAGCGCCAGCGTGGGCCGATCCGTGGAGTATTTTGCAGAAAGAGAATCCAACAGCGCGTGCAGCGTCGCAGTGCGCGCGTCGGTCGGGGCGGCAAGCAGGCGACCTTGTGCCAGCGGGCTCCAAGCGAGCGGAGTGATGCTTTCCGCGAGGCATTGATCCAGCGTGCCGTCGTCGAGCGCGGCGAGGGCGTCCAGAGAGATTTCGACTTGGTTCACGATGAGGGGGAATTCACACGCGCGCTGAATGGCAACCAACTGCGAGGGGCTCGCATTACTGAGGCCGAAATGGCGGACCTTCCCCGCATCGCGCAGCGCGGTGAAAGTGCGCGCGATTTCATCGGGATGCGCGAGGTAATCCATCCGGTGCAGCATGAGGATATCCACACTCTCCACGCCCAACCGCCCGAGCGACGCCTCCACGCTGGCGACGATGTGTTCGGCAGAGGAGTCGTAGCAATGCTGCGCACCATCCCACGGCGGGCAAATGCCGCATTTCGTCGCGAGGACGACACGCTCGCGAGCGCCCGGCATTTCGCGTAGCGCGCTGCCAAAGACACGCTCGCACTCGCTGCGGCCATAGATGTCCGCATGATCGAAAAACGTGTAACCCGCATCGAAAGCCGCGAAAACCGCGCGGCGTGCATCGGCGGCGGCAAGGCCATCCGCAAGCCGCCAGCAGCCGTAAGCGAGACGAGTAGAAGAGAGTTCACTGAGGCCGAGAGGCTGAGTATTCATGGTGCGGACGCTAAAGGGTGCGAGGTGCAGGGCGCAAGCGGAGAGGCTGTTGCAAACCACAGATTCCGGCAGATTCATTGCGGCGCATCTGCGCTCATCTGCGCTCATCTGCGATTCAAAACGGGACCATTACCCCTGAAAAGCAGCCTCCTGAAAGATTTCTGAAACTCGCGCTTGCCAAAAGAAAACGAGTCCGGCAAGTTTCGCGCCCTTTTTCAGCAAACAACAGCCGTCCAATTAGCAGCCATATATGTCCACAGAATTGATGCAGGAACTTCTCGAAGCGGGTGTCCACTTTGGTCACCAGACCAAACGTTGGAACCCAAAGATGAAACCGTTCATCTTTGAAAAGAAGAACCAGATTTACATTATCAACCTCGGCGAAACCGTTCGCCAGCTTCACAATGCCTGCGAGTTCCTCGCTGGCGTCGCCGCGAAAAACGGCAAGATCCTCTTCGTCGGCTGCAAAAAGCAGGCGCAGGAAGCCGTAAAAGAAGCCGCTCAGGCTTGCGGCCAAATGTATATCAATCAGCGTTGGCTCGGTGGCACGCTCACAAATCTCAAGACCATTCACAAGAGCATCGCTCGTCTGAACTGGATCGAGAACATGGAGAAATCTCCCGAGTATCCCAAGATGGGCAAAGCGGAGATCGCCGCCGTCCGTCGCGAAGGAGCCAAGCTCCTCCGCAATCTCGAAGGCATCCGCACGATGGAGAAGTATCCCGACGCGATGGTCATCATTGACACCGCTCGCGAGCTAAACGCCGTCGCCGAAGCCCGCCGCCTCGGCATCCCAATCGTCGCCATCGTGGATACGAACGCCGATCCTGAACTCATCAGCTACCCCATCGCTGGCAATGACGACGCCATCCGCGCTATCCGCGTAATCCTGCAAAAGCTGGTGGACGCCATCGTGAGCACGAGCGCCAACAGCGCGAAGAAACAGGAGTCCGAACTCGCCGCAGTCTCGGAATAACTCGCACTCGGATTTTTAATATCTCAAACCGAGAGACGAGGGCCCGCGCTCTCGTCTCTCTTTTTTTACAACACACACACACCTATAATGAGCACCGTAACAATTGACGCTAAACAAGTCGCCGTCCTCCGTGAAAAAACCGGCGCCGGCATGATGGATTGCCGCAAAGCCCTGATCGAAACCAACGCAGACATGGAGTCCGCCGTGGATCTCCTCCGCGCAAAAGGCGCAGCCAGCGCCGCTAAAAAAGCAGGCCGCGACGCCAAAGATGGCATAATCGCGCAGGCCATCGGCGAGGGAGCCAAATCGGGCGTCCTCGTGGAAGTGAACTGCGAGACGGACTTCGTCGCAAAGAACGAGAGCTTCCAAGCGATGACCGCTGGATGGGCCTCTACACTCGTCGCAGCGCCCGGCACCGATCTGGAGCCCGCCCGCATCGAAGCCGTCGCGAAGCTCGGCGAAAACATCCAAATCCGCCGCCACGCCCGCCTCGAAGTGAGCGGCAGCGGCCTCGTCGCCGCCTACATCCACCTCGGTGGCAAGATCGGCGTGCTGCTCGAAGTCGGCGCTGGAAATGACGCCACCGTGGCGCACGAAGACTTCAAACAACTCGTCCGCGACATCACCCTCCACATCGCCGCCGCCAGCCCCGTGAGCATCCGCCGCGAGCAAGTCGCCGCCGACCTCGTGGAGCGCGAGCGCGCGATCTACCGCGAGCAGACACCAAAGGACAAAGCGCCCGCGATGATCGAAAAGATCATTGATGGCAAGATGAGCAAATTTTACGCGACCGTCTGCTTGCTGGAGCAGCAGTTCGTGAAAAACCCCGAAAGCACCATCAAGGCGCTCGTCGAAGAGAAGTCGAAAGCCCTCGGCGACACCATCGAGATCCGCAACTTCCTCCGCTACCAAGTGGGCGAAGAGATCGCAGGCTAGACCACCCGCGAATGCTTATCTACACAAGCGCCGACTCCATCACGGAGTCGGCGCTTTTTCTTTTCCGAGTAGAAAAAATGAAAAACACCTTGCCTCCGAAAGCGTGCCTCTCCATAGTCCGCGCTCTTCTTTGCGACCCTATCGTCTAGAGGCCTAGGACACCGCCCTTTCACGGCAGTGACACGGGTTCGAATCCCGTTAGGGTCACTTTTTTATTCCCATCCCCGAAAGGGGAAATGTTTTTGAGATTCAAAAACTCTGCTCCACTAAGAGAGATGGTGAGTTTTGAACGTGGTGGGGGGCGAAGTTCAATGTTCTGAGTTCCCATTGATCCACCCAAAAGTATCTGGCATCCCCTGCCCCGTCGCGCAGACTTCCACAGCTTGCTCACATCGCTCTCTATTCTTCGTTTTGAAAACGCGGCGCTGCTCGCTCGGCGCTCGGACGAGGTGGCGTGCGAGGAGCCGCTGCAAATCTGTGTGCAGGGCGAGCCGCTCGTGGTGGCGATGCGGACGCCGGGGCAAGACTGTGAGCTGGCGGCGGGCTGGCTGCTGAGTGAGGGGATCGTGCGTTCTCGCGGGGAGATTGCCGACATCGTGGCGCGGCCCGGTGGGGATGCGGCGCGGGCGGCGATGGTGGATGTGATGCTGGCGGAGCCGTCGCGATTTGAGGCGGCGAGGTATCGGCGCGCGGCGGTGAGTTCTTCGAGCTGCGGGCTGTGCGGTGCGGCGGCGGTGGCGCAGGTGTTGCGGGATTTTACCAAAATCGAAAGTGCATTTCTGATAAATGCAAAAGTGCTCCCCTCGCTCCCGGCGCGGCTGGCGGAGGGGCAGCCGATCTTCCAACGCACTGGCGGCATCCACGCTTGTGCGCTTTTTTCCGCCGAAGGCGTGCTGCTGGCCGTGCGCGAGGATGTGGGGCGGCATAATGCGCTGGATAAACTGCTCGGTTGGGCGCTGCTCGCGGGGCGCACGCCGCTGGGAGAAAGTGTATTACTGCTGAGTGGGCGGGTGTCTTTCGAGATGGTGCAAAAGGCGCTCGCAGCGGGCATCCCCATCGTCGCCGCGATCAGTGCGCCTAGCTCGGCTGGCAGTGGAGCTGGCGAGCACGAGTGGGATGACGCTGGCGGCTTTCGTGCGGGGACAGACTTTTAATGTTTATTGTGGAGAACAGAGAATCTGCTGCGGGACAGGCGCGATTTGAAAGCCCGACCAAGGGTGCGCCTGCCCCGCAGACAAAAACTTCGCGGAGCGAGCAGGTGTTGACAGCCCAGCCAAACCCACCCGCCCCGCTCTTTATCAGAGGGCGCTGACGCGTTCCTCGGATAGCTTGATCACGCGCCCCTCAGGGTCGCGGAAATTCGTAAAAGGCCCGACGGAGGTGACGATGATGCCTCGGCGGCGAAGCTCGGCCAGCACAGGCTCGGGCCGCTTCAGCGCGAGCTGGATGTGGAAGTAACTTACCATCTCACCGTGTTCGGCTTGGCGTAGATTGAGCGTGATCCCGGCCATCTCCAACTCGCAGGCGCGGCCCGGTTTTTCCGAGACGACATGGGCGCTGAGGAGGTCCACGTAGAAGTCCCGCACCTCCCGATAATGCTGGGTAAAAATGGTAATGGCATAGCACTTCGGTTGAGCGACCACCGCGCTGGCGTGGGCAATGTCGTGGTCGTTTTCCATATCCGTAACTCGTGAGAGGCTAATCATGGACGACAATAAAGCGGGCGGCGTGCCAGTTCTATAATTTCCATAATCGCGGGGATGTTTCTGCGCAGCTTTCTGCCAACTCTGAACGCTGAACGGCTCTCTCGAAGCAGTAAGGTTCAGAGTCCGGAGTTTTAAAAATGTGAATTACAAGAGAGGCCACGCAAACATTTCCCGCTTGGCCCTCTCGGGCGCTTCACTCATTCATCCTCCATGCTCACACGTCGCACTTTCCTCACTACACTCGCCACTGCCGCCGCTGCTCCGCTTTTCGCCGAGGAGGCGAAACCAAAGATCAAACTCGGCTTCGATAATTTCGCCCTGCGCGCTCTGGGTTGGAAGGCGGCGCAGCTCCTCGATCACGCGGTGCTGCTAAAGTGCGACACGCTCTTTATCAGCGACCTCGACGCCTACGAATCGCTAGAGGATGCCGCACTGCGGGAGGTGAAAAAGAAGGCAGACGAGCTCGGCATCGCGCTCTATGCGGGAGGTTGGAGCATTTGCCCCACGAGTAAGTCTTTCAAAAACAAATGGGGCACCGCCGAGGAGCATATCCGCACGGGTCTGCGCGTGGCGAAGGCGCTCGGCTCGCCCGTGTATCGCTGCGTGCTCGGCGCGGCGAATGATCGCAAAACGGAGGGCGGCATCCGCGCCCGTATGGCGGATACGGCGAAGGTGCTCAAAGCCTGTCGCAGCCAGGCGCTCGACCTCGGCGTGCAAGTCTCCATCGAAAACCACGCGGGCGATATGCACTCGTGGGAATTGCGCGATCTCATCGAGGAAGCAGGCAAGGATTTCGTCGGCGCGAACATTGATTCCGGCAACGCCGCGTGGACGCTCGAAGACCCACACGACGTGCTGGAAATCCTCGGCTCTTACACGAATTGCTCCAGCCTCCGCGACGACATGATCTGGGAGACGCCAGACGGCGCGAGCATCCAGTGGACTGCTGTGGGCGAGGGGCTCATTGATTGGAAACGCTACACCGCGCGCTGGCTGGAGCTATGCCCGAAGGTGCCGATCCAGATCGAGACGATCTCCGGTTTCTCCCGCGAGTTTGCGTATAAAAAGGACGGCTTCTGGAACGACTACGACAAGCGCCCCGAGGCTCTCGCGCACTTCGAGGCACTTGCGAAAAAGGGCAAGCCACTCGCGTCTTTCAAGGCTCCCGAGGGGGCGGACAAAAAGCTCGCCGAGCAAGAATACCAAAAGGCCGAGCTGGCCCGCTCGATCACCTACCTCCGCGAAGTCGTGGGGCTCGGCGTGCGGCGCTAATTATTTCCGCTGCTCGGGCGTCGCAGTCAGCTCGGTGCGCTGGCCATCGCGCTCGACGATGAGCTTTACGGGCTGGCCGATCTTCACGGCATCGAGGGCGTAGGTGTAGTCGTAGATGTTGGTGATTTTTTGCCCGGCAAATTCGATCAAGATGTCGCCGCCTTTGAGCCCTGCTTTTTCCGCCGGACTGCCAGCACGCACGCCGCTGAGTTTCACCCCTTTCACCTCCGTCGCGTAGTCGGGGATGCTGCCGAGATACGCGCGGAGGTTGTCGCGCGAGCCGCTTTCCGTCTTGCGCTCCACGCGAGCGAAGTCGAGGCGCTCGGGCGATTGCGCCACGTCGAGGACGATGCCTTTGGCGAGCGTCGCGATGCGGGCGATGCCGTCGGCGTTCACTTTATCCGCAGTGTCGGTAGGGCGGTGGTAGTCGTCATGCGAGCCGGTAAAAAAATTCAGCACCGGGATGCGCTTCGGGTAGAAAGAAGTCACGTCGGTCGGGAGATACGGGTCTTCTTGCAGCGTGAGCGCAAAGCCCGCAGCGACGTTGCGTTTCTCCAGCAAGCGCGGCCACGCCTTCGAGGAGCCGGTGCCTTGCACGATGAGCTTGTTGTCGCGGAGACGACCGACCATGTCGGCGTTAAAGTAGGCGACGATGCGCTCCAGCGGGACTGGTGGTTTTTCGCAAAAGGAAGAGCTGCCGAGCAGGCCCATCTCTTCGCCACTCCATAGGCAAAAGGCCACGTTGCGGCGGAGCTTCGCGGGCGAGTGGGCGAGCGCGGCGGCGATCTCTAGCACGAGCGCCGTGCCGCTGGCATTATCGTCTGCTCCGGGGTGGATTTTGCTTTCCTCACCAGCGCGGGCGAGCGAGCTGCCACCCGCGAGACCGTGGCCGAGGTGGTCGTAGTGCGCGCCGAGGAAGACCCACTCGTCCGTCTCGCCGGGGAGGTAGCCGATCACGTTGCGGTCGGTCTTTTTCTCGTGCTGCACGGCAGCGGAAAAATGCGCGCTGCTACTGGGGATGAGGAAGCCGACCTCGGCGTGCGGGCTCTCGGTATCGAGCGCGGTTTGGAGTGCTTTGAGCGTCTTGCCGCTGGGCGCGAGTAGGGCATCCGCGACTGCGCCGGAGATGCTGAGGGCGGGCAGGCCACTGTCGCTATTGCTGCCGTCGCCGCTGAGTGGGAGCAGCTCGCCAGCGCCGGGGGAGTTCGGCCCCGTCACCACGAGCACGCCTTTCGCACCACGCTCGCGGGCCATCATCACTTTGTAACGCAGCCCCGCATAGCGGTTCAGATGCGCGCGGCGCGGCGCTTCCACACCCTCGGGGACGTAGCGCAGGAGGAGCACGATTTTGTCCTTCACATCGAGCCCCTCGAAGCTGCTGTAGCGCGCCTGCCCCGGTGCCTCGGGCACGTTCAGGCCGTAGCCGGCAAAAACCACGGGCGCGCTGACCTCGTCGTTCGCGCTGAATGGCAGCGGGCGGAATCCTTCATCGAGCTTCGGCTTCTCATCGGCGAAAGTGAGGAACGCTTTTGCGGCGTCCACCTTCTCCCCGGCGTTGAATTCAAACGGCTGAAAAAAGCCCTCCGCGCCCGGCAGTGGTTTCAGCCCCGCCTTCGCGAAATACTTCGCCAGCCAATCCGCCGCCGCCTTTGCCCCATCGCTGCCCGTCGCCCGCCCGTCGCGTGCGGGATCTGCCAGCCACGCGACCTCTTGCGCGGCATCCTCGGCGGTGATCTCGGGCTTTAGAGAAAGTGAGACCACCCGCTTCGGAGCCTCTGCCAGTGCGGCTCGCGCGGCTTCGTCGTTCCAGTCGGCGAGGAAGATTTGCGACTTCCCATCGCCCGTCCGTCCGCTTGCCCACGAGAGCTTTTTGCCATCCGGCGAGAAGACCGGCAGACCATCGAAGCCGGGCGTGAAGCTCACCCGCACGGGCTCGTGCTCGCCTTCCGCATCCACGAGGAAAAGCTCGAAGTTTTCAAAGCCGAGTTTGTTCGAGGTGAAGATGAGATACTTCCCGCTCGGGTGATAATACGGAGCCCAGCTCATCGCCTTAAAATCCGTCACGCGCCGCTTGTCCGAGCCGTCGCGCCGCATCGTCCACACATCCGCCACCATCCCGCTCTCGTCGAAGCGCCGCCACACGATCCGCTCGCCATCTGGCGAGAAAAACGGCCCGCCATCGTAGCCCGCCGAATCCGTAAGCCGCTGCACATTCGAGCCGTCCGCCGCCATCACGTAGATGTCGCCGAAATACGCCGGATCCTTTTCGTAGCGTGCCCGCTGCTCGGGCGTGAGGTGATCCAGCGGAAAAGCGGCGCGTAGCGAGCAAAAGACGATCGAGTTCCCATCCGGCGAGAACGCGCCCTCCGCGTCGTAGCCTGGCGAATGAGTGAGATTCACCTGTTCTTTCCCATCCGCGTCGCTGGAGAAAATATCCATCGTCGCATCGTAATCCCAAGCATACCGCCGCTGCTTCCCACTTGCCCGCAGCTCGATCTCCGCCGCCTGCTTTGCCCGCGCCTCCGGGTCTTCGTGCGTGCTGGCAAAAATCACCCGCCCCGTCCCCGGCTGGAAGAAACTGCACGATGTTTTCCCCACCCCCGGCGACACCCGCGCGCTGTCGCCGCTTTCCAAATCCAGCCTGTAAATCTGATAGAACGGATTCCCCTCCTCGCGCTCACTTTGGAAAATCAACGCCTTCCCATCCTGCCGGAAATATCCTTCCCCGCTCCGTTTCCCTTCCAGCACGAGCTGCCGAGTATTCGTGAGAAAACGCGCCTCCTGCGCAGCATCCGGCTCCGCAGAAAAAACAGACGCAACAGCAACGAGTGAGAGCAAAATGATGCGAGCAAACATGGCCGCACGGTGCCCGCCACAGCCCATGCACGCAAGCGTGCGGGATGCACTTTTGAATCAAAAGATGATGAAGACTTGCCCCCCGCAAACGCGCTCCCTAGCGTCCGCGCGCCATGAGCAACACGACTCCAGATTGGGACAAAATCGCCAACGATCCCGCCTTCCACGAACTCCAGCGGTCAAAGCGCCGCTTCATCATCCCGGCGACGATCTTTTTCCTCGCCTACTACATCGCGCTGCCGCTGCTCGTGGGCTACTTCCCAGACACGATGAAGCAACCCGTGTGGGGCAAAGTGAACCCGGCTTA
Organism: Verrucomicrobiaceae bacterium; assembly: GCA_043757005.1. GTDB lineage: Bacteria > Verrucomicrobiota > Verrucomicrobiia > Chthoniobacterales > Chthoniobacteraceae > SXWH01. Next base: position 9,279 of record JAYVQK010000029.1, read on the forward strand.
TCTCTTCGCTCTCTCGCAATTCCTCATGGCCTGGATCATGGCCGGGCTCTACGTCCGCGCCGCCGCGCGCTGGGATAAAATGAACGCCGCACTGCTGGCAAAACTCGGCCACTGATTTCACACACCATGCTCTCCTTTTTCACACTGCTCGCCGACGCCACCGCGACGGCTCCGATGAATAAAACGGCGCTCGGGATGTTCGTCGGCTTCGTGCTCGTGACGCTCGTCATCACCTACTTCAGCGCGCGCAAAGCCACGGGTTCCGCCGCGTATTTCGCCGCAGGCCGCAGCATCAAAGGCTGGCAAAACGGCCTCGCCGTCGCGGGCGACTACATGAGCGCCGCGAGCTTCCTCGGCATCTCGGGGATGATCTGCTTCTACGGCTTTGACGGGTTCCTTTACTCCGTGGGCTTCCTCGTCGCGTATCTCACCGTGCTCTTCCTCGTCGCCGAGCCGCTCCGCAACGCTGGCAAATACACGATGGCCGACTTGCTCGCCTACCGCCTCAGCCCTCGCCCCGTGCGCGCAATGGCGTCGCTCTCCACGCTCACCGTCTCCACTTTCTACATGATCGCGCAGATGGTGGGCGCGGGCGTCATCATCAAAAAACTCCTCGGTCTCGAATTCGCGCCCGCCGTGATCGGCGTGGGCGTGCTCATGCTGGTGTATGTCGTCTTCGGCGGGATGCTGGCCACGACTTGGGTGCAAATCATCAAGGCCATCCTACTCATGGGCGGCGCGTTTGCGCTCAGTATGCTCGTGCTAAAGCACCACCACTACAGCCTCGGCGAGTTCTTCAACTCCGTCTCCGCCGCCACCTACGACGGCAGCGAACCTGCCAAAAACCTGCTCGATCCCGGCCTGAAATTCGGCACCGCCGTCGCTGGCCCGTGGGGCACCTTGGACCTCGTCTCGCTCTGCCTCGGCCTCGTGCTCGGCACCGCTGGGCTGCCACATATTCTCGTCCGCTTTTACACCGTGCCAGATGCGAAAACCGCGCGCGTAAGCGTCGTATGGGCTATGGCGATCATCGGCGTCTTCTACATCCTCACCACGTTCTTCGGCTTCGGAGCGGCTACCATTTTGAAGAAAGCGATCATCACCGTCGGCGGGAAACCCGATACCAATATGGTCGCCCCACTGCTCGCCCAACAGCTCGGCGGCGAAGTGTTCTTCGCCTTCATCAGCGCCGTCGCATTTGCCACCATCCTCGCCGTCGTCGCCGGGCTCACCATGAGCGCCAGCACATCGTTCGCGCATGATTTCTACACAAACGTGATCCACCACGGAAAAGAGAAAACACAGGGCGAAGAAGTCCGCGTCGCCCGCATCACCGCGTTCTTCGTCGGCGCGATCAGCATCAGCATCGCCATCTACCTCGGCCCGACCGTGAACGCCGCCATGCTCGTCGGCCTCGCCTTCGCCGTAGCCGCATCGGCAAATCTCCCCGTCATCATCTTCTCCATCTTCTGGAAACGCTTCAACACCACCGGCGCAGTCTCCGGCCTCCTCGTCGGCCTCGTCTCCGCCATTGTGCTCATCTTACTAAGTCCCAACGGCGTCTATGGCAAAACCGGCGCACTCTTCCCGCTGGAAAATCCCGGCATCGTGAGCATCCCCCTCGGCTTCCTCGCCGCATGGCTCGGCACGATCTGCACCGCGCGCGATGCCACAGCGGAGGCAAAATTCGCCGAACTCCACGTCCGTTCCCAAACCGGCCTCGGCTCCGAAAAAGCCAGCGCGCATTGAGTTGGTAACTCCAGACTCACTCAGAGTTATTTTGCGGTGGGACGTTGTGCTTTGAAATAAAGCACGCGCCCTGACGGGCAAGAAAGTGGCGGAGAGAGAGGGATTCGAACCCTCGGTAGCTTTTAGGCTACGGCACTTTAGCAAAGTGCTGCTTTCGACCACTCAGCCATCTCTCCGGGTCTATTTGCGTTGAACTTTGTCCAGACACGCCGGGTGGCGCGCGGCGGATTAGAAGCATCCATCCCCCGCGCCGTCAACAAGTGAAACAGACCTCACAACAATGCATCGAAATCATCCGTGGACTCCCCTGCCCTGCGTGCCAAAGTGCGCGCCATGAAAGCCATCCTCATACTGCTGACTCTCGTCTCCGCCGGTCTCGGCGGCTGGG
>JAYVQK010000030.1:0-11410 GCA_043757005.1 Verrucomicrobiaceae bacterium
GCCTTGTCTGATTTTGTGAGTTCGGGGCGTAGCTTAGCTTGGTAGAGCGCCTGGTTTGGGACCAGGAGGTCGCAGGTTCAAATCCTGTCGCCCCGACCACTTCCCCTCTCTGTCTGCAAAAAGACAGAGCCCGCAGGCAAGTAATTAGCGGGATGTGAGAAATGGTGCTAAAAGCATCCACAGCCGATATGAATTTCGAGTTCGATCCCATCAAAAGCGTCAGCAACAAAGCAAAACATGGCCTTGATTTTATCGAGGCTCAGGCACTTTGGTTGGATGTGGATCGCGTGCGTTTCGTCACAAAGAGTGTCAATGACGAGGTGCGCTACGTGGTGCTTGGGGCGATTGAAAATCGCGTCCACACTGTCATCGTCACCTACCGTCGCGCGAATATCCGCATCATCATCGCACGCAAATCATCGCTGGAAGAAGTTCAAATTTATGGCCAACACAAAACAAAAAATCTGTAAGAATCCCAAGCCTATCACGGCGGCGGAATTCGATGCAAAGTTCGATGCTGGCGAGGACATTTCGGAGTATCTCGACCTTTCGAGCGCACGCAAATTTGTGCCCGGTGAGGATGAGACGCTCGATCTGACGCCGCGTAAGGTGAACATTGATTTCCCCGCGTGGGTGCTCGCGGCGCTCGACCGTGAGGCAGGGCGACTTGGGGTGCCTCGGCAGTCGTTGTTGAAAGTGTGGATCGTCGAGCGGCTGGAACGCCCGTCGGCGGCGTGATGCTTACGATACAGCTTTTTGAACTTGGTCGAGGTAGCTTTGGTAAGAGCTCACGATTTGCCAGCCGACGTAGATCATGATGCCGATGTAGATGAGGCGTGGGATCCATTCGATGATCGCATCCAAGCGGCGCAGGGCGGTGGCGCGGTATTCATCGGCGAGGCGGCGGAGTTCTTGGTCGAGCCGCCCACTTTCCTCGCCTACGAGGAAGCCGCGCAGGACGGGCTCGGGGAAAGCGCGCGATTTGGCGAGGGCGTCGCCGACTTTTTCCCCCGCGCGGAGGTCGTCGAGCGCGCGGGTGCAGGCGGTGGTGATGGTGGCGCTGGCGCTGGCGCGGCCAGCGGTTTCCAAGGAGGCATAGGCGTTCACGCCTGCTTCGATTTGGAGATTATAAGCGGCGCAAAATCGGCTGAGGGCGAAGCTGCGGCGGAGCTTGCCGAAGGGCGGGAGCAAGCAGAGCGCGCGATCCAGCGGGCCGCTGCGGCTGGCGGTGCTGAGGAGCAGGCGGTAGAGAAAGCGAACTGCAAAAATCGTGGCCCAGATGCCTGCGCACATCATGATGAAGGTGCGGAGCGCGACATCGAAACCGCCACCACCAAAGCCCTGCACCACGGCGGTGGCGAGCGCGGAGAAGTGGAGGATGAAAAGTGGGTAGGCCATTTTACTCCAGAGCTGGCCTTGGGCAGCGGCGATGGCCTCGTAGTATTCCGCCGCGTGGGCGAGCCCTTGGTCGAGCCGCCCGGCGCGGTCGCTGGCGATGAAGATGCCCGTTTCCAAAGCGCCGAGCTGCGGCTGCTGGCTGGTGAAAGCCTCGGCCACAGAGCTGCCGCCCATCACCGCCGCAGAGAGCCCGCGCAGCACTCTGGCGGCGCTGCCGGGCGAGATTGCGCGGAGTTTTTCGACGGCTTTTGGAAAGGCCATGCCGCTGTGGAGGAGCTGGCCGAGATCGTGGAAGAGACGTGCTTTGGAGCGGGGTGTCATAAGTGAGCAGGACGATGCCTTGCGCGCGCTGGGTGGCAAGCGCTGGGTGGCTTGCTCCGACGTGACAATGCAGGTAGCACTGCTCGCATGAGCCGCGCGGAAGATGAGAAATTCATGCGCCTCGCATTGCGCGAGGCTCGGCGGGTGTGTGGGCGGACTTCGCCGAATCCCGCTGTGGGCGCGGTGATCGTGCGGGGCGGGCAGGTGATTGCACGGGGGTGGCACCGGCGCGCGGGCGAGCCGCACGCGGAGATCGAGGCGTTGCGGGCTTTGAAAAAAGCGGAGCTGGCGCGCGGGGCGACGATCTATGTGACGCTGGAGCCCTGCTGCACGCATGGGCGCACGCCGCCTTGCACGGATGCGATTCGCGCGTCGGGCGTCGCGCGGGTGGTCTTTGGCGCGACGGACCCGAATCCCGCGCACGCGGGGCGGGCGGTGGAGATTTTAAAAAAGGCGCGGCTGCGCGTGTCGCACGGCATCCTCGCAGCGGAATGTTCCTCGCTAAACGCCGCCTTTAATCACTGGGTGACGACGGGCCTGCCGCTCGTGATCGCGAAGGCGGGGCTCTCGCTCGATGGCCGGCTCGCTCGCCCACCAGGCGAGGGGCAGTGGCTCACGGGTGAGCGTTCCCGCGCGGATGCGATGCGGCTGCGAGCGAGTGTGGATGCCGTCCTCATCGGCGCGGGCACGTTGCGGGCGGATAATCCGAGGCTCACCATCCGAGGCATCACCGACGCGCGCCAGCCGCTACGAGTCGTGCTCACGCGGCGCGGGGCGTTGCCCAAAGACACGCATCTTTTCACTGACGAACATCGTTCGCGCACGCTCGTCTATCGCGCCAAGTCGCTGCGCGCGGTGCTGCGCGACCTTGGCAGGCGCGGCTGCACGAGCGTGCTCATTGAGGGCGGCGGCGAGTTGCTCGGCGCGGCGTTCGATGCGCGGCTCGTGGATCGCGTCCACTTTTACCTTGCCCCACTGCTGTGCGGCGGGCCGTGCGTGATCGGTGGGCGCGGCGCGGCGAGCACGGCGGAGTCGGTGCGGCTGGAAAATGTCGCCTACCGCAAATGCGGGCCAGACATCGTGGTGACGGGCGACGTGGCTCGTAGCGCGGACGCCCCGTCCGTCTAGCGTTGTGTGGACGCCCCCGTCCGCAGCAGGCACGCGACGGCGCGGACGGGGCGTCCGCGCTACGAGGGCTGCTGCGCCAAATAGTATCACCTCGATCATTCGCTCGCCACCCTCCCCGCTTCATGGCAGCAAGTCGGAGATGGAAAAAACAGAACTACGCCTCGATGCGCTTTCGCAGGAGTGGACGATCTTTAGTGAGAGCCGCGCGCTGCCACCTGCCTTTGCGCCGATCACCCACGAGCGGCTGGCTGCGAGCCCCTTTGGCGCGGGGCTGGAGCGGTATGCCGCGCACACGCTGCATCAGGAAAATGGCGCGCACGTTTGGCAAGTGCGCGTGGTGCCAAATCGCGTGCCGATCCTCCGCGTGGAGGGCGACAGCGCGCGCCACGGCGAGGAGCTGTATCAACACCTCACTGGCGTAGGCGCGCATGAGATCGTGATCGAAGATCCCGCCGACTGCCGCTTTGAAGACCTCCTGCCTGCCGACCGTGCGAAGGTGATAGATGCTTGGCGCGCGAGGATCGAGGACCTCATGCGCGACTCGCGGCTGCGCACTTTCACCGTGGTGAAAAACGTGGGCTGCGCGGCGGGGCAGACGGTCGCGCACAGCCTCAGCGAGGTGGTGGCGATGGCCGTGGTGCCCTCCGCGCTGCGGCGCAAATTGGAGTCTGCCCGCGCGTATTACGCCCTGCGCGCGCGATCTCTTTTTGCCGATACCATCGAGGAAGAACGGCGGCTGGCAGCGCGCATGGTTTTTGAAAACGACGGCTTCATCGTCTTCTGCCCCTATGCCTCGCGCGCGCCCTTCGAGCTGGCCGTATGGCCAAAGCGGCCATCGCCCGACTTCCACCACATCACGGAAGACGAAGCCGTGCAGCTCGCCGAGGCACTGCGCGTCGCGCTGCAAAAACTTAACCGCACGCTCGATCATCCCGCGTGGCATTTATCCCTCACCACCGCGCCCTCGCGCGCACCGGTCACGACGAAGTGGACGACGATCGCCGAGGATTTTCGATGGCACCTCAGCCTCCTCCCCCGCCTGCACCCCACCGGCGCGCTGGAGTTGGCCACGGGCTGCCATGTGAATGGCGTGTGGCCCGAGACGGCTGCAGCGCACTTGCGCTCGCTGGAGGTCGCGCCGTGATTGGTCGCCAAGTTTTCTACGAAGGCCGCGTGCAGGGCGTAGGCTTTCGAGCCACGGTGAAAGGGCTCGCGCGGGGCTACGACGTGACGGGCTGGGTGCGCAATCTGCCGGACGGTCGCGTGGAATTGCAGGCCAGCGGTGACGATGAAGAAGTGGAGGCGTTCCTCGAAGCCATCGCCGAGAGCGAGCTAAAGTCGCACCTCCGCAAAGTGGACACCCTGCCCATCCCGGCGCAGACCGTGCGAGGGTTTGATATTGTGAGCTGAGGCGCTGCATCGCGCGCGGAAATGCCGACAGATTCGGAGGTCGTGAATCGCCATGAGTGCGATGCCTGCGTGTATGTTTATAAACGAGTTCCTTGACATCATCTTGCAACTCTCTATTCCCGCCAAAGAGCAAGGGCGGTTCCTAATGTTCCGCAGTTGCTCTCAACCAAAACAACAACACAAAACCCAGCGCATACTATGAAGAAACTAATCTTCTCACTCACCCTTAGCTTGGCCTTCGCACTCGCGACACCGGCCTTTGCTCAAGCCAAGAAAAAGCCCGCCGCCGCCGCTGCTCCCGAAGCTCCGGCTGCACCCGCCGCTCCAGCCGCTCCAGCTAAAGCTGAGGCTCCAAAAGCAGACGCCGCCAAGCCGATGAAACCTTACCCGATGAATAGCCGGGCGGATGAAATTGATGCCGCAGGCAAGTCCTTCACACAGATCAATAAGGACGGCAAAAAAGTGAAGCACTCGGTGACCGCGACGACCGAGATTTTAAACGCAGATAAGCCTGCGACGTTTGAGGACATCAAAGTCGGCGACGTCGTCTCCGGCCTGCGCCTGAAAAAGAACGATACCGGCACGGAATACGACATCGTGAAGATCACGAAATTTGGCCCAAAAGCGGAGAAGCCCGCCGCCGTTCCAGCGGAAAAGAAAGCCAAGAAATAATCTCCGCCAGCAAGGCTCACTAAGACCGGCACCTACGAAAGTGGGTGCCGGTTTTCTTTTGCCCGCCCGTCGCCACAATCGTGGTTCGACATCGCGCGCGCGTTCGGGTCTGGTGCGCGGCATGACAGCAGACAGTCCACAACAGCCGAGCGGGGAGAACATCGTTCTCATCGGCTTCATGGGCAGCGGGAAATCCACCGTGGGGCGGATGCTCGCGCGGCGGCTGCGCTTTCATTTCCTGGATACGGATCACCTGCTCGAAGAGCGCGCTCAGATGAGCATCAAATCCATCTTTACCCGCCACGGGGAGGCGTACTTTCGCGACCGCGAAACGGCGACGCTGGAATCGCTGCTAAACACTCGGCGGCACGTGATCGCGACGGGCGGCGGCATCGTGACGCAGCCACGCAATCTCCCGCTGCTGCGCCAGCTCGGCTGGGTGGTGCTTTTGCAGGCAGACCCGGACGAGATTTTCCGCCGCGTCGCGCGTAATAAAGACCGCCCTCTGCTGCAAGTGAGCGACCCGCGCGCGCAAGTGGATACGATGCTCGCCGCGCGCCAGCCGCTGTATGAAGCGGCGGCGCAATTCCGTGTGGATAGCACCGGGATGCAACGCGAGGACGTGGCCGATGCAGTGGCGGAGGAAGCGCGGCGATACTTCGGCTGGGCGACGCCGGAGGGGGCGTGATGCGGAGTTTATGAAAACTTCGAACTCGGAACTCAGAACTTGGAACTCAGAACATTCTTACCTCGGAAGTTGCGTTCTGAGTTCAGAGTTTAAACCCCCGACTTCCACGCAATGAGCCCCGCCGAACTAAAGGCCGCGCTGCTCGCCGAGGCGCAGGCGCTGGGCTTCGATCTATGCCGCGTCGCGCCTGCGCAGGTGCCGCCGCACGCGGAGGAATTTCGCCAATGGCTCGCCGATGGGCGGCATGGCGAGATGGCGTGGCTGGCGCGCAATGCCGACCGCCGTAGCGACCCGCAGCTCGTGCTGCCGGGGGCAAAGTCGGTGCTCATGCTGGCGACGAATTATTGGCAACCTGCACCCGCCGCCGCTGCTGCCGGGAGCGGGCGCATCGCGCGCTATGCGTGGGGCGACGACTACCACGAGATCATGGAGCCCAAGCTCTGGCAGCTCGACGCGTGGCTCCAGCAACACGCCGGCAAGCAACGGCAATACGTGGACACTGGCCCCGTGCTAGAGCGCGATCTCGCCGCGCTCGCGGGGCTGGGCTGGCAGGGGAAAAGCACGATGCTCATCCACCCACGAGTGGGCACCTTCTTCTTTTTGGCGTCCGTTTTCACCACGCTAGAACTACCGCCGGATGAGCCGATGCGCGACCACTGCGGCTCCTGCACGCGCTGCATCACGGCTTGCCCCACGGGCGCGATCACTGCGCCGCAGCAGCTCGATGCGCGGCTGTGTGTGAGCTACCTCACGATCGAAAATAAAGGCTCCATCCCCGAATCGCTGCGCCCGTTGATGGGCGACCGCATCTACGGCTGCGACGATTGCCTCGACGCTTGCCCTTGGAATCGCTTCGCCACCGCCGCCCGCGAGACGCGCTTCGCAGCACGCGATTTTGTCGGCATGGCACTCCGGGATTTCCTCGCGCTGGACGCCGATGCTTTCCGCACACTCTTCCGCAAATCCCCCATCAAACGCATCAAACGCCGTGGCCTCCTCCGCAACGTCTGCGTCGCCCTCGGCAACGTTGGCACCGCCGCCGATCTTCCCGCGCTAGAACGCGCCGCGCAAGACCCCGAGCCGCTCATCGCCGAGCACGCCACATGGGCCATCGCGCGCATCGGCGAGCGCCGCTCGTAGCGCAGACGCCTTCGTCCGCAGCAAGCACGCGAGACGCGTGCCTCTACGTTACGGACGAGGGCGTCCGCGCTACGAGCGATCTACCCGATAAAAGAGCACACGTATTCCGCAATCCCGCTCGCCACTTCGATGTCGAAGCCGCTCTTTGCAGGCACCTCAAACGCGCTGCCTCCCGCGTAGGCGCGCACCTCATCGCTGCCGTCCAACTTCACGCTGCACTCGCCGGCCACGATCTCCATGAGCTCCGCCTTATCCGTGCCGAAGTGGAACTTGCCAGGGTAGATCAGCCCGAGCGTTTTCTTGCTCCCATCGGCAGCGAGGATCGTGTGGGAGACGACTTTGCCTTCAAAATAGACGTTGGCTTTTGCGAGTGCGGTGACGTTGGTGAATTGCATGGCGGGCGGAGTAGCGGGCGCGCGGCGCGGGGGCAAATAATTTAACCGCAGCGGACGCGGCGGGCGCGGCGCAGTAAAAGAAGCGGGAGTGACTCGGTTTGGTAATTTTAACCACGCAGGACAGGGAGAGAAAACATGAAGTCAAAGAGCCTCTCCTTGTATCGCCTCCGTGCTATCCGCGTCCTCCGTGGTTGAATTTCAAAATGAACCATCGCCGAAAAAGTTCGTCACCCGCCTGCCACCCGCTAGATGTGCTGCACCATGACTCGCCCACTCGACGACCAAGAAAAGCTCATCATCCGCGCCCTCACCCGCGACCCACGCGATAGCGATAACGCCATCGGCCTCACGACGGGCGTGAACGTGCGCACCGTCTCGCGCAAGCGCCAGCGGCTCGAAGAAGACGGTATCCTCGCCTATTTCACCCACGTAGATCTCAGCGCCACGGGCACCGGGCAATTTCCCGTGCGGCAGCAATACATCATCAAATTCAAACTCGGCGTGACGCTCCAGCGCCTGCTCGACGACATCCGCCGCGAGCCCAAAGTGAGTAGCGTCTTCACCGAGAGCATCCTGGAAAGCCACATCGCCGAGATGGACGGGCACCTCGCCATAGTCCTCACCATCGAGGGAGAGAGCGACCAGCAGCTCGTGCAAAACGTCCACGAAAACCTCATCCCCAGCCTCCGCCGCAACCACAGCCACGACTGCATCGAGGAAGTGCAAACCATCCGCCTCCTCGCCCCCGTGCGCGTGATGCGCAACTACGTGATGCCCGTGAATATGAAGCACGGCTACCTCGTGAAAGACTGGCCCGACGAGGCGATCTACGTCGGGAAGTGAGCTTGCCAGCCGCGCATCGGCCCGCCACTTTGCGCGTCTCATGCAAGACATCCGCATCATCATCAACACCGACCGTGGCAACATTGAGGCCACCATTTTTGCCAGCAAAGTCCCTATGACCGCTGCCAACTACCTCAACCTCGCCAAGCGCGGCTACTACAACGGCATCAAGTTTCACCGAGTCATCGCCGACTTCATGATCCAGGGCGGCGACCCCACTGGCACAGGCTCTGGCGGCCCCGGCTACCGCTTCGCCGATGAAATTGACCGCTCGCTCAAGCACACCAAGCCCGGCATTTTCTCGATGGCCAACGCAGGCCCCGCCACGAACGGCAGCCAGTTCTTCATCACCCACGGCCCCACGCCGCATCTCGATGGCAAACACGCCGTCTTCGGCGAAGTGACTAAAGGCCAAGACGTAGTGAACGCCGTGAAGCAGGGCGACAAAATCAAGAGCATCGAAATCCTCGACCCCACCGACGACCTCTTTGCCGCGCAGTCCGCGAAGCTCGCCGAGTGGAATAAAATCCTCGGTTAAAACAGCAGGCTCCATTTTAAAAAATCACGGGCGCAGTCGAAAGGCTGCGCCCAGTTTTTTTCCCTCTATGAACTCCGCATGAATACCATCACGGCGATTATCGAGCCTCCTACCTACTTCCAAAATTAAGAAGACTCCACGAAGGAGCAGAAAGAGGAGAAATGGCATGGCACAGCATACAAGGGACTTCCGAAAACTCGTGGTGACGCCTCTGGAGAGCGGGGGCAAGACCCCGCTCTGGCGGGCGAGGAACGAGCGGGTGGGCCAGTCGCTCGCCATTCCGACAGTGTGCCCACCCGAAGGCCCCGCCAGAGCGGGGTCATGCCCCCGCACTCCAGAGGCACCGCTAGTAAGTCCCAAAGTGCGAGTTTTCGAGAGTGCCCTTTAAGCGACGGGATCATCGCTTCTACAAAAAATTCCCGTTGTCCCTCGCCCCACTTTTGCGTTCTGTGAGTCCTATGCTTCCACCAACAGACACCACAGAAGCTGAGAGCGCGCGCGGCGAAGACGAGCTATCCACCGAGAGCATCTTGCTCCGCACCGTGCTCGATGGCATCGCCGACGCCTTCTTTTTTAAAGACACGAAAGGCCGCTACCTCATGCGCAACCAAGCCTCGCGCGACGCGACCGGCTGGCTTGATTCCGACGTGCTCGGCAAGACCGTGCTGGAGCTGCCCTTCCCCCCCGAACACGCACAACGCTACCACGCCGACGACCTCCGTGTGCTCTCCACCGGAGAGCCACTGCTGAACCGCGAAGAGCCCCACGCGCGGCGCGACGGCACCATCGGCATCTACCTCACCAGCAAATACCCCATCCGCAACACCGCTGGCAAAATCATCGGCCTCGCCGGCATCGCCCGCGACGTCACCGAACTACGCCGCACCAATGAAGAACTCATGGACGCCCGCGCGCGAGTCAGCGTGCATCTCGACCATATGCTCCTCGCCATTTTTGAAATGGACGCCGAGCTGCGCATCCTGCGCTGGGCGGGGCGTGCAGAAGAGCTTTTTGGCTGGAGTGCGGGCGAGGCGGAGGGGCGCTTGATGACCGAGTTTGACATCGTCCACCCCGAGGATTTCGCGGACGTATCCGCCGCCTTCGAGCGCCTCACCAGTGGCGTGGAAAACAGCAACACCCTCATCAACCGCAACAACCATCGCGACGGCAGCATCCGCCATTGCAACTGGCACAACTCCGTCCTCCGCAACCCAGACGGCACCGTGCGCTCCTACCTCTGCGTCGCCCAAGACATCACCGAACAAGTGCAGTCCGTGGAGAAACTGCGCGACTCCGACCGCCTCCTCACCACCCTCATCGAAGCCACCAATACCGGCTACGCCCGCATGGACGCCACCGGCATCATCCTCGCATCCAACGACAAATACATCGCCTACTTCGGCTACAACACCATCGAGGAAATGATTGGCCGTTCCGCCTACGATTTCCTCCCCCCCGAGAGCATCCCCGTCTTTACAGCCGCATTTGAAAAAACCATGCGTCTCGGCTACGTCCACGACATCGAGGTGGACGTAAAAGTCGCCAGAGGCGGCACCATCCCCTTCGAGTTTAATGCCAAAATCGAACAAACCAGCGATGGCCTAATGATCCACGTCTTCTACCGCGACATCTCCGAACGCCGCAAAGCCGTGGACGAGCGCCACGCCATCGAACGCAAACTCCAAGATGCCCAAAAACTCGAAAGTCTGGGCGTCCTCGCAGGCGGCATCGCTCACGACTTTAATAACCTCCTCACCGGCATCCTCGGCAATGCCAGCCTCGCCTCCACCGAACTCCCCGCCGACGCCCCCGTGCAGCAAAACCTCGAACAAATCGAGAAAGCCACCCTCCGCGCCGCCGACCTCTGCAAACAAATGCTGAACTACTCCGGCAAAGGTCGCTTCACCATCGGCACGCTGGATTTAAACGCCCTCATCCAAGAAACCACCGAGCTACTCCGCCTCTCCACCAGCAAGCGCGCACAGCTCCACTTCCGCCTCACCGGAGACCGCCCATTCGTCTTCGCCGACGCCACACAGCTCCGCCAAGTCATCATGAATCTCGTCATCAACGCCAGCGAAGCCACCACCGGCGGCGAAGGCATCCTCACCGTCGCCACAGGCCGCATCCATGCCGATGCCGCCTTCCTCGCCAGCGCCTACGCCGGGCCCGAGACACAGCCCGGCGACTACGTCTGGTTTGAAGTCGCAGACAACGGCAGCGGGATGTCGCCCGAAGTGCAGGCCAAAATTTTTGACCCCTTCTTCACCACAAAATTCACCGGGCGCGGCCTCGGCCTCGCCGCCGTCCTCGGCATCATCCGCAGCCACAAAGGCGCGATGAAAGTCTATAGCGAACTCAGCAAAGGCACGACCTTCAAAGTCCTCCTCCCCGCCGCCGCCGCCCACCAAATCCCAAGCATCCCGCCCCCACGGACCAGCCCCATCTGGGCCGGCAAAGGCAGCATCCTCGTCGTGGACGACGACGAAGCCGTCCGCATCACCACCACCCGGATGCTCGAAAGCCTCGGCCTCGAAGTCGTCTGCGCCATCCACGGAGGCGACGCCATGGAACACTTCACCCAACGCCCCGACTTCTCCGCCGTCCTCCTCGATCTCACCATGCCCATCATGGATGGCGAAGCCACCTTCCGCGCCCTCCGCCAAGCGCGCCCCGACGTGCGCGTGCTCCTCATGAGCGGCTTCAACGAACAAGAAGCCATGACCCGCTTCACCGGCAAAGGCCTCGCCGGATTCGTGCAAAAACCCTTCAACGTCGCCATCCTCCGCGAAAAACTCGCACCCATATTGGCGTAAGGGCACCTCTGGATACTCGGGGGGACGCCTCTGGAGTGCGGGGGCATGACCCCGCTCTGGC
>JAYVQK010000031.1:0-2909 GCA_043757005.1 Verrucomicrobiaceae bacterium
GCGCAGAGATGATAGTGGAAGCGGTAGAGGATCGCGCCGGCTTGCTGGTGTATCGCAGCGAGGGACGGGAGCTGCCGGAGGCGCAGCTCTCGGACACGATCAGCTTTAGCAAACCGGAGGATCGTTTGATCGTGGGGCAGATTGATGAGTTGGCGGATTTCGATCTGCGCGTGGAGTCGCTCTTCCGCCGGTGCCGGGATCGGAAGTCGCCTGCGCGTGGCTACGTGGGGGCTCGGGTGGATCTCATCACGCACCAGATGTTCATCGCGAGTGAAGTGGCGTCGCGCATGGTGCCGCGCGTCTTGCTCGCGGATGAAGTGGGGCTGGGGAAGACCATCGAGGCAGGGCTGATCTTGCACCGGCTCCATCTCACGGGGCGCGCGGAACGTGTGCTGATCTTGCTGCCGGAGCCGCTGATCCACCAATGGTTCGTGGAGATGCTGCGGCGGTTTAATTTGCTCTTTAGCATCTTTGACGAGGAGCGGTGCAAATCCATCGAGGCGCACGATGCGGGTGTGAATCCGTTCCTCGACAGTCAGCTCATCATTTGCAGCGTGCAGTTCCTTTCCCAAAACAAGGAGCGCGCGCAGCAGGTGCAGGAGGCGAAATGGGATCTGCTCGTGGTGGATGAGGCGCACCACATGGAATGGAGCCCAGCGGAGGCGAGCCCGCAGTATGAGCTGGTGGAGATGTTGGCGAAGCAGACGGAGGGGCTGCTGCTGCTCACGGCGACGCCGCAACAGCTCGGGCCAGAGGGGCATTTCGCGCGGCTGCGGTTGCTGGACCCGGATCGGTATTCGGACTTGGCGCGGTTTTTGGAGGAGTCGGAAAATTACGAGCAAGTCGCGCAAGTGATTGATCGTGTGATCGGCAAGGAGCCGCTTACGAAGAAGGATCGCGATCTCTTCGCCACGAAGCCGGGCCGCGTGCGGAAGCTGTGCGAGAAGATGGAGGAGGGCGATGAACGCTCGCGCAATAAGCTGGTGGCGGCGCTGCTGGATGAATTTGGAACGGGCCGCGTGATGTTCCGCAATACGCGGGCGGCGCTCACGGGCTTCCCCGAGCGCAAAGCTCTACTGGTGCCGCTCGCGGCGGCAGCAGATGCGGAGGACACGAAGGTGAAATGGCTGGTGACGCTGCTCAAGAAACTCGACGACGCGAAGGTGCTGCTCATTTGCAAGACACGCGCGTTGGTGGAGGAAATCGCGGAGCGTCTGCAACGCGAAGTCGCGGTGAAGGCGGCGCTTTTCCATGAGGGGCTCACGCTGCTGCAACGCGACCGCAACGCAGCGTTCTTCGCGGAGGAAGAAGGCGCGCGCGTGCTGATCTGCTCGGAGATCGGGAGCGAGGGGCGGAACTTTCAATTTGCACAGCACCTCGTGCTTTTCGATCTACCGGAAGACCCGGAGCTGCTGGAGCAGCGCATCGGGCGGCTCGACCGAATCGGGCAAAAAGCGACGATCCAAATCCACGTGCCCTACATCGCGGGCACGGGCGAAGAGGTGCAGGCGCGGTGGTATCACGAGGGGCTCGGGGCGTTTGAAAAGAACGTCCACGGCGCGACGGAGATCATGAGTGCGCTGGCGAAAGAACTCACTGCGCAGCGTGAGAAATTCACAGCCGCGTCGCTAAAGAAGCTGCTCACTGCCACGCGCAAACTAAGCAGCTCGGTGGCGAAGAAACTGGAGAAAGGGCACGACCGTCTGCTGGAGCTGAACTCGTGCAAACCCACGCAGGCAGAGGCGCTGATGGAAAAGATCCGCGCGCTGGATACCGATCCGAAGTTCGAGGATTTCTTCATACGCTTGCTTGATCATTTCGGTGTGCAGGTGGAGGAACTCGGTCCGCGCTCGTATGTGCTGAAGCCTGGGCAGATGACGACGGAAGCCTTCCCCTCGCTGAAAGAAGAAGGGATGTCCGTGACCTTTGACCGCACGCGGGCGCTGAGTCGCGAAGACCTCGGCTTTATGACGAATGACCACCCGCTCGTGCGTAGCTCGTGGGATTTGCTGCTCGGCACGGAGAGCGGCAACTCGGCTTTCGGCGTCTGGAAAACTCCGGGCACGGAGTCGGTTTTGCTGGAGGTGTATATCGTCGTGGAATGTGTCGCGCCTGCTGCGCTGCACGTAGATCGCTTCCTGCCCGCGACGCCTGTGCGCATCGTGTTCGATCACACGCTGACAGACCTTTCGTCGGACGTAGATGTGGCTTCTGCGAAGCTCCAGAAAGGCGACATTTTCCGCCTACTCGACCGCGATCATGTGAAGAAAAAGCTACTGCCAGCGATGTTGCTAAAGGCGCAGGCCATCGGCGCGAAGAAGAAAGATCGCATGGTGGAGACAGCCCTCAGCGAGATGAATACGCAGCTCAAAGAGGAGATAGATCGCCTGCAAGCGTTGCGCCTTTTGAACGATCACGTGCGCCCCGAGGAGATCACGGCCATGCGCAAACAGCAGACGGATCTGCAAGCCGCGCTCGCCACCGCTCACGTGCGGCTGGACTCCGTGCGGCTGATCTTCCGCATCCCGTGAGTCGGCTAAATTTCCGCGTGGATGCGCTGGCGACGGGCTCCCGTGCTCGCGCGGCGACATTTCGCACGCTGCACAATGAGGTAAAGACGCCGCTCTTTATGCCCGTGGGCACGCAGGCCACGGTGAAGGCGCAGCTCACGCAGACGCTGGAGGACGCGGGGTCGCAGATCTTGCTGGCGAATACGTATCACCTGCTGCTCAGGCCGGGGCCGGAGGTTTTCAAAAAGCTCGGCGGCATCCACAAATTCATGAGCTGGGGGAAGTCGGTGCTCACAGACTCGGGCGGCTTTCAGATCTTCTCGCTGCCACACTCCCGCTCGATGAGCGAGGAGGGCGCGGTTTTCCAAAGCTACCTCGATGGGCGCACGATTTTGCTGA
>JAYVQK010000032.1:0-2909 GCA_043757005.1 Verrucomicrobiaceae bacterium
GGGCACCCCTCGATCACCTCGGCGGAGTCGGCATTTTCCTACGGCCCCACGAGCACCACAGCGGGGAATGTGACGCTCAATGAGATCATGGCCGAGAACATCAACGCCGTCGCTAACGCGGGCGATCACCCCGACTATGTGGAGCTGAAAAACAACACCGTTGCCGCCGTGGACATCAGCGGTTGGAACCTCTCCGACGACGAGCTGCTGCCCACACGCTACACTTTCCCGGCGGGCACCATCCTGCCTGCGAGCAGCTACCTCGTGATCTGGTGCGACACCGCCACCACACCCGGCCTACACTCCGGCTTCACCCTCAGCCGGAAGGGCGCGCGCGTGCTCTTGCTGCAAAACGGCATCGTGAAAGACGCCATCGCCTTTGGCCCACAAGCGCCGGACTCCGCCATCGGACGCTTTGCCGACGGCACCGGCGCGTGGACGCTCACGAACGCTACCCCCGGCGCGGTGAACACCGCCCGCGCCTTCGGCACCAGCGCGGTGAATGTGAAATTCAACGAATGGCTGGCCTCGCCGCGCTCCGGCTCCGACTGGTTCGAGCTGTATAACGCCGAGACCGCGCCGCTCTCCATTGGCGGACTCTGGCTCAGCAGCTCCCCCGCCGTCCCCAAGACCACGCAGATCCCGGCGCTCTCATTCCTCGCGGCAAAAGGCGTCGCCAAATTTGATGCCGACAGCTCCACGAAGGGCTTTAGCAGTGTGAATTTCAAACTCAGCACCGGCGGCGACACCATGCTCCTCTCCACGAGCAACGGCCTCACCACCCTCGCCACCACCACCTTCGGCGTGCAGCAGGCGAACGTCTCGCAAGGCCGATTCCCAGATGGTTCGGCGAACATCGTCACCTTCCCACTCAGCCCATCGCCCGGCGATAGCAACTGGCTCCCCTCGCAAGTCGTCATCAACGAAGCCCTCACCAATTCCACCGCGCCTTTCGACGACGCCATCGAGCTGCTCAACATCTCCGCCAGCCCCATAGACATCGGCGGCTGGTGGCTCAGCGACGACCATTTTGCCCTGCAAAAATACCAGATCCCCTACGGCACCCTCATCCCTCCTGGCCGCTACGTCACCATCTACGAGAGCCAATTCAACCCCACACCCGGCGTCGGCAATAGCTTCTCCCTCAGCTCCACCGGCGACGAAGTCGTGCTCTCCGCAGTGGACGGCATTGGCGTGCCCAATGGCTTCCGCTCACAAGTCAGTTTCGGCCCTGCCGCCGACGGCGTCAGCTTTGGCCGAGTGCTCTCCACCAGCGCCTCCGGCACGATACTGCCGGAATTCTGGCCCACTACCTCACACACTTTCGGGCAGGATGCTGCCGCGACGAACGCGCAATTTCACACCGGCTTCGGCCTCGCGAACACCGCGCCCAAGACCGGCCCCATCATCCTCAACGAAGTCATGTATCACCCGCTTGACCTCGCCGGGCCCGTGGATAATGCGCGCGACGAATTCATCGAGCTCCACAACATCACCGCCAACCCCGTGGACGTGAGCGGCTGGAAGCTCAAAGGCGACGCCGACTTCCTTTTTCCCGCCGCCACCACGATCAATCCCGGCGACTACATCCTCGTCGTCGGCTTCAACCCCGCCACCGACGCCGCCTCGCTCAACGCCTTCCGCGCAGCCTACAGCCTTGCTCCGAGCGTGCTGATCTACGGCCCCTTTGCGCCGAAACTCAGCAACGCCAGCGCCGACATCGAGCTCGCCTACCCCGGCCCCGCAGTCGCGGGCGTCGTGCCATTCATCCTCGTGGATAAAGTCATCTACGACTCCATCACCCCTTGGCCCACCGCGCCCGATGGCACAGGCCCCTCACTCCAGCGCGTCAGCCGCACGATCATCGGAAATGACGTAGCCAACTGGTCCTCCGCCACCGCCACACCCGGCGCAGTCAACGTCGGCCAATCGCCCTTTGCCCCGCCTTCTCCCGCTGCCAGTCTCGCCCAATCGCCTCCCACCGATACCGACGGCGACGGCATCCCCGACGCATGGGAAATCGCCAACGGCCTCGACCCAGCCAACGCCACCGACGCCGCGCTCGATAGCGACGGCGACGGACAAAGCAACCTCGCCGAATACCAAGCCGGCACCGACCCCCACAGCGCCGCCAGCGTCTTCAAAACCACCGTCGCCAAAACTGCTGGCGGCTTCCAAGTGCAGTTCCCCGGCCTGACCGGCAAAAGCTACACCATCCAATACTGCGACAGCTTCGGCAGCGGCAACTGGCAGCGCCTCCAAGACGTGCCCACCCTCGCCCTAGACCAGACCATCACCGCCACTGACGCCACGACCGCGACCACCCGCTTCTACCGCGTAGTCACCCCCCTCCAGCCGTAGGAAAAAGCAGAGCGAAGGAGAGGCACACTCATTCTTTCGCTGGCGGACTACGTCTTTCTCTTTACGTTCGCTTGGCGGATTTTTTCCGTCTTCATACTCATGTCTTCCAGAAACTTCATCACGCTATCCCTTTGCCTCTTGCTCGCGTCGCTGCTGCCCAGCGAGGCGCAGGTCGTCATCAATGAAATCCACTATAGCCCGGTGGAGTTGCCGCACTTCGATGCGAGCGGGAATCCGACTTATACGGATGGCAGCGCGGCGAACCTCGCGACCGATGTGCATGAGTTTGTGGAGCTGTATAATGCGGGAGCTGCGAGTGTGGACATCAGCGCGTGGAAGCTCGGCGGCGGGATAGACTTCACTCTCCCAGCGGGCACCACCCTCGCGCCGGGGGCGTATAAAGTAATCGCTCCCATCGCAGCGCGTATCCAGAGCGTCTATGGCATCACGGGCGTGCTCGGGCCATACACGGGGACGCTGAGTAATAATGGCGACACGGTGAATCTGACGAACGCGGTGGGCACGACGATAGACTCGGTGAGCTACAG
>JAYVQK010000033.1:0-11341 GCA_043757005.1 Verrucomicrobiaceae bacterium
CGGCGCAAGGCGAAGGCGCGGGCTGTGCCGGGCTTCATGGCGGGCCGCACAGCCCGTGACTGAGCCGGTCGGACCACAGCCGCGCTCGGTAACTGAACGCTAAAGCCCGGAGTTCGCTGCAGCGCATGGTTAGGCGTTGGCGTTCGTAGCACGACAGACCCTGAGCGTGACGCGCTTTCAATCTTCAGCGCGCGCATCGCATCGCCGAAGGGTCGCGTCGCGAGCGAAGCTGAGAGCTTCCAAAGTTTCGACAACCTATCGGCACTCCGCGAGGGGAATGCTTGAGTAACATCCATTCGTTGACGGCTGCCAAACGCGTTCGCCAAAGCCGACAGGGAACGACCATCACCGAAGCTAACCACTCGCAAACTCACGACTAACTCCCGCAATGGAAATGGAGGAAGGCTCTCGTTCATGGACGACGGGTAAAAACGCCTAACATCCTACTCAGCCGCAAACGGGTGGTGGTTTTCTGCATATGACGTTGGCGTATTGGTGGGCATGGGTTGCGGATGCCGAGGAGAGCGGGGTGGGGGGACTGTGTCAAGGAAAAAGATTTGGGGTGAAAACTGTTGGCGTATTGGTAGTCGCTTGGCATATGCTACGCGGATGCCAACTTTTCAATATGCCAAGACGCAGCAGGCTTTGCTGGGGGGGAAATCGTCTTTATCGGAGTCGAAATCGCCAGTATTCGCTGCGGCTGTGCCGGAGACAAAGGTGCCTATGCCGGAGGGGGCGAAGCCGAAGAAGCTGGAGCAGCGGCTTGCGGAGGCGGCTCGGGCGCGGGGATATTCGTTGGATACGGAGCGGGCTTATTGGATGTGGGTGCGGCAATTTATCCTGCACTTCGATCTACGGCATCCGGCGGAGATGGGGGATGCGGAGGTGCAGGAGTTTCTCACCCATCTGGCGGTGGATCGGGAGTTGCGGGGGAGTTCGCAGAGCCAGTGTCTGAACGCGCTGGTCTTCTTTTACCGCGCCGTCTTGGAGCAGCCGCTGGGGGATGTTTCGGGGTTTGTAAAGGGGCAGCGAGTGAAGAAGATGCCTGTCGTGCTTTCCAAAGAGGAAGTCTCCCGACTGCTGGCGGCGCTGGAGTCGCAATGGCGCGTGATGGGGCAGCTCCTCTACGGGGCGGGGCTGCGGTGTATGGAGTGTGTGCGGCTACGGGTGAAAGACGTGGATATGGGGCGCGGGCTCATCTCTCTGTGCGATACGAAGGGCGGCACGGGGCGGACGACGATGTTGCCGCAGGGGGTGATCCCGGCTTTGCGGGAGCAACTTGGGCGGGCGCGCGAGCTGTGGGAGGGGGATCGGGCGGCGGGGGTGCCGGGGGTGAATTTGCCGGGGGCGTTTGAGCGGAAGGACCCGGGGGCAGGGGCGCGGTGGGAGTGGTTTTGGGTGTGGCCTTCGCGGGCGCTATCGGCGGACCCTCGGAGTGGGGTGGTGCGGCGGCATCATGTGAAGGAGGATAACATCCAGCGCGCAGTGCGGGCGGCGGCGGCGGTGGCGGGGATTCCTAAGCGGGTGAGCCCCCATGTGCTGCGACATTCGTTTGCGACGCATCTGCTGGAGGCTGGGAAGGATATTCGGACGATTCAGACGCTGATGGGGCATCGGGATGTGGCGACGACGATGATTTATACCCACGTGGCAAAGGTGCCGGGGCTGGGGGTGCGCTCGCCGTTGGATGATCTGTGAAGTGTTTTCGTCCCCCGTTGCGCGCGCCGCACCCCTCGAATCCGAGCGTTTTTACCCCCCGTTGCAC
Organism: Verrucomicrobiaceae bacterium; assembly: GCA_043757005.1. Classification (GTDB taxonomy): domain Bacteria; phylum Verrucomicrobiota; class Verrucomicrobiia; order Chthoniobacterales; family Chthoniobacteraceae; genus SXWH01. The sequence continues at coordinate 1,766 of JAYVQK010000033.1, forward strand.
GCGCCCGTGCCAAAAGCATTTCCCCCCTGCTCTCTTGGGGTGGCGCGGGGCCGAACTGAAGGGAACTCCCGGAAACTCAGCGAGTGTCGCAGAAAGTGGCTTGGGCGTCTCGCCCAAGTGGGTCGCTCTCTCATGGGCGAGACGCCCATGCCACTGCCGTTGGTGCCTTGAAAGTGGCTTGGGCGTCTCGCCCATGTGGGTCGCTCTCTCATGGGCGGGACGCCCATGCCACTGCGGTGGCGCCTTGCCTGAGTTTCCGGGTGTGCCCTTAAGAGTTCGGAGTTCAGAGTTAAGAATTAAGAGTTTGGCCCGCCGCAGGCGTTGAGACTCTCGCGAGTGGCCAAGGCCCTGCGGGCGGCTGAACTCTTAACTCCGAACTCCGAACTCCGAACTCTTAACTCCGAACTCTGAACGACGCTCTCGAAGCATTAAGATTCGATGGATGGTCACGCGATGCCCATTGTGTGGAAGGCGGCGGTGAAGCGGTGCTGCCAGGTGTGCTCGCGGAGGGCGCGCTCGCGGCCTGCGGTGGCGATGCGGCGGCGGGCGGCGTCGTGGGCGAGGTAGTAGCGGCATTTGTCGCGGAGTTCTTCGCGGGTGCGCCAGGTCTCGATCTCGATGCCGGGGGTGAAAAACTCGGCGAGTTCGTGGGAGTGTTCGGTGAGGTAGAAGGCTCCGCTCATGGGCGCTTCGAAGTCGCGGAGGCGCACTTGTGTGATGCGTTCGCGGCTCGTGTGTGTCTCGCCGACGGTGGCGAAGCCGAGCTGGATGCGGGCGCGGCTGTAGAGCTGCACGAGCGCGGTGTCGGTGAGCACTCCGCCGACGATGTGTGCGGGGAGGCCGCTCGCTTTTTGAAAAAGACGACGCAGTGGATTGCGGGAGCGGGGGGTGATTTGGGTGTCCCAATTCGCGCCCCAGACGCGCACGTCGAGCGACTCGCTGCGCAGCCAGCGCACGATGTCGGGGCGGTCGGCGTAGCATTGGCCGATGAAGGCGATGTCGTATGCGAGGGGTAGCGCGTGGGGGTGGTAGATGGCGGGGTTTGCGGCTTCTTGGCAGTAGATGGGGCGGGCTCCGAGCGCGCGGTAGTCGGCGAGGCGGAAGTGCTCGGGGACGAGGCACCAGTCGTAGTGCGGGGAGATTTCGCGGACGAGGTGGAGCTGGTAGCTGGCGTTGCAAAACCAGTTCACCGTGACGATGCCGAGTGCGCGGATGGCGTGGAGCGTGGCGGGCTCCACGCAGGCGTCGTAAAAGTAGCTAAAGAAAAGTGTGAGCGGGGCGGCGGCGTGGGCGGCGCGGATCTGCGCGAGCAATGCGGCGCTGAGGCGGGGACGATTCTCGGCGATGAAGGCGGCGTGCTCGGCGCGGGAGGGATCGAGATGGCGGAAAGTGGCGGCGAGGTCGTAGCGAAACTCGATGACTTCGTGGCCGAGGGCCGCGAGTGAGTCGTGGAGATTTGCGCGCCAGAGGTTGCTGGCAAAGTCGGGATTCGGAGAGGTGTCGGCAGCGTAGAAGATGCGCATTTTTTACGCGGAGCGCAGACGGCGACCGAGGGCGATGGCGGGTGCCTCTACCCAGCGATAGAGGAGGACGGAGAGGAGCAGGATGAGCGGTGCGCCGAGGCCGAGTAGCACAGTGAGCATGAGCCTAGCGGTGACGGCGGGTATGAGCGCAAAGACGAGGGGCTGGAGCGCCCAGAGGACGATCATGTGGCCGAGGTAGGTGCTGTAGGAGACGCGACCGAGGAATTGGATGGGCGCGGATTTGAGCAGTGTCTTCACCACGCCGCGCGAGGCGAGCACGGCGGCGAGCACGGCGCACCAGATCGCGAGCGGCAGTGAGAGCGTGAAGAAAAGGATGACGCCCGCGATGCCGAAGAGCGCGGGGGCGATGGCGTCGCCACGGTCGTGCAGGCTCTCCCACAGACGATGCGAGGCGATGCCGATGGCGAAGAGGAGGAGCTTTTGCCAAAGGAAACTCTCCATCGGGAAGTAGGCGTTCCACGGTGCGCCATAGCGCGCGAGCCAGCCAAAGCCAGCGACCACGATGAAGCCGACCCACGCGGGAGAGCCGCCCTTTTTCAGTGCCCAAAAGAGGAGCGGTGCGACGAGGTAAAACTGCCACTCCAGCGAGATGCTCCACGCGGGCCCGAGGAAGGCAGTGGACGAGGCGGGCAGCAGCGTCTCGGGCACCGCGCCGTGTAGCATGGTGAGGTGCGCGGCGATGTGTGAGAAGTAGTGGGCGCTCTCGAATTGGAAGTTTTGCTGGAGACGCGCGGCGTGTTCCGCGCCCCACACGGGGTCGCCGAGCGGCGGGTGCGCGAGGATGGCGGCGATGCACGGGCGCACGAGTAGCGAGGCGAAAAGGCAGACGATGTAGGCAGGCCAGAGTCGCAGGAAACGCCGCGCGATGAAGATGCCATACGGCTCGCGGGAGTCCGCGCAGAGCTTTGCGATGACGAAGCCGCTGAGGATGATGAAGACATCCACCGCGTAGTCGCCGTGCAGGAGGATGCGCGCTCCGCGTCCCAGCCATTCGGCGCTGTAGCCGCTCTGCTGTAGCGCGTGGCAGAGCACGACCCACCAGCTCAAGAGGCCGCGCAGGCCTTCGAGTTCCGGGAGGCGGCGTGGTGAAGTGGATGCCATGAAAAGGACGGTATATTTCGTCCGCTCTATCGGCGGCGGATAGGAAAAAAAACGCGCCGCGCGCGTTGGCTGGCTTGATCGCCCTCCCGCACGCTGTTACTGCCCATGAGATTCACGCGACCGTGCTCCTGCATACCCAGCCTGCCGCGTAGATGATGCCCGATGGTAAAACTCAAACTCCTTAGCCCAATCTGCCTGCTCTTCACCGCGCTTTCTTTGCTCGGCGGGATGGCTTTTTCTGCTCCAAAAAAAGCGCCCAGGACGACAATCAAGCGCGTGGCTCCTGCAAAGCCGAAGCCTGTGGTGAAGCCGACTCCCGAGCCTCCGCCGGTGCTTGCGCCGGGCGAACTGCCGCTGGCGGCGCGCTCGGCTATCGCGATGGATTTGAAGAATGGCACGGTGCTTTATGAGAAGGATGCGGACTCGATGCAGTATCCTGCGAGCACGACGAAAATCCTCACGGCGCTCATCATTATCGAGAGCGGAAAGCTGGATGAACTGGTGACGGTGCAGCCCGAGGATACGAAGGTGGAGCCCACGGTGCTGGAGATGAAAGTCGGCGAGACTTACCCGCGCAAGGATCTGCTTTTTGCGCTGCTGATGAAGAGCGCGAACGATGTCGCAGCCGCTCTCGCTAGGGACAATGCGGGGAGCGTCGCGCTTTTTGCTGAGAAGATGAATCAGCGCGCGGCGCAGCTCGGGGCTACGTCTTCGCACTTCGTCACACCAAACGGGCTGCACGATCCGCATCACTATACGACCGCGCGCGACCTCGGGCTCATCGCGTGTGCTGCGATGAAGGAGCCGCTTTTCCGCCAGATCGTGGCGACTGCAGAAGCGACGATTTTGAAAGCAGACCTGCCGGTGAAGCTGACGAACCACAATCGCCTGCTGGCAAAAATGCCTGGCTGTATCGGCGTGAAAACGGGTTTCACGAATCTCGCGCAACAAGTGCTGGTGAGCGCCGCCGCGCGCGATGGGCGGGAGGTGCTCGCCGTGGTGCTGCATACGAATAAACCCGGGATATGGGAGGACTCGATGCGGCTGCTTTACGACGGCTTTGAAAAACTCGGACTGCCGCCACCCCCGCCCACTGCACTCCCGCTGCCGCTCCCGGTGGCGCCGGAGTAAAGTCCCAGCATCGCAGATGTGGTGAGATTATTTCTTTCCTGCGAGTCTGCGTAGGTAGGGGAAAGTGAAGAGCCCTGTGGCGTGACCATCGCCCCACGTGGGCTGGAAGGCGTAGCCGCCGATGAGCTGCCAGCCACGCAGCTCGAAACTCGCGGCGGTGTGACGCACTTCAGGCACGAGCACATTGCCCAGCGCGTCCGGCTCGCCGCAGCACGCCGCGCAAGGGCAGGAGCGGCGGAGGAGATTGAGGTGCAGGTAGGATTCCACCCCGTCGTCCCAAGCGATGGCCAGCTCTTGGCCGATGATGGTGATGGTGGTGGGGATGATGCGTTTGTTCATAAAAAAGAAGATTTTAACTCCGAACTCTTTCGCGGCAGCGGACGCTCAGGGTTCGAGGTTCAAATCCATCGGCTTCCACGCTTTCCCAGCCCGCCCGCCAAAGATCGCCGTCCCCACGCGCACCAGTGTCGCGCCTTCCTCGATGGCTATGGCGAAGTCGCCGCTCATCCCCATCGAGAGCTGTGGCAGTGGCACGCGGAACTCCGTCTGCAAGCTCTCGCGGAACTCGCGAAGCGCGGTGAAAAATGGACGCGCCAACTCCGCGCGCGGCTGCGGTGGAGGGATGCACATGAGGCCCACGATATTCAGCCGATCCAGCGCCAGCAGTGCCTCCATCTGCGCGTGCAAGCGATCCGGTGCGAAGCCAAATTTGCTCCCCTCGCCCGCGACATTCACCTCCAAAAGCACCTCGGGAAAAGAGCCGGCTTCCGCCGCGATGCGCTGGATGTCGCCCGCGATTTCCAGCGAATCTACGCCGTGGAAAAGCTCGAAGAGTGGCAGCGCGTGGCGGACTTTATTTTTCTGCAAATGCCCGATGAAGTGCCAGCGCGCCCACCCAGAGACGAGCGGGATTTTTGCCCGCGCCTCTTGCACGCGGCTCTCGCCAAATACCATCTGACCTGCGCCGAGGGCCTCGCACACAGCCTCGGGGGTGTGCGTCTTGCTCACGGCGATGAGCGTGATGTCCCCAGCAGCGCGTGCGGAGCGCGCGGCGGCGGCGGCGATCTCGCCGCGGATGGCGTCGAGACGTTCAGACAATGTTGTGGTATCGTGCATAGCAAAGTCCCACTCAAAACAACGGAGCCACCGGAGCAAGCCACAAAGTGCCACAGACCCTCCGGCCTGTGGCACCTCGGCGGACTGCGAACGTTTTTATTTCCCAGCTCGACGATTCCCGCTACGTTGCTTGGCCCTCGCGCACGAGCGCGGAGACCCAAACACTTTCTACTCATGGCCACATATATCGAAATGCCCAAACTCGCCGACACGATGACCGAAGGAACGGTCGTAAAATGGTGCATCAAAGAAGGCGATCAACTCAGCGCGGGCGACGTGGTCGCCGAAGTGGAGACCGATAAGGCCACGATGGAGATGGAGACTTTTGACGACGGCACCGTGCATAAAATCCTTGTGCCCACCGGCCAAAAAGTCGCCTGCGGCACGCCCATCGCCATGCTACTCGGCAAAGGCGAGGCCGCTCCTGCTAACGGCGCACCGCCGCCCATCGCCGTCGCAAAATCCGCGGCCAGTGCCGCTGCGCCAGCCGCCGTAGCGAGCGTGGCCGCGCCGGCTGCCACTGCAAATCCCAGCGAGCGCGTAAAGGCTTCGCCGCTGGCAAAAAAGGTCGCCGTCGCGAAGGGCGTGAGTCTTTCCGGCATCGCCGGCACAGGCCCAGGTGGGCGCATCCTCGCCAGTGATGTGGAGCGCGCCCCGGCAAAATCCGCCGCTGCTCCAGTCGCCGTCGCCTCCACGCCAGCGGGCGCGGGCGACCAACGCATCGCCCTCTCAGGGATGCGCCGCGTGATCGCCGAACGGCTACTCGCCAGCAAAACGCAGATCCCGCATTTCTACCTCACCATCGAGGTGGATGCTGGGATGCTCATGACTTTCCGCGCCGCCGCAAACATCGCGTGCGAGGCCACCGGCGGGCCAAAACTCACGGTGAATGACTTCGTGCTGAAAGCCGTCGTCACCGCCGCCCAAAAGGTTCCGGCGGTGAACGCCAGCTTTGCAGGCGACGCCATCATCCAATACGGCAGCGTGCATCTCTGCGTCGCCGTGGCGGTGGAAGACGGGCTCGTCACCCCCGTCATCCGCGATGCGCAAACAAAGACCCTCCGCGAGATCAGCGAAGCTGTAAAAGACGTGGCCAGCCGCGCCCGCAACAAGAAGCTCAAGCCCGATGAATACAGCGGCGGCACGATCACCGTCTCAAATCTCGGCGCTTACGGCATCGAGCAATTCTGCGCCATCGTGAATCCTCCGCAGGCCGCCATCCTCGCCATCGGAGCCATCGTAAAAAAACCCGTCGTCGGGCCAAACGACACCATCATCGTCGGCCAACGCATGAGCGTGACCCTCAGCGGCGACCACCGCGTCGTGGACGGTGCTGTCGGCGCAACCTACCTCGCCGAGCTACGCAAATTGCTGGAAAATCCAGCATTGATGCTGATGTAGAAAGCGAAGGCCGCCACAGGCTTTTCGTTTTCTCCTCCTCAACCGCCTGCCTCGCAGGTTGCAGGACGAAACCGGTGCTTGTTCTTTACGTTCCGCTGGCGTCGCTGAATCGCACCACGCAAACGGCACCACTGCGGTGCTGCACGCGCAGGCGATGAGCTAATCACAAAGCTGCAACGCGAAGTGTGCGCTTCACGGCAAAAAAAGTGCGGCCTCCCGACGCCGAAAGGCAATCGGAAGGCCGCTGTTCCCCCCAGAACAATTTCGAGACTATACGTGTTCGTATTATCGGCAAGAAGTATTTTAAACTTTTTTCTGAACCCCTCTTCGCGCCCCCCTGCAAACCGCTCTCTATCAGACTTACAGACCTATTCCGTTTTTGCGGTTAATTTAGCAAAACGCCTTTGGGCCTCCTCCCAGGATGGATCGCCACTGGGAATATAAGTTTCTACAGGAAAAGAATCTCGCACGATGCTGCGGAGATCGGCGTGCGTGGCGATTTGGCCCAGCGTGAGAGCTTGGAGGAGGATGTTGCCGATGGCAGTAGCTTCCACGGGCCCGGCGAGGATGGTGCGGCCCGTGGCGTCCGCCGCCATTTGGTTCAACAGTGCGTTTTTACTGCCTCCACCGACGATGTGAAGTGTGTGGACTGGGCGGGCGGTGACGCTCTCTAGCAAGGCAAGCATTTCGCGATAGAGCAAGGCGAGGCTTTCTAAAGCGCAACGTGCGAATTGACCGGGCGTTTCAGGGACGGGTTGGTTGTTGGTCAGGCAGTATTCGCGCACGGCTTCTAGCATATCATCGGGCCGGAGAAAAAGCGGGTCATTAGGGTTCACGAGCGTGCGGAAAGGGGCGGTTTCCTGGGCGAGTTGTGTCAGCTCTGCATAATCATAATCTCGCCCTGCACGGCTCCATGCGCGGCGGCACTCTTGCAGCATCCAGAGCCCGCTCGCATTACGGAGAAAGCGACTGGTGCCACCGACTCCTGTTTCATTTGTAAAGTTCGCTTTGCGCGCTGTCTCTGTGATAAGTGGACCGGGCAATTCTACGCCTATGAGCGACCAAGTGCCGCTACTAAGGTATGCCCAGCCGTCGCCCTCAGCTGGCACTGCCGCCACTGCGGCTCCGGTATCGTGGACACAGCCTGCAACGATTTCGATAGGCCCGAGGCCCGTCTCATTTTGCAGATCGATGCTTGTTTTACCGAGCTTGCTGCATGGTGGGACAACTTCTGGGAAAAGACTGCGCGGCAACCCACTTTCCTCGATCAGCGTGTCACTCCACGCACGACTTTTTGGATCCCATAGCTGCGTGCTACTCGCATTGCTCTCTTCTTGCACCGGGCGTCCCCCGAGGAGGTGGTGAAACCAATCACCAATCATCAAAAAACGATCTGCACTTTGTAAAAGCACAGGGTCTTGCTCCAGCTCGGCGGCAAGGTGGTAGATCGTATTGATCGGCATAAATTGCACGCCCGTTTGCTGATAGATGTGCGCTTCCCCGAGCCGCTCTCGCAGCGCGTCGTAAATCTGCGCCGTGCGCGCGTCTCGGTAACAGTGCGGGGCTCGCAACATCGGCTCGCCCCCTCGCATGAGGATGTAATCTATCGCCCACGAATCCACACTCACACTCTCGTAGCGCAGCCCACGTTGCGCTGCTTTTCGTAAGCCGCTCTTGATTTCCTCCCACAGCCGCAACACATCCCAACGCAAAGTCCCCGCGAGCCGCACAGCCCCATTGGCAAAGCGATGCAGCTCTTCGAGCGAGAGACGCCCATCTTTCAAGGTGCCGAGCATGACGCGCCCGCTTTCTGCGCCGAGATCAATGCCGAGGTAGTGGTGCGTGGACATAAATTCCGGTGATTTCCCCGAGTTCTTCACAAGCTGAGTGGAAAGGAGTGGAGATACGTTTCAAACACCTCTTCATAATAAGCGTGTGAATAACACGCGGCTTTCGTGCTCCACACCGACCAGTGCAGTGTTCCGCAGGGATTGGAGGCTGTGTATAAACTCTGCGCGGCAGGCCGATGGAGGCCAATGGAAACGTGATGCTCACAATTACCCGACATTATTCGCAAGTATTGGGGAGTTATTCGCAACGTCCTCGTTCTCCCAAATCCGTGCGCTCAACGCTTCGCGCGCAGCGGCAGTTTCCGCTTCTTTTTTACTATTACCGCCGCCCTCGCCGAGGATCTTGCCGCGCCAGAGCACCGTGGCGATGAAGCTGCGCAAGTGTTCCGGTCCATCCGCAGCGATAATGGAGTATTTGGGACTCACCGGGGAGACCGCTTGGAGGATTTCTTGGAGGCGACCTTTAGGATTCGCGTCTGGCGGATCCACTTCGAGATTTTCAATATCCTCCTGCGCTTCCGTAAGCACGATGCGGCGCACAGTCACATAGTCGGAGTCCAGATAAATAGCACCGACCAGTGCTTCGTAGGCATCCGCGAGCGAAGAAGGCCGCTCCCGCCCACCATTGGCCTCTTCACCCCGGCCCATCATCAGGTGGAGGCCGAGATCGAGCCGGAGTGCGTGCAGTTTTAAGCCATCGCGCGAGACAAGCCGGGAGCGCATTTGCGTAAGAACCCCCTCATCGAAAGTCGGGAAATGATCAAAGAGCCATTCCGTGAAAATGAGCTGCAACACCGCATCGCCAAGGAACTCCAGGCGTTGATTATCGAAGTGATGCCGCTGCGTCTCGTGCCCGAGTGAAGGATGCGTGAGAGCCTCCGCAAGAAGGAGCGGATTGCGAAATTTATATTGAAGACGTAGTTCGAGCGGATTCATGGAACGTGTGAGGAGATAACAGTTCGCGAGGCAGATTGCTTGGAAAAAGTTTCACGAAAGGAGCGGCCCGTATTCTATTTCCCCTCCGAGTGCATCTCGATACCAAGAGCGTTGCCCATCGCGATAGCGTCATGGAACCGAAGGTAGTGCCTCCATCATTTCCAAACAAAAAGGCGCAATGCGTGTGGGAAGCGTAAGCGCCACACCCTTTTCCGGGGCGGTTCGTGGGGAAAAAGCCTCATTATTCTCACACAAAGACACGAAGTCACAAAGAACGGTGCAGCAGTGGAACACCCATTCATCACCCCCTTCGTGTCTTTGTGCCTTCGTGTGAGAAATAAGAGCGTGCCCGGAGGGGCGGTATCCTACCGCCCTGAGCCCCGAAGGGTCGCCCCGAGAACCTTGCCGTTCTCTGCGAGCCCCGCCATTTTGTGAACCCCTTCGGGGCTCAGGGCGGTAGGATACCGCCCCTCCTCTCGCGCAGACGCGAAAAAGCC
>JAYVQK010000034.1:0-11335 GCA_043757005.1 Verrucomicrobiaceae bacterium
CCCACCTCGCGCGCCATCCTGCAATTCTTCCTGAACCGTTGGCGCGACGGGATGTTCGTCCACTTTGAAATGGTGCCCGATCGTCTGCCCGAGCAGCTCCGCGAGCTCATCGCGCAATTCCCCGCTGGCGGCGTGCAGTTAGAGGTCGGCATCCAGACCTTCGACGATGTGACTTCTAAAAACATCAGCCGTCGCCAAAACGTGCCCAAGCTGGAGGACAATTTCCGCTACCTCCGCGAGTCCACCGGCGTCCACGTCCACGCCGACCTCATCGTCGGCCTGCCCGGCGAAGGCATCGAGAGCTTCGGGCGCGGCTTTGATCGCCTCGTCGCCCTCCGCCCGCAGGAGATCCAAGTCGGCATCCTTAAGCGCCTGCGAGGCACCCCCATCGTGCGCCACGATGCAGGCTACGGCATGGTCTATTCCCCGCAACCGCCCTACGAGATTTTACAAAACGCCGCGCTCGATTTCACCGCCATGCAGCGGATGCGCCGCTTCGCACGTTTCTGGGATCTTGTGGCAAATAGCGGCGACTTCATCGAAAGCGCACCGCTGCTGTGGAGCGGCGACGCCTCGCCCTTCCAGACCGTGCTTGCCTTTAGCGATTGGCTCTTCGCCCGCATCAAACGCACCCACACCATCGCCCTCGATACCATCGCCCGCGAACTCTTCACCTACCTCAGCGAGCACTCCGCCACCCCGCGCGGAGAGGCCTCCGACGCCATGGCCCGCGACTGGCGCAGGCCGGGGCGAAAAGATCTGCCGAGCTGGCTAGTCCCGCATCTCCTCACTGAACGCGCCAATGCCGCGCACCGCTCCGCCGCGCCAAATACCGCGCCGAGACAGGCAAAGCATCTCGCCTAGCGCGAAGGGGGGAGGGGATACACTTGTGCGGATGGAGCGCGCGCGTCCCGCGTGCAGCGTTGGGCATCTTGCCCAGCGCGAGAGAGACGTGCTACTCGATGAGGCTATCTTCTCTACTCCCAGCGCCGCACTGCGCCGGGCAGGACGCCCAACGCTACACGCAAGATGCGTGCGCTCCGTTTCACACAAGCCGCACGCTTTATTCAGCGACTTCCGAGCAGGTCTTGCGCGCGGCAGTGCCAGCCTTTTGCGAGGAGGTAAAGGGACGCTTTGATGCGGTTCATCACGCTGCCTTTTTTGGCGAAGTCTTTGCGCATCGCGCTCCAATTTGTCGCGTTGCCCACGTTGCACGAGAGCGAGATGCTCGGGGTGAGCATCATCGTCGTGTGCCACCAGCCGCTTGGGATGAAAAGCGTCTCGCCCGGCTCCAGCACAAAGACGGAGGGCTTGGCCTGCGCAAAGAGCGGATACTTTTCGAGGTCCACGTTTTTAATATCCGCGCAGTGCGAGAGATTCGGCACGTCCTCGCGTGGGTAGAGAAATTGCGTCTGCTCGGGGCCATACACGTAGAACTCTTTGCGCCCATAAAACTGCATGAGGAAGGCGTGCGTGTGGTAGCCGTCCCAATGCAAAATCGGAAAGCCGCGCCCGTTGCCACCGATGTAAAGCTCGATGGCGCAGCCGCGATGGAAGAGGTCGTTGAAGAACTGATTCCCAAACGTGCGCTCCATCCAATTGGGCTGGAAATATGCGGACTCCGGGCGGATGTCGCTCCACAGCTCGGGGAATTTTTCGCGCAGCACCTCATTGCGCAGATACGGCGCCGGTGCGCTCGGGTCCGAGGCCAGCACAGCGGCAATGTGATCCGCAAGCCGCCATGTCTTCTCTTCCATCGTGAATTCCCGATCTGGGAAATGATCCGCGAAAAACTGTGGCGTCCACTTTCCCAGCGCAGGCCAGTCCCGCAGTGCATCGGTGAGCACGACGGGGCGATTCGCTTTCATGTAGTCGCGCTGGAATTCCGCCGCGCTCAGGCCGCCGCGTTTCTCGATGCTGGTAGTCATAGTGAGAAGGTGCAGCGCAAGTGCCGCGCCACGCTACTTCTTCGGCGCGAGATCGGCGGGCTTCACACCTTTCTTAAACTCGCCGAAGCCATAGAACGTCGGCTTGTATTCGCCCACGAGCGTCACGTCCGCTTTCGCTGGCACGGCGAGGCCGGTGAAGGAAAATGCAGCGTTCACGAGGATGCGGCGAAAGCCCTCGTTCGAGAGATCCGTGGCGCTGCCCATCGTGGTCGTGAGGATTTTGTTTTTGTCCGCGTTCGTGCGAGTCCACACGACGGGCATGGCGGGATCATTGATGCCCTGCTCGGCTTTGTCCGTAGCGCGCTTCTTTTTGTAATCCGCTGGCTCGTCCGTAGGCTTCATCCCTTTTAGCACCACGCCGCGCACGAGCACCTTCGCGTCGGCAGCCGGGTAGGCTTCATACACGTCGGTGTCGCCAAAGACATCCGTCACGCCGTTGAGGAGCACGTCCTTCTCCGCGCCGGGCTCGATCACGCCGCGCGTGGCCTCGCTCTTGTGCTTGCCCCAATGGTTCACCCAGCCTTCGCCGAGCACGTCTTTGCCGTATTTGTTGAACTTGTCGTATTGCCCCTTGATCCCGTTGAAGGAGTGCGTGCTCGTGCGCAGTCCGATGATCGGCTTTCCCGCCGCCACGTAATCCACAAAATGCTTCATCTGCTCATCCGGCCAAGCGCGATAGCGCAGCGACGTAATGCACAAGTCCGCGGTATCCAGCGCCTCGATCCCGGGTTCGTTGTCCTTCGTATTGGGATCAATTTCGCCCGTCTCTTTGTTAATGGAAAAAACCACCGTGCATTGGAACCCGTGCCGCTCGCTCAGGATCTTTGCAAGCTGTGGCATTGATTCCTCGGAGCGATACTCCTCATCGCCAGCGAGGAGGACGACGCGCTTCCCAGCGCCGAGCCCCTTTCCGCCGGGATAGGTGATGCACTGCGCCTCATCGGCGTGAGCGGTGGTGAAAGTAAAAGCAGCAGTGGCGAGGAGTGTGAAAAGTGGTTTCATGCGCGGGGACAATCGCGAGTGATGGGGAAAATTAGCAAGGGAAGACTGCCAGATTTTTTTTTGCGTGGCGTCCACGGGATGCTGGCTGGAAAACTTCATTATTCTCACACGAAGACACGAAGAACGTTGCGGCAGTGGAAACTCCTTCGTGTCTTCGTGCTGTAGTGGCTAAGTTTGGCAATGAACCACCGAGAGGATGCGAAACAGGGGGGATGTGTGCGGGGGAGCGCACGCATCTTGCGTGCAGCGGCGGGCATCCTGCCCGGCGCAGTGCGGCGCTGGAGTAGGGAAGATGAATCGCTCGGAGTGGTTCGTCTCTCCCGCGCCGGGCAAGATGCCCGCCGCAGCACGCAGGATGCGTGCGCTCCCTCCATACAAGCAGCCTCCCGTTTCGCATCCTTACCATGTCCTCGGTGATTAAAAAAATTCCAAACTCAGCCACTACCCTTCGTGCCTTGCCGCGATGGCGCTCCGATCAGCACGGAAATCGGTGGCTTTCCCTGCTCTCATCGTTGGCTTTCCACCAGCGTGCTTGCACCACCCCGCCCCCTCGCGTGAGGATGTATGCTCGATGATTTCTATTGGTAGCGCCACTCCGTCTGAATTTCCTGAACGCATCCGGCATCTTTTTTCGCCGGAGGGCTTGCTCGGGCAGGCGAATAATTTTGAGTTTCGCAAAGAACAGCAGGACATGGCGGTGGCTGTGGCGCTGGCGCTGGTGGAGAATCGGCATCTCGTAGTAGAGGCGGGGACGGGCGTGGGGAAGTCGCTGGCTTACCTCATCCCGGCGGTGTTGTGGGCAAAGGAGAAGGGGAAAAAGGCGGTCATTTCTACGCATACGATCAATTTGCAGGAGCAGCTCGTTTTCAAAGATCTGCCCATCGTGAAGAAGGTGCTCGGGGATACGCTCGGGCCGGATAGTTTCAGCGCGATGCTGTGGAAAGGGCGGGGGAATTACGTGTGCCCGAATCGGCTACAGCGGGCCATGCAGCAGGCGGGCGAGCTTTTCACGAGCACGGAGGTGGAGGAGCTAAAGCGCATCTGGGATTGGGCGCAGACGACGCCGGACGGTTCATTGAGCGATCTGGCGGTGGAGCCCGACCCGCAAGTGTGGTCGCAGGTGTGCAGCGAGCCGCACATTTGCACGGCAAAGACGTGTGGCACGAACCCGCGCTGCCATTATCAGCAAGTGCGCAAGGCGCTCGTCTCGGCGGATGTGGTGGTGCTGAATCACACGCTCTTTTTCCTCTCGCTCGGCAGCATCGCGGAGGCGGAGGAAAATGAGAGCGGCTACTTGTTTGCGAATGACTTTGTGATCTTCGACGAGGCGCACACGGTGGAGGGCGTGGCCTCGAAGATGATCGGGCTGAACGTCTCCCAATACGGCCTGCGTTACGCGCTCCAGCGGCTCTACAATCCCAAGACGAAGAAGGGGCTCCTGCAAATCCTGCGCAATGCGGACGGCGTGCGCGAGGTCGTGGCGTTGATGGAAAAGTGCGATGCGTTCTTTAGCAAAGTCGGTGAGAGTGCAGACTTTAAAAAAGGGAAAGAGTTCCGCGTGCGAGCGCCGGACTTTGTGCCAGACACGCTCACGGGCGATCTCACACGGCTGCAAACACTCGTGGTAAATACGCTCAAGGCCACGGACGACGAGCTGCTCAAGGCCGAGCTGCAAGACCTTGGCCGGCGCATCCGCGATACGCGCGCAAACCTCGGCACCTTCTTGAAACAAGACGCCAGCGAGTATGTCTATTGGGTCGAGCAGAGCGGGAAGACGGGCACTTTCCACAATCTCCACGCTGCGCCGATAGACGTAGCGGCGCATCTCCGCGCGCTGCTTTTCCGCGAGGAGCATACGTGCATCCTCACCAGCGCTACGCTCGGCATCGGCGGGGAATCGCTCGACTACTTTCGCAAGCGCATCGGCGCGGAGGAGGTCGAGGGCAAGCAAGTCGGCTCGCCCTTTGACTACGAGCGGCAGATGAAACTCTACATCACCAAGAAAATGCCCGACCCGCGCGACACCGGCTACGAGGCCGCGCTCGCCGAGCGCATCGGGCACTTCGTCGTGCAGACGAAAGGCCGCGCCTTCGTGCTCTTCACCAGCTACCGCACGATGCAAAACGTCGCCGCACTTTGCCGCGAATCTTTCGACGAAGACCACGACCTCAAGCTGCTCGTGCAAGGCGAAGGATTATCCCGCACGCGGCTCATCACGGAGTTCAAAAAAGACGAACGCCACGTGCTCTTCGGCACCAAGAGCTTTTGGAGCGGCGTGGATGTGCCGGGCGAGGCGCTCTCAAATGTCATCATCACCCGGCTGCCCTTCGCCGTGCCGGACACGCCTCTCGTGGAGGCCCGTCTGGAACTCATCACCGCCGATGGTGGCGACCCTTTCCGCGACTACTCGCTGCCCGAAGCCATCCTAGAACTACGCCAAGGCGCAGGCCGCCTCATTCGCACCAAGAGCGACACCGGCATCGTTGTGATCCTCGACCCGCGCATCCTCACGAAAAGCTACGGCCAAGCCTTCCTGCGCGCACTGCCGAAATGCCCCGTGGAGATCGTGTGAGCAAATCGGCCTTGCCAAGCCCGCACGCCTCGCCGATACATCTCGCCCTTCGCGAAAAAACGCCGGTGTAGCTCAGTGGTAGAGCAGCTGTTTCGTAAACAGCAGGTCACGGGTTCGAATCCCGTCCCCGGCTCCCCCGCTGGCAATTACTTCGCCGAGAATGTGAACAGCGTGCTCTCTCGCAGAGGTGCGCCCGGTCTGACCACGATGGATGGGAAATTCTGGTGATGGATTGCGTCGGGGAAATGCTGCGTTTCGAGGCAGACTGCGGTGTGATTCAGGTGATTCGCCGTGTAGAGTTGCACTGCTGGCTGGGTCGTTCGCACTTCCATGGTCCGTCCGCTTTTCGGCTCAATGAGACGCGCCGCCAGCTTCATGCCGGCTCCTTCGCCGAGGATGTAGTTGTAGTCGTAGCCGACCATCTTTGGCTTTAGCTGCTCGATGCGATCTCCGATGCGGGTCGGTTGGCTAAAGTCCATCAGGGTGTCCTTGAGCGGGAGGATTTCGCCGGTGACAATCAAGTCCGCATCGGCGGGAGTGTAGCGGTCGGACGGTATCCACAAAACGTTATCCAGACAGCTCCCGCCGCCCGCGAGATTCCAGTAAGCGTGATTGGTCAGATTCGCGATAGTCGGCTTGTCCGTCTCGGCTTCGTAGTCGAGCCGCAGTTCGTTGTTGTCGGTCAAAACGTAGGTCACAGAGGTCTTCAAATTGCCGGGAAATCCCTCCTCTCCATCCTCGCTCAGATACACGAGCTTTACCGCCGACTCGTTCGGTTTCGCCGGGATATTTTCGACCGTCCACACGGACTGCGCGAACCCTTTGCGCCCGCCGTGGATCGTATTCTTCCCGCTGTTTGCCGTCAGCGGGTAGGTCACTCCATCCAGCTCAAACTGCGCGCCTGCAATCCGGTTAATCACCCGCCCAATGATCGCAGCGGCTCCGTTAAAACCGCCCTCGAATTTCCCCAGAGTGTCCGTGGTGAGCACGACATTCGTGAAGTTCCCCTGCCGGTCTGGAGCCTGAAGTTCTTTGATGATTGCGCCATAGGTGATGATTTGCGCGCTCATACCCTTGGCGTTCCGAAGGGTGATCCGCTTCACCTCCAAGCCGTCCTTCGTTTTCCCAAACTCCGCCTGCTCTACCCGCTGCAAAGCATCCGCTGGGCGGACTGCTTGGAGAATCACCACGGCACTGCTGCAACCCCACGATGATCGCCGATCCTCCGGCGTCGGCTCCGGCCAACGGCACCACGAAAGATTGTCCGTCGCCCGGCGAGTATCCCAAGCGGCGGCAGCGTTTTTCTGCAACCAAGGCTCGAACGTCGCCTGCTCACCTCGGTCTTTCACAAACCGCGCAATCCAACGCACACCGATTCCATTAAACCCGCCCGCGTCGCCCTTCTCCCCAGCAGCGGGCAGGTAACCGTCGCGACACATCGCGTTCATCGTGAAGTAAGCAGCCAGTCGCGCCTCGTCGTTAAAACCGAGCAGATTGGCAGCACCCACGAAAGTGCCCTGATTGTAAGTCAGCGCAAAGCGGCCTACTCGTCCGTTGAGGTGGATGTTATCGAAAACCCGCCCCGTCGCCGCATCAAACAACGTAGCGCGCTCCCATAGGAAAATCTCTCTCGCTTTGGCCAAGTAGCCAGCCTCGCCCGTCGCTTTGCTCAAAAGAAACGCTGCGATTGCCCCCGGCCCGTTCACGCAGGCATTCTTGGATTGGTTGTTCACTTTCCACCAAAGCCCGCCGCCAAGATCCGGGGACGCCGCCCGTGCATAGCAAAGGTCGAAATTCGCCCGCGCCACATCGCGAAACTCCGCATCGCCCGTGATGAGATGCGCACGAGCGCAAGCGATAACCATCCACATGATGTCGTCGTTAAACTCGTTCTGCTCCCACGTCTTGCCGTAGTCCGCGAGGAAGCCGTGAAACAGCTTCGTGAACATCGCAATGTGCTGCGGGTTTTTAGTGCGCTCATAAACGTCCAGCACCATCTCCATTTGCTCGGCCCGCGTCCAAAAGTCGGCCTTCCCGCCTTCCGTGTCTTTCGCATACCAAGCAAGCCCGTCTTGTTCGCGGTAAAATGCTTTTGTGTGAGCTTCAAAAGCCGCGTCTGCATCCGCCGACGTGAACGCCTGCGCCATCAACGCACCGCATCCCGCCGTAAGGCAAAGCATGGCAAACGCGATGGCACGAATCCACCCCATCGCTTGGCGGGCCCGGCTTTGAACTGTGATCGGTTTCATAAATTGAGATCCTCGTATGCAGCTTTTCGATTCATTGTGGCAATGAGACAACGGTGCGTTGACACGAGTCGCTGAACATCCCCAGTTTCCGCACACGGATGAAAGCCTTGAACCAACACCTTCTTATACTCTCGCTGCTCTTTGCATTTCTGAGGGGAGGAGAACTTGCAGCAGCAGACCTCGGAGCCTACCGCAAATACGCTCTGACTCATGACGGCGATGTGGCGCGCGGGATGAAGCTCTTTAACGAGCAAAGGCTGCTTTGTTCCAACTGCCACTCGGTAGATGGAAAAGCCAGCAAAGCGGGGCCTGATCTCTCCGCCGTGGGGGATGCGTTTGGGCGGCGCGATATTGTGGATGCGGTGTTGATGCCGTCGCTCACGATCTCGCCGGGCTACGGCACCGTCGTCGTGGAAACGAAAGCGGGAGCCAGTTTCGTGGGTGTCTTGAAAGGTTCCAATGCCGACATGGTTCAGCTCATGGGCGTGGACGGAAAACTGGTTTCCATCGCAAAGGCCGACATCCAGACGCAAACGGGCAACACCGTTTCGCTCATGCCGGAGGGGCTTCAGGCGAGTCTCACGGTGCAGGAATTTGCCGACCTCATCGAATACCTCACCTCGCTCAAACAGGCGGAGTCCACGCTCGCGAGCAATCGGGGGATGCCCGCCGTCATCCCCGAACTCGCGAAACAGGTGAGCGTTCGGCCATTTTTCGCCGACGCATTTACGCTCCCACGCGGCAAGGTGGAAGCGGGCCTGACTTCACTGCGTCAAATCCCCGGCATCCCGGACGCGTTCCTCGTCTTGCATCAAAAGGGCGTGATTTGGAGAGTGGAGAAAACTGCGACTAGCGACGTGCGGACGACCTTTGCTGATTTCCCCGCCGAGGTGTTTAGCGAGCGTGGGCCGAATGGGATGCTCGACGTGACGTTTCATCCGAAGTTTCGCGAGAACCGCAAATACTACCTTTTTTACCAAGTCTTCGAGGACGGGAAAGTGACCTCCATCATCGTCGAAAAGCAGTTCTCCGAGGATTTCAAAAGCGACTCAGGCAAGCCGCCGCGCAGGATTTTGAAAATCGCGAGCGTGGCCGAGGATCATAGCGGCGGATGCCTGCAATTCGGGCCGGACGGTTTTCTTTATATTGTGATGGGCGATACCGGGCCGCACAACGACCCGAACGGTCACGCGCAGAATCTCGACCTCCTATTGGGGAAAGTCCTGCGTATTGATGTGGACCGCGAGGACGCCGGAATGGCCTACGCGATTCCTGCGGATAATCCGTTTCGCGGGCAAACCGGCGTGCGGCCTGAAATCTGGGCATCCGGCTTCCGCAATCCGTGGCGCTTTAGTTTTGACCGGCTCACAGGCGACCTCTGGCTGGCCGATGTCGGGCAAGATCGCGTGGAGGAAGTGGACCTCGTGCATCGCGGCGAGAACTACGGCTGGAACGTCTTCGAGGGCTTCGAGCCGTTCTCCAATGAGTTCCGCAAAGAAGGCCGCGCTTTCACTCCGCCCGTCTTCGCCTACCGGCGGAAATACGGCAACTCGATCACCGGTGGGCACGTCTATCGCGCCGACAAAAGCTCCTCGTTTTACGGCGTCTATGTCTTTGGTGATTACACTTCTAAGCGCATCTTCGGCATCACTCAGGAAAGCGGGAAATTCAAAACCGTCCGCCAGCTCGGCACCATGCCGCAGCGGATCGTTTCATTCAGCGAAGACGAGGCGGGCAATCTTTACGGCGTCGGCTTTGAAGGAATGATCTACAAGATCACCTTCGACGACGCCCTCTTCGAGTAAGCGGCCCCACGCATTTGCAAAATCTTGAATCGCCTCCCCACCACGCCTCTGCTTACTCTCCCGCCATGTCCGACATCAATCTTCCCGCTATCTCCGAAAACGCGCTCGCCATCATCATGGGCGGCGGCGCTGGCTCACGTCTCTTTCCGCTCACGAAAGAACGCTCCAAACCCGCCGTGCCGCTCGCCGGCAAGTATCGCATCGTGGACATCCCGATCTCGAACTGCCTGAACTCCGGACTCCGCCGCATCTACATCCTCACGCAATTTAATAGCGTCTCCCTCCACCGCCACATCCACGGCACCTACAAGTTCGATCAGTTCTCCCGCAGCTTCGTGGAGATCCTCGCGGCGCAGCAAACACCGACCGACTCCCAGTGGTATCAAGGCACCGCCGACGCCGTGCGGCAGAACATGGCCGACTTCCTCAGCACGCCCTACGAATACTACGTGATCCTCAGCGGCGATCAGCTCTACCGCATGGATTACCGCAAGATGCTGGAGCAGCATATTAAAACAAAAGCGGACCTCACCATCGCCACCATCCCCGTCTCCCGCAAAGACGCCGAGGGCTTCGGCATCATGCACACGGACGCCGCGCGCAAGATCACCGAGTTTGTAGAAAAGCCGAAAGAACCCACCGTGCTCGACGGCCTCCGCATCCCCCCCGTGCTGCTCGCCGAGCTGGGGCAGCCCGCCGAAGCCGACCTCTACCAAGCCTCCATGGGCATCTACATTTTCTCCCGCGCCGCACTCGTCACCGCGCTGGATAATCAGCACATTGATTTCGGCAAAGACGTCATCCCCGAAGCCATCCACCGCTTCCGCGTGCAGGCTTACATCTACCAAGGATACTGGGAAGACATCGGCACCATCCGCTCGTTCTTCGATGCGAATCTCGCCCTCACCAACGCCCTCCCACCGTTCTCTTTTTTCGATGCCAACGCGCCCATCTTCACCCACATGCGCTTCCTCCCCGGCAGCAAAGTGAACGGTGCAAACATCCAGCAAGCCATCATCAGCGACGGCTGCATCATCAGCGACGCCCACATCGAGCACGCCGTCGTCGGCGTCCGCAGCATTATTAAAAGCGGCTGCACCATCAAAGACAGCATCATCATGGGCGCGGATTACTACGAAGAAACCCACCCCGCCACCGCAGGCGACCCCCCACTCGGCATCGGCGAAAACACCGTCGTCACCCAAGCCATCGTGGACAAAAATGCGCGCATCGGCAGCGGCGTCGTCATCTCCCCCGAAGGCAAACCCGAAAAATGCGACGGCCCCATCCACCGCAGCAGCGATGGCCGCGAGCGCCCCATGTGGCACATCCGCGACGGCATCGTCGTCGTGCCCAAAGGAGCCGTCATCCCCGACGGGACGTGGATCTGATTTAAGATTTAGGATTTAAGATTTGTGCAAGCGCGTTCGTCGCGTCTCTCCGCATAGATCCCGCGTCGCTTTTTTGAAAAGCCACCACCCCACACAAGACGCTGTGCGAAATTTTAAATCCTAAATCCTAAATTTTAATCCTCCCACAATGTCACTGCGAAGTTACGACACGGCTCTTGCAGGCGAGGTCCATATCACCGTCAGTATGCATTACGTTTATGCCATCTATTCCGAGTTCTGGTTTTCGCATCCGTCCGCAAATGCCGGCCACATCGTTTTCCTACGTGCAGGCGACTGGCACGGTCCAGCCTGCAAGCTCACTGGCAGATAGCCGGATGCTGAAATGCGCGCACGGCCCGTGGGGCGA
>JAYVQK010000035.1:0-2890 GCA_043757005.1 Verrucomicrobiaceae bacterium
CGCCGCAGCAGCACGCCCGCGAAGCCGATCGCGAAGAGCAGGCCGCTGATGAGGAGGTAGTGGTTGAGCGTGAGAGTCATGGCGTGAGGGTCCACGGAAGGCACGGAAGGACACGGAAGAAAGGCAGGTGGCAAACAACGGACTCCCGCAACTTCAAATCCCTTCCGTGTTCTTCCGTGTCTTCCGTGGACAAAAAATAAACACACCTCCGTATTTCGTGGACGATCCATGACGCCCACCCCATGAGCGAGCCGCACATGACATTTACTTGGCACGAGCCCACGCGCAGCTCGTGGACTCTCGCGGGCCTCATCTTCCTCATGCTCCTCCTCCACAGCGCCGCGTTCTTTCTCCTGCAAGCCGCCTTCCCGCCGCGCACCGCCACGCCGCGCACCGCACAACCCGTGCAACTACTCACGCCTTTCACCCCCGACGGTAAGCCCTCGCCGGAAAACGCAGCCCTTCTCGCATGGGTCGCCGCCGCCGATCCCGCCCTCGCCGCGCGCGTGCCCAACGTAGAGCCCAAGGGCCTCCTCGACGTGCCCTACCTCGCCTCCTACCTCACCCTCCGCACCCCACCGCAAGGCGTCCCGGCAGAAAACGCCAGCATCCAATTCCCCGCCGCCCGCGATCCCATGTCCCTCATCCTCGGCACCGCCACCGCCACAAAACCTGCCGAACTCCCCCTCTCCCCGCTGCCCACGAGCGTCACCTTTTCCAGCACCATCGCCCGCCGCGCGCCTGCCACCGTGCTCATGCCTACGGCGAAAACTACGGCCCCACTCCAGCCCACCCGCCTCCTCCTCGGCATCACCGAAAAAGGCGAAGTGCGCTACACCTTCACCCAGCAAACAAGCGGCTCCCCCGCGCTGGATGCCGAGGCCACTGCCTTTGCGCAAAGCCTCGCTTTCACCCCCTCCACCCAGCCCATCACTTGGGGCATGATGACTGTCGCTTGGGGCGACGACGCCACTGCCGCTCCCACCAAATGATCCGCCTCCAGCTCCACGAATTTCTCTTCCTCTACGTCGGCATCTGCCTCGCCATCATCTTCCTCGCCGCATGGGTGCATAATCTCGTCCGCACCTCCCGCGACCGTCGCGCCCGGCGCGACCTGCTCCAATGCCAGCTCTGCGCCTTCGAGTTTCGCAACACCACAAACACCGTCCTCTCCCGCTGCCCAAATTGCCGCGCCCTCGTCGAGCGCCGCAGCCTCTCTCGGCTGTAGAGCAAGGTTTTCTATAAGCAGACACGCAGGCGTGGATTGTGTAAGCCGCATCCTTTTTTCCACCATGAAACTACACACACTCGCACTCGCCTCACTCATCACCCTCGCCGCCCACGCCGAAAACTGGCCGCAGTGGCGCGGGCCAGCATTTAATGGCACCTCGCCAGAGAAGAATCTGCCGACCGAATGGAGCCCAGAGAAAGGCGTGAAGTGGAGCGTGGAAATGCCCGGCATTAGTGGCGCGACGCCCATCATTTGGGGCGACCGCGTCTTCGTCATGTCGCCGGATGCGCAGCGCGAGCAGTGGCTCCTCTGCATCAGCCGCGCTACAGGCAAAGAGCTGTGGAAGCGCAGCGTCGCGGGCGGCATGGTGGATAAAGGGCGCGGCAACAGCACCTCGCCCTCGCCTGTCACCGACGGCAAAACTGTGTGGGCGCTCGTCGGCACGGGCGAGCTTGCCGCCTTTGATATGGAGGGCAAACAGCTCTGGGCGCGCGACCTTGGCAAAGATTACGGCAAATTTGCCATCATGTGGACCTACGGCAGCAGCCCACTCCTCTACGGCGGCAAGCTCTACGTGCAAGTGCTCCAGCGCGACCCCGTGCCAGACGGCTACCCCGGCCTTAAAAAAGAAGACGAAGGCGCGCGCGACAGCTACCTGCTCGCACTCGATCCCGCCACGGGCAAGACCCTCTGGAAGCACATCCGCCCGACCGATGCGCTCATGGAGAGTCGCGAAAGCTACGCCACGCCCGTGCCTCACATCGTCGGCGGCAAAGCGCAAATCCTCCTCGTCGGCGGCGACGCCATCAGCGCACACGACGCCGAGACCGGTGAGGAACTTTGGCGCGGCGGCGGTATGAATAATAAGAAAGGCAAAGGCGGCGGCGAATGGATGCGCACCGTCCCCAGCGCCGTGAGCGCAGGCAGCCTCGCCCTCGTCTGCGGGCCAAAACAAAGTCCCGCTATCGCCTACAAAAGCGACGGCAAAGGCGACGTGACCGAGACCCACCAAGCGTGGACTTTCGACGAAAGAAAAACCCCCGACTGCTGCACTCCCGCCTACGCCGACGGCAAACTTTACATCCTCGATGGCGACTCACAGACCATGACTTGCCTCGATGCCCCGAGCGGCAAGAAGCTCTGGCAATCAGCCTTCACACTCGATAAGAGCAAAGGCAAAGAAGTCTTCCGCGCCTCTCCGCTCCTCGCCGATGGCAAACTCTACAGCCTCGGCGAACGCGGCACAGTCGTCGTGCAAAACGCCGCCGACGGCGCGCAACTCGCAGTAATGCCGATGGGTGGCCCCGAAGGCGCGCGCGGCAGCATCGCCGCCAGCGAAGGCCAGCTCTTCATCCGCACGACCGACCGCCTTTACTGCGTGGGGAAATAATATCCGCCAGATTTTTTGGAAAAAAACCTTGCGCACCCGCGCCCCTCTCTCCTACTTTCCGCCCCACGTAATTCACGTAATTGCGGGCGTAGCTCAGTTGGTAGAGCATCTCGTTGCCAACGAGAATGTCGAGAGTTCGAATCTCTTCGCCCGCTCTCCTTTTTACAAAAGGAGAATCGCCCGCCCGGCGGCATAGGGCATAGGGCAACGGGCTCACGAGGAGGGAAAGGCGAGGTCGAGTTTGCGGAGCGCACGCAGGGGAAACGCAA
>JAYVQK010000036.1:0-2874 GCA_043757005.1 Verrucomicrobiaceae bacterium
GGTGTTTAATCCGGCCCCTGACGCGGTGAATACATTCCTTCGCACCACGCTCGATCCGACCGTGGCTGGCACAATTTCGGTCACGACCAACACGACGAAATTGACGTTCGGCACGGATTACACTTTGACCCGGAACGCTGATGGGAAAAGCGTTCTGAAGTTCACAGCGGCGGGCATCAAGAAATTCTCTGGCCAGTCCATCAGCGTTCATTATTTCAATAAAACGGGCGGCGATGTCGTCGTCCAAGCAGGCGCGCAACTCACTAGCCCTACGACCGGCGCGGGCGTAGGTGGGCGCATCTCGCTCGTCGGCCCAAATGTCCGCAACGACGGCACTATTTCTACGCCCGATGGGCAAACGATCCTCGCTGCCGGGCTGCAAGTCGGCTTTGTCGCACACTCGTCGGACGATCCGCGTTTGCGTGGGCTGGATACGTTCATCGGTGCGACTGGCTCGAATGGAGGACGGGCTGTGAACAACGGCCTCATCAGCGTGCCGCGAGCAAACATCACCATCGCCGGGAGCAGCGTCGCGCAAAACGGGGTCATTGAGAGCAGCACTTCCGTCTCGCTGAATGGCAGCATCAACTTGCTGGCGAACTTCAACGCGATCCCCTACGTGCAACCGAGCTTCTCCTCTTTCACCACCACGGCGTCTGGCACCGTCAGCATTGGCGCGGATGCGGTGAATCAAATTTTGCCCGACTTCGCTGACGCCAAAACCGTCATCGGCGACCGCCTCGCGCTGCGCTCAAAAGTCACCATCGAAGGACGGAATATACATTTCGGAAAAAACTCTACCCTCTTTGCGCCGAACGCCGATGTGGCTGTCCGCGCGGGCGAATGGCTAGGCAGCGGTGAACTGAAATTGCTGACTTTTAGCGCCGGTCAAATCTACGTGGACGAGGGCGCGACGCTGAGTGTCGCAGGCACTGCGGACGTGAGCGTGCCGGTCGCGCAAAACATCCTCTCTCTCGAACTGCGCGGCGCAGAGTTGGCTGATTCACCGCTCCAGCGCAAAGGCCCGCTGCGTGGCCCCACGCTGAATCTCGATTCCCGCCAGCGCGGCACTTTTGCTGGGCGCGACTGGGTGGGCACTCCACTTGGCGACGCCACGGGTTATGTCAATCTCATCGAGCACAACGTGGGCGAGTTGACCACTGCTGGCGGCACGATTTCGCTCGCGGCTGGCGATGCCGTCGTCGTCCGTAAAGGTGCGAAGCTAGATGTCTCGGGAGGCTACGTGAGTTTTGAGGGAGGCTTAGTGAAGACCACCCGCGTGATGTCCGATGGGCGTGTGGTGGACATCGCGAATGCGACGCCTGACCGCCCGTTCACCGGGCTCTACGATGGCACTTTCACTACCACGCATCCCAAATACAGCGTCAGCGAAACGTGGGCGCAGCCGCTCGCGCTGAGTAGCGAGCACTTTGAGCCTGGCTACGTGCAGGGCAAAGATAGCGGCAACATCGTGATCTCCGCCGCCAGCGTGGCGCTCGATGGCGAGCTGCGTGGCGAGACTATTGCCGGGCCACGCCAGCGCACTGCGACGCTTGCGGCCAAGCTCAGTGCGCTCACGCTGGCTTTTGAAAAACAGGACGGTAGTCAGAATACGCTCCCGAGGTTTTCACCGATGCCACCGAGTATTACTTTTCAAAACGGAGTGCTGCCGGAGCCGAGTGAGTTCACTGCGAACGCTGCGCCACTCAGCATTGAGCGACTCGTGCGTGTATTTCTTTCGCCCGAGCTTTTCACGACCAGTGGCTTTGGGAATATCACGATCACGAACGCCGAAGGCGACATCAACGTGCCCGAGGATGTGGAACTGAAGGTGCGCGCACGCGGCTCTCTCACGCTCGCGGGCGCAAACGTGGACATGCTGGGAAAAGTCACGGCACCCAGCGGCGCTCTCTCATTCACCGCGCACAATCTCACGCCATACACCGAGCAGAAATTTCCCATCGGCAAGACCTTTCAAGTCACTCCAAATCTCGGGCGTGGGAACTTCACGCTCGGGCCGAATGCAGCTCTCAACGTTGCCGGCCTCGTCGTGGATGACCGCCCACTTTCGCGCAAGGCGCTCGGGCTGCCTCTCGCGTCGGATGGCGGTAGCGTGAGCATCGCGGGCTACAATGTGGCGCTCGCTGAGGGCAGCGCCATTGATGCCTCTGGCGGCGTGGTATTTGACCGTGCTGGGAAGCGCACGTATGGCGCGGGCGGCAGCATTTCCATCAAGGCTGGC
The DNA here is from genome assembly GCA_043757005.1 of Verrucomicrobiaceae bacterium. Lineage (GTDB taxonomy): Bacteria > Verrucomicrobiota > Verrucomicrobiia > Chthoniobacterales > Chthoniobacteraceae > SXWH01. Next base: position 2,243 of record JAYVQK010000036.1, read on the forward strand.
AACGATCCGAAGGCCACGCAAATCATCGGCGGCACACTCGCCCTTGGTGCGAAACTCAGTGCCTTTTCGGGCGGGAAAGGCGGCGCGCTCACGATCCAAGCACCGAGCATTCAGATCGGCGGCGAACTTGGCGCGACGGTGAATACACTCGTGCTCCAGCCGGAGTTTTTCAGCACGGGCGGCTTCACAAATTTCATACTCACCGGCCTCGGAGAGCGTATCGCAGGCAGCACGACGGCTTTCGTCCCTGCTGTAGTCATAGCGCCCGGCACACAGCTCTCGCCCGTTGCAGAAAACTGGATCGCGCTCCCCTACGGCCCCGGTCTCAAAGGCCCAGAACTCCGCACCATGCTCCAGCCGCAGGCGCTACGCACGCCAGTCAGCTTGTCGTTTAATGCGCCCGGCCTGCGCGACGATGCCAATGCCAACGCACTCGTCACGCGCGGCGACATCGTCTTCGGCGAGGGTGCGCGTATCGCGACGGACCCAGGCGGCGCAGTATCGTTTAGCGGCGAGACCGTCGCGCTCTACGGCAGCGTTTTCGCGCCGAGCGGGCGCATCACTATTAGCGGTTCGCGCAATCTCGGGGTGGCTTTTAATGAATCCGCCAAGAGCCTCACGAGCGTGCTCAT
>JAYVQK010000037.1:0-11254 GCA_043757005.1 Verrucomicrobiaceae bacterium
GCCACGGAGGACGGTGGAGCGCGGGCTGAGGGTGATCGTTTTCTGCACGACGCTATCGCTACTCACAAAACGCCACGCGGCGGTGGAGCCAGCGGAGACATTCGTAGCGGCGTAAAGGTCGTTCACATATTGCGTGGTGCCAGCGGCGGCGGGCGGCGCGGCCTGGAGGAATTGATCGCGGAAGCAGCTCACACGATAGGCGTTCACGACGCCTGCGGAGATATTCGTGTCGCCCTCTCGCTCGTCGGCCAGCCCGGCGTAGCTGAGGGGATTGCCGACGAGTTGGGTGATGCTGCCGCTCTCGATGTCGCGCGCCCAACCGCCCGTCATACGTCCACCGATGGCCTCGAAAATTGCGAAGACGCGGTCGTTGTAGAGGAGGTATTCCGCCTCGCCATCGAGGTCCACATCCGCCGCCTCGGCGATGGCCGTGGTGTAAGTGCTGGCAAGGCTGGCCCACGTTTCCACGCGCTTGTAGATGGCTGCATTGCGCATCTGCGACTGCGTGACTTTTGCAAAGTCGGCGAGGTTCTGATTCGTCGTATCCGGGTAAATGTATGCGCCGGTGCTAAACTTCGTGAGGTCGTTGCTCGTCTGATTATGGAAGGCCGTCTCGAAGACCGAGGCGAACGCTGTGCCGCGCGCTAATTTGCCTAATGGCCCAGTGAGCGCACTCATGCTCGTGACGCTCGCCCACGACTCCTGCGAGACGCCGTCCACACCCACGGTGCCAAATTTTTTTGCCGCCGAGAGCTGCACGCTCGGGCGGATGTCGAAGCGTTTGTCGCGCAAACTCTCTTCGCGATTCGCCTGCCCGTTATACCAATTATCGTAGCCCTCCTGCGTGGCGTGATCCACGAAGTCGTGCTGCACTTTCGCGAGCGTGAGGCCCGCGCCACGATTCACCGTGCCCCAAGTATCACCCGAGCCATCCGGCGGGATGCTCAAGTCCACTTGCCCGCTCGCGATTTGATCCGGCGTGACGATTTTTACCCACGGATGGCTCGCGAGCCAACGGATGTTTGCGTCGTAAGCATCGGCCTTTGTCTTGTCCGCGAAGTCCTCCCAATTTGCGAACAACACGACGACTTGATCTTGCGTGCTGCTCCGCGCTTTCCGCAGCAAGAGCTTGCGGAGCGAGACTGGCAGGCCGTGGTCGTCGTTCGCGTAGAGTGCTCCTGCGAGGTTGTCGTTGATGACGAAGTTCTTCACGCCATTGATGGAATTGATCCGGTAGCCGTCGTCGCCGAGCGCACTCTGGCGGCCAAACCACTTCACGACGTGGCGCTGCTGATCTATGAATGTGTAGCCAAAACCGAGCGTGCTCACTTTCGCAAAAAGCCCGCCATCCGCGACGCGCTCGGGATTCCAAAAGACCTGCGAGGAGACGTGCGAGCCGTAGAAATTGGTGAGGTATTCCGAGGCGAGCGAGACGCTGGAGGCATTAAAAGCGTCGGGGAAATAACCGATGATGTGATCCGCAAATGTGGAGCCGAGCAGACTCACCGTGCCAGCATCTGCGAGGCTGTGGATGTGTGCATTCAACGCCGGGCCGTCGCGATACTGCCGTGGTGAAAGCGGGTCCACCGCCGCCCACTGGAGCGACGAAGCCAGCGTGGGCGTGAGGTGCATGGAAAGCGGCACGCCATACGCCTGATGCACGTCGAACGGACGATAATAGCCGCCGCTCGCGGAGTTATTGATGAGCGACTGCACGCTACTGCCGGGCTGGATCGCCTGACTGCCGTGGATGAGTGTGATGACCTTCGCGCTGCGTCCACGATCATTGCTCACCTTGCGGCCAAAGTAAGATTGGAGCTGGCTCCCCGCGCCGCTGATCGCCGCCTGATCTGCGTAGTAATCGCTGGCGAGGTAGTCGTCGTAGATCGTATCGCGGATGTCCGTGCGCCCGCCGAGGTCGCCCGCGCCGACGGGGCTATTCGTCGTGCCGTCTTTCGTCGTGAAGACTTGGTAAATGAGGTCGCCAGCATCGAGGCCGTTCCAGCCCGCATCGCGCAACGCCTGCCGACTGATGGAGAATTCCACGCAATCCAGCTCGCTGTTGTAGTAGGCTTTTTTGAACCCATTCGCCGTCGTCTGGTCCCGCGCCACGACGCCCGTGCCGGTGAAGCTCTGGCCAATCGTCGTCGTATTCACCGCAGCGTTTGTATCCACATACACGCGCCCATTATTCCCGCTGTAACAAGCGACCACGGCCTGCCAGCCCATCGTCGTGAGCGTATCCACATCGTCCGGGAGATTGCGCTCGCCCGTGCCGGGATTGCCGACATTTACCGCCACGTAGATGTCGAGGAATCCATCCTCCGCGAGTGGCTTGAGATCGGCCATATCCACGCGGAAGTAAAAATTACCATCGCCACCCGCCGCTGTGTCGCCGCCGTCGTGCGCGTAGAAAGCCACGAGATCACGCGAAGAATCAAAGCCGTCATTGGCGTGATAGACATCGCCGCCGCCGTTGTTCGAGCCTTCGCCGTCTTGCTCGTCTAGCACGATGAGATCGTCCGCCGTCCAATCGGTGAACTCTTTCGCATTCACCACCGCGCCCACGGTCACAGGCGTCTGTGTGCCGATGACGATGGACCCCGCTGGCGGCGCGACGCCTGTGTTTGCTTGGCGCGGATCGGTGGCGCTCAAAAATTCTTGGAGGTTCGCAAATCCGTCGCCATCGGGATCGCCCGCCGCGCCATTCGCGGGGCTCGTGGCTTTGCCTGTGCGTAGGCTCACATGGCCCGCGATGCCGTCGTCGAGCGGGTCGAGGCCGTTGGCTGTTTCCCAGCCATCGGGTAGTCCGTCGCCATCGGTATCCGCGTCGCAAGCATCCGTCTCCAACCACAGCACGCCGATGCGGTGCCCGTTGGCACCGTTAATTTTCGGATACGCCGCCGTGAGCAATGAACGCCGGATACGCTGCGATTTGTATGCGCCGAGCGAATACGTGATGTCGGTGAATTTGCCAAAGCCGAGCGCGTTCGAGTCATCCAGCGGCCCGAGCACCACGAAGTTGCCGCCCGAAGTCGCGTCGAGATCAGCGAGCACGAGCGAGACGCGCGAGTTGTGATCGGCGTCTTCATTCCCATCGCTCAAGCCGTCGCCATCGGTGTCTGCGGTGTTGGGATCAGTTTCGAGCAGCATGCTGTTCGCTGCGAGTTTGCTGCGGTCGAGGCGAGAGGTGTTGTAAAAAGTTGGCGGGTGCGCGAGCAGCGCCGTCACTGCGCCAGTGCCGTCGGTCAGCCCGATCTCCACGCGACCATTGCGGTTAAAATCTTCGGCTCCATCTATCAGCCCGTCGTCATCGGTGTCCGCTTTGTTTGGGTTCGTCGTCGTGCCCGCGAGCTGATCCACGCGGCCATTATTCGCATTGTAGCCCCACGGGCTGAACTGCCCGTAGCCTGCCGGGCGCGTCGCATTTCCGGTGACGTTGTAGAGCGGCCCATCCACGTCACCGATGAAGTTCGGGAAGCCGTCGCCATTTGTATCCGTCGTCACATTTGTCCCCGCATCCGTCGCCGTCGCCCAGCCGACTTCGAGGCCGTCTGGCAAGCCGTCGCCATCCGTGTCCACGAGCGTCGGATTCGTCTGCCCGTAGGCGAAGTGCGTATGCACTTCGCCATTCGTCCAAGTGCTCGCATCCGTGCTCGGCAGCGCGGTGATCGTCTGCTCGGCGACATCGCTGAGGCCATCATCATCGTCGTCCGTGTCGGCAGGGTTGCTCGCTACGATCTGGCGGAAAATGACCGTCGCATTGCGCGTGTCCTTGGCTTCCGTGGTCGCGGTATTTCCATCCGTATCCACTCGCGCCTCGAAAGTGAACATCCCCGCCGTCATGCCCGACCACAGGAATCGCCAGAACTTGTGGCTGCCCTCGATGCGCGGGTTTGCCGTGCCGTCGCTCACCAGCGTCGCGCTGCCCGCGCCGCGTATGAAGACGATGCTCACCGCCTGCGCCTGCGTGTCGGTATCCACCTCGATGATGAATTGCCGCTGCTGCACCGTCGGCGTGAGCACATCGGGCAAGATGATCTCGTAACGCTTCCCATCGCTGTCGAACTCCGGCGGATTGATGATGCTCACAAACGGTCCGGCCACCGTCACCGCCGCTTTTACCAAGCGCGTCGCAACCAGCGCAGAAGCCGCTGGGCGCGTCATCGTCACCTCAATGCTGTGGAGGAAATCGGGATTGCCGTTATAGAGATTTGGCAGGGCGAATTGAAAATCGTGATACCCCGTCGTCGAGTTGTAGATGATGGGCAGCGATTGCGCAGGCTGGAGCACCGCACCAGTATTTTCGCCCGACACCGAGCTGGCGATTTTCACACTAAAGCGCGCGCGCAGCTCCGCCTCCGTCAGCCCATCGCCGAGCGTATTTGTGAAGCGCACTTTCATCGCATAGCCCGCGCCCACCGTCTGCGCGTCCTGCTGCGGATACGCTACGAACATCCGCAGATTTGGCCCGGCGGTGTTCACCGTGCGCGTGAGTTCCGTGACCCAAGCGTTCGCCGCCGTGAGCGACATATTGCGCTGCGAGGATAGCTCGAAGAGCCGCACCTTGATCGTCGCCGTGCCGCTCGCCGGGATATTGCGATAAGTCAGACGCCACTCGCGCGGATACGCGCTGCTCACCGTGAGCGAAGGCGTGACCTCGCTCGCTCGCTGCCAAGTCGCCGCAAGACTCGCGTCGAAAATGCCGTTGCCATTGATGTCCGTGAACGCCTCGCCGCTATCGTGGATGCCGTTGCCATTCGCATCCGTGAACGGCTCCGGCCCAGCGCCATTGCCGCCCTGCGCGCCCGTCGCGGAGTCGTCGTTCGTGGCGTCGCTGTCAGTGATGTTATACCAGACCTCCGTCACGTCGCGATTCGTCCGCACCACGCCGCCATACGTGGAGCCGCCCAGCGTCTCGCTCGCCGTGGGGAACTTAATCTCCCCCTGCGGCGTCTGCGTGTCGTAGTAAAAAGTCTGCGTCCAAGTGTTGTAGATGCTCGCCTTCCCGCCGCGATTCAGGAAAGCGCGTGCGCGCAAAATGTGCATCCCTTCCGCCAACCCCGTCACCTCCGGGCCGTAGTCATCATGCGTGCGCACCTTCGCCGTAGTGGCGTTGAAGCTGGGGATTTGAAACACCGTCTCCATCCGCTTTTTCAAATCCACCGCCGCCGCGCCGCTTGGGAAAACACTGGAGGCTCCGGTGCTCAGTGCGCCCATCTTGTAGCGCAACACCGTGCCCGTCGTCTGCGCCGGGATCGTCGCTTTCCACCAGTCCGTATGCAGTGTGCCATCATCCGCGCCTGCGCTCTCAAAGGCCATCGCCACTGCCTGCGTCGTTCCTTTTACCACTCCACCACTGCCCTCCGGCGCAGTGCCATCGGTCGTGTAGTAGAGCCATGCGAAGTTCACTTGGAATTGATACGCCGTCTTCACTCGCACGGTGATCGCCTGCCCTGCGGCGGCGGCGGGCTGCGGCGTAAATTGCGCCGTCGCGCTCGCCCCATCGCGATTCAGCGTGGGGTTGTGATATACGTAGCTCGCGGTGCCTGTGCTGCTATTCGTGCCGCCGCCGAGGCTGGGAGATGCAGCGTCAAAGCCCGCGCCGATCGTCGCCTTCCAAGTCTCCGCGCCGGGCGAGCCGATCACGCTGCGCGAGGTGAGCTGCGCCGCGAATTTCTCCGCCGTGCGCCGCACAAACTGCATCTGCTCGTAGCCGAGGAAAGTATCCGTGGAGACCCCAGGCGCGTTGTCCCGCTTGTCGCCCGTCGTGGGGCCGAGGGGGATCTGCGAATTGATGTCCACGCCGCCATCCAGCTCCATCAGGATGTTCTCCGCCGAGCCATCCGCGCGGGCGATGAAGGACAAGTTCGTGCCGCTCGTCACGCGCGGGAGATTGATCGTGTATTGGTAGTCCGTCGTGTTGCTGTCCGCGAGACCGTAGGGGTTAAATCCGGGGTCGCCATCGCGCCCATCCTTGCGTGTGACTGCCACGGTGCCCACTGCCGCGCCGCCTTGCTGGATCGTGATCGGCGCGACTTCCGAGCCTGCGAAGACGTTCGGCTGCTCCGGCGAGCGCCATGAAAATGCGAAGTATCCGCCCGATGGCACCACCACGGAATTCAGCGCCGAAGCGTATGTGTAAAATCCGCCGCCGTAGCTGGAGTAGTTGTAGAGATACGCATCGCTCCCGCCCGCCGTCGCCGGGAAGCTGGTGGCCAGACTCCGCGCCTGCCCGCTCGCGTAGTTGTCGTTCATCATAAAAAGCAGCGTCGCGCCGTCCGCGTCCGTCATGCTCGTGTTCTCGCGTTTATCAATCCGCTCGTAAGCCACGAAGTCCGCATCGCTCCAGCGCCCGACTTGATAGCCACGCGCGAAGTGATTGTGCAGATACACCACGTTCGGGATTTTATTGTCGCCATATTGCCCGAGGAAATTCGTATTTGCATGGCGTGGAAACGCCCCACCGCTGCCCGCCAATAGCCCCGCCTTATTATTCCCATCCGTGTAAATCAACGGCAGCCCTGCGCGCGTAAAGTAATAGCCGTGTTGCAGCTCCCGGCGCGCGGCGTAGTCGCTGTCGTGGCTCTGCGCATGAGTCACCCCGAGCCCCGGCGAAAAGCCCCCCGCGCCCTGCTGATCGTAGCCTGCGAGACTGCTGCTGGGATTCCCCAAGATGCCATTCAGCTCATTGCGTAGCGGATTATCCACCAGCCTCATTCCTGCATTAAAGTAACCATCGAACCCCGGAGGCGCGCCGAGATGCTCGCCGAAGAGCATCAGATCATCGCGCCCCACTTCCGTATCGAAAACCGAGTCGCGATGATTCTCCCAATCCGAAAATCCCCGTGTGATATTGAACTGCTCCTGCGCCTGCCCGAGATAGCCCGCGCTGCTCCGGTCCTTATCCGCGCCCGATTGCTGGCCGAAAAAATAATCCGGCACATGCTTCACCGCATCCAGCCGGAAGCCGTCGCAATGTGTGCGATCCACCACCCAGCGGCCCGCGCGGATCAGCATCGCGTTCACATCCTCCGCCACGATATTGCCCATGTCATAGCGCCCATTCCCATAGCCCCACGTCGCAATCTGCCGCGCAGGGTTCGTCGGGTCCACGCCCGTATCTGTGAAAGGCTCACTCGGCTCCCCCGCGTCATGCTTGCCGTTTCCATTCACATCTTTGAAATCAAACTTCCCATTCCCCGCCCCCACCGTCTGCCCGCCATCCACATAGCCCACATCGGAAAACGGCTCCTTATTCGCAAATGGAAACACCGTGTAACTCCCGCCGGAATTACTCACCGTGATCGGCAGATCCAGATCCAGATAGTATTCCGGGTTATTCGGATGCCGCGTGTAAGTGATCTTCGGGATGTCGTCCCCCTCATTCAGCCCGTGATTCGTATTCGGCGACTCCTGCGCGATGTCTATCAGGTCGGAGAGTCCGAGATTCTGCACCTGCCACGAGTCATTCCAGTCCCGCGTATTATCCCACTTCCGATAAAAGCCATCGCTCGTCCGCCGTAGATGAAAATCCTCCGGCACGAAGCCCGGATACACATCTATCGGCGTGCTCTCATTATACCCCGGCACATCGAACGCATTGTGATTCACGATATTGTCCAGATACACTCGGATGCCAAAGCGATGCGCCGCCTCAATCAGCTCCAGCAAATCCCCCTCCGTCCCATACTTCGTCCGCACCGTCCCCCGCTGGTCTTTCGATCCGAGATCAAACCGATCCCACACATCATACCCCACCGAGAGCCCCCCCGAGCCCTTCTGCGAAGGCGGCAACCACAGCGACGTGTAGCCCACCTCGGCCAGCTCCGGCATCCGCCGCGTGATCTCACTCCAATCCGTGCTGAAATATTGGAGCATCGCATCCCCTCGCACCCACGAAGGCAGCAAGAGAGCGACGAGCAAAAGGACCGAGCGAAAGACAGAAGTATTCATGGGATTGACGCCCCACCTTTAGCACCGCTTTCCCAGAAGCGCATAAGTTTTTTTCCTCACCCGCCACTGGCTAAAACCCAGACACAACAGCCACGAGCCACCAGCAGCCTACCGTCACTCGACGCGCTCCATCACCTCTCAGATACCCGCCACTTTAGCGAAAAAAACGGGCGCAGCTCTATTGTAGCTTTAGACACACGCCGGGGCTCGGCTTCATGGAGTCTTCTTGGCGGCGCAAAGTAGGACGACTGTGGGGGCTACGCACGCCGTCTTCTGCCCAGCAGCCCAAGCCCGAGAAAAGCTAACGCCGCAGCTCCCGGCTCGGGGACGCTGGCGACGTAGGCAACTTCTTGGGCCCAGTAACTCGGGAGCGTGTCGAAGGGGTTTGCGCCGCCTGCGGGGGAGTCGTTGGTGACGTAGATGTAGCCAGCATTTCGCGCGTGCGCGAGGTTCACGGCTTGCTGCATCTGCGCGGCGGTGCCGACGCCGAGATCGAGGGCGGCGAAGTGGTTGCGGGTGTAGTTTGCCACGTAGGAATCGGGGACGTAGGCAGGCCAACCGGTGTCGCTTTCAAAGATCACGGTGGTGTCGGCGGTGGGCGTGCTGATGTAGGATTCGGGGGTGTTGATGCCGGGGTTGGCGATGACTTTGGTGAGGTGGGGCTTGGTTTTGATGTAGTCGTAGATGCTTTTGTAGTAGGCGACTTTCGCGAGGTCGTTCGAGACTTCGTCGAGGAAGATGCCGCCGATGCCTGCGCTGGAAAACTGCGTCTCCCACAAATCAATGTCCGCTTTGATCGCCGCGAGTGGGCGCAGCGCGGTGTTGCCGTATTTGGTAAAAACGTAGCCGACCATGCTCACGCCGCCCGCTTGGAGATCGGCGAGGCCCCGCTGGTAATCGCTGTTCGGCCCAGCGCCGCCGGGGCCGTTGTTCACATTGATGATCGCGGTGATCGGCACCGTGGGCGCGGCGGCGGCGACGTCGTCCCACAAGTAGGCGCTCGATCCGGCATACCAATTCGGGTAGCTGTAGAGCGGGAGGAGGATGGACATATCCCCCGCGTGCAGGGCGGTGGCGAGAGCGGTGAAAGCAAGGATGCGGCGCATGGTGGCGTGACTGTGGCAGAGCGAAGAAGGGATGCAGTAATCGTTTTTCGGCTTTACGCAAATCGTGTGGCCTTCAATTTCAACGATATGTGGAAAGGTAGATTTCAAGAACAGACCGCCGAACTTTTGCAGCAGTATAGCGAATCCATCAGCTACGACTGGCGTTTGTGGAGGCACGACATCGAGGGCTCGATCGCGCACAGCGCCGCGCTGGAAAAGGCGGGGCTCATCTCCACGGCGGAGCGCGCGCAGATCGTCGCGGGGTTGCGCGAAATCGGCACGGAGATCGAGGCGGGGACGTTTCATTTCAAAGTGGAGCTGGAGGACATCCACATGAATATCGAAGCCGAGCTGACCAAGCGCATCGGCGACGCGGGCGCGAAGCTGCACACCGCGCGCAGTCGCAATGATCAAGTCGCCACGGACATCCGGCTCTACTTGCGCGACGAGTGCGACGCGCTCGCGGAACTCGTGCGCGGCCTCCAGCGTGCGCTCGTGGAACTCGGCTCGCGCGAGAGCGCTGTGGTGATCCCCGGCTACACGCATCTCCAGCGCGCACAGCCCGTCTTTTTCGCCCACCACCTGCTCGCCTACGTGGAGATGCTGGAGCGCGACCGGGCCCGCATCGCCGATGCGCGCAAGCGGCTGAACGTGCTCCCACTCGGCAGCGGCGCGATTGCAGGCAGCACGATCCCGCTCGACCGCGAGCTGGTCGCGGGGCTGCTGGGTTTTGAGGGAGTCACGCAAAATTCGATGGACGCCGTGAGCGACCGGGACTTCGCCGTGGAGCTGCTCTCGGCGCTCGCGCTCGTGGCGGTGCATCTTTCGCGACTGAGCGAAGACGTGATCCTGTGGGCTTCGTCGGAGTTTAAATTCGTGACGCTCAGCGACGCCTACACCACGGGCAGCTCGCTCATGCCGCAGAAAAAAAACCCCGACGCCGCCGAACTCACGCGCGGCAAAACGGGCCGCGTCATCGGCAATCTCGTCTCGCTCCTCACCACGATCAAAGGCCTGCCGATGACCTACAATCGCGATATGCAGGAGGACAAAGAGCCCGTCTTCGACAGCGTGGACACGGTGAAAGCCGCCCTCGCCGTGATGGCCGGGATGATGCGCGGCGCGAAAGTGAACGCCGCCATCTGCGCCGCCGCCGTCGCCGACCCCATGCTGCTCGCCACCGACCTCGCCGATTACCTCGTGAACCACGGAGTCCCCTTCCGCAAAGCCCACGAAGTTATCGGCAAAGCCGTCGCCCTCTGCGGCGCAAAAAACTGCGACCTCCCGCAGCTCACGCTCGCCGATTACCAAGCCCTCTCACCCGCCTTCAACGCCGATGTCTTCGAGTGCTTCGACCTCGCCAAAGCCATGACCGCCCGCAAAGCCACCGGAGCCCCCAGCCCCCAAAACGTCGCCGCCCAACTCGCGCATTGGCAGGCGGCTTTATAATAGTGCCCCATGGAAACCAAAATCGCCCTCTTCCAGAAAAAGAAATCCGCAAAACCCTCCATGAAAACGAATGGCGCTTCAATCATCGTCTTGATAACCTTTACTCCTTACTCATCCTTAACTTCCGCTCTTTTCTTCTCTAAAGTTGCTAAGACCTCAAGCATTTTACAAAAATTACTGAAAGAGCCAGCAATGAAAGCTATACGAGAAAAAAATTTGGGATAATGGTTCTAGACCGAAGCACGCATGGAATCCAAATCACTAACTAATTATGCGTTTATATTTATACATTAGTATTCCTCTATTTTTAATATCCTGCGCGCTGCCGAGTCGGATTTTACAGCAGAATACTGGATTATCTAAAATACAAATTTCTTTGCAGCATAGAAGAATTAGCCAAAAAAAGCATTTGACTGATAGTCTCCGATTTAATCTTGTTCAACGTGAACAAGCAGGCGTTCTGATGTTTGAGATGATAGACTATAAATCAAATCAAATTCTCCCTGAAGAATCGCTTCGATTATTGCCGGAAGACGCAAACGATCCCTTTATTCCTTTCGCGGTAATTTATGAAAAATTTAGTTTAGGTCGTTGGACTAATCTTCATATAGGCTATTGTGGAGCCTCAGGTGAATTTCATCTAAAAGCTGGGAAATACGTCAAATTTCCAGTCGATTCTCTTCCATTTGAATCTACGCCGAAGGGCACTTTAGTTAGAATTAAAATTAGAAAACTAGCTTCAA
>JAYVQK010000038.1:0-11229 GCA_043757005.1 Verrucomicrobiaceae bacterium
CGCCTGCGGCGGGCTGAACTCTTAACTCTTAACTCTTAACTCTGAACTTCGAACTCTGAACTCCGAAGGTATCTATTGGCGTTTCTTTTAGTTTCCGGCGAGAGGGAGGAAGACGGTGAACTCTGTGCCTTGGCCGATTTGGGTGGTGAGGCGGAGGGCTCCTTTGGCGGCGAGGACGAGTTGTTTCACGCTGCCGAGGCCGAGGCCGTGGCCTTTGTCGGTGGGCTTGGTGGTGAGCTGTTCGTTAAACAAACGCGGGACGATATTGGCGGGGATGCCGGGGCCAGCGTCGCGCACGCTGAGTGCGACGTAGGCGGTCTTGGGGTTTATATTTTCTGCGCCGAGGAAGCGGCTCTCGGCGGTGTCGGGGAGGATGCCGAGGTCGCTATGGGCGGGGAGGAGTTGTGCGGTGATTTCGACGCGATGCGGTGCGTCGGTGCTTTGGAGGGCATTGGTGGTGAGATTGAGCAGGATGCGGAGGAGATCGGTGCCGTGGATGGCGGCTGCGAGCGGTGCTTCGAGGGTGAGGATGTGGAGGTTGTTGCCTTCGGCGCTGGGGTGCTTGAGGAGGAGGTCGTTCAGATCGGTGAGCACGTCGTTCACGGAAATACGGGCGGCGATGGAGGGGTCGAGTCGGCGGCGGGTGCCGAGGTAGCGGCGGGAGATTTCCAGGCAGCGCCCGACTTGGGCGTGGATGCGGGAGATGCCGACGCGCATCCGCTCTAGCTCTTCGCCGTAGAGGCTGGCGGCGCTTTGGACTTGGAGGTGGATGAGTTCTACGAAGCCGTTGATGACGGTGAGGGGGTTGTTTAAATCGTGGACGATGCTGCTGGCGGCGTCGCCGAGCGGGGTCTGGGCGGCGAGTTCGCGGCGGAGTTGGGCGAGGCAGATTTGGTCGTTTTTGAGTTCGAGATTCGTGTCGCGGCGGGCGACGGCTTTGCTGACTGCGTTGCGGATGGCGGAGATGTCGAAGGGCTTATTGAGATACTCGCGCGCGCCGAGGCGGAGGGCTTGGCGGGCGGTCTCCAGCGTCTCGTAGGCGGTGAGCATGATGACTTCGATGTCTTCATCGAGGTGCTTGAGCTCGCGGAGAACGTCCACGCCGGACATCCCGGACATGAGGATGTCGAGGATGGCGACATCGGGTTTGTGCTCGATGGCGAGGGCGATGCCGTCTTTGCCGTTGCTGGCGAGGAGGACATTGTAGTCTTTTTGAAAGACGACGCGGATGGACGTGCGGGGCCCTTCTTCGTCGTCCACCACGAGGATGGTGGGCTTGTGATCTTGGCCGGGCATTTGGATAAAAGGAAAACGCTAGAAGCGTGTGCCAAGGCTGAGGGAAAGGGCGTGGCTGTCGAACTTGTAGGTGCCGTCGGCGGTGGTTCCATTGGCCACGGTGCGCTCGGGGCCGTGGGCGTATTGGTAGGCGAGGTCGTAGTTCCAGTTCCGCCATTTGCCGCCGAGACCGGCGCTGAGGATGTGGCGATTCGAGTCGGGAACGATGGGGTTGAAGGTGGCGTTGGGCACGCTGTTCTCGCTGTAGATGTAGCCGAGGCTGGCGGTGAGACCGCTATCGAATCGGTAGCTCGCGCCGAATTCATAGAAGAGCGAGGACTGCCATTGGAAGGGGAGGCGCACGTCGCCGCTTTTTTTGCGGAGGTTCACGTCATTGAGATTATCCCAATCGGTCCAGTCCACATTGACCTCGAAATTCCAGCGATCCGTGGGGCGGAAGCTGTAGCCGAGGACGACGTTTTGCGGGAATTTGATGCCTGCACTGGCGCGCTCATTGGTGTCTTGGCCCGGTATTTTAAAAGGCCCGAATGGCGTGGCGACATCGAAGCTGTGATAGGAGGTGCGCGCGTCGCCGTCGAACTCGATGTCCGTCTGGCTGCGATAGGTGAGGCCGAAGCTGTGCATGGCGTGTGGCCTCCACATGGCGCTGGCCGTCCAGCCGACGGCCCAGCCTTCGCCATCGAATTGGAAGAAGTCGTGGCGGGAGAGGATGCCTTGTTTGAGGTTCACCTTGCCGTAGTTAAAAGTCGGCCCCGCAGCGAGGGAGAGGCTGCTCGTAGCCTGCCAAGCGATGACGGGGTGGATGGTGAGATACTGCACGCTGCCGCTAAGGGCGAGATTACGAAAGGAGGCGTCGTCGCCGTATTGCAGGCCAAAGCCGTAGGGCGAATAAATGCCGAGGCCGAAGACGATGGGGGCGGCGGTGGGCTTCCAAGTCGCATAGATGCTGGGTGCGAGCTGGGTGGTGTGCTTCGAGTCGAAACTCGCGCCGCCCGTGGCAGGAGAAAATTTACTCTCCAGCGAGATGGCATACACGCCTGCGCGGACTTGCACGCCTGTGTCAGCGGTGCTTTGCGGAGTAGCCACGCCTTTTCCCCCGAGGGATAAAGTGACGGGCTGGCTGAGGCTATCTTGGTAGAGCTGGGTGATGCCGGCGGCGTTGTAGTAGATGGCGGAGGGGTTATCCGCCGTGGCGGTGAAAGCGTTGCCGCGAGCGGTGGCGCGGGCGTCTTGATCGGCGATGCGGATGCCGAGGGCAAAGGAGTGACTGGGGATTCCAAGGACGACGGCACATGCGAACGCAAGTGAATGGGCTGTTTTCATGCGGCGATCTGAGTAGCAGGCTGCGAGCCGTGGGGATAGGGAAACTTTGATGCTGAAATCGTCGCCCGCTCGCACGATTTTCTTTCCAAGCGTGAGCTTGGCGGGTTCCTTCGCTGCACCTTTATGCGCGCACTCACAGCTCTCTTTTTTGCAGGACTCACCACCGCACTCGCTGCGGAAAAGCCAAACATCGTCCTGCTCTACGCGGATGACCTCGGCTACGGCGATGTAGGTTGCTACGGGGCGACGCGCGTGCTCACGCCGAATATAGATCGGCTCGCGGCGGAGGGCCTGCGGTTTACTGACGCGCACTGCGCGGCCTCGACTTGCACGCCGTCGCGCTACGCGATGCTCACGGGCGAGTATGCTTGGCGGAAAAAGGGCACCGGCGTGCTGCCGGGCGATGCCCCTCTCATCATCGAGCCAGGGCGCATGACGACGGCCTCGGTGCTGCATACGGCGGGGTATAAAACGGGCATTGTGGGCAAGTGGCACCTCGGGCTCGGGGCGGGGAAGCTGGACTGGAACAGTGAGATCGCGCCGGGGCCGCTGGAGCTGGGTTTTGATTATTGCTTCCTCATGCCAGCGACGGGCGACCGCGTGCCGTGTGTGTATGTGGAGAATCATCGCGTGCTCGGACTGGATGCGGGGGATCCTTTGCGGGTGAGCTTTGGCGAGTATGTGGGCGACGAGCCGACGGGGAAGGAGCACCCTGAACTACTAAAGACCCAGCCGAGCCATGGGCACGATCAGACCATCGTGAATGGGGTGAGCCGCATCGGGTATATGAGCGGTGGGAAAGCGGCTCGCTGGACGGACGAGGACATGGCCGACACGTATGTGAAAAAGGCGACCGCTTTCATCGCCGATCATAAGAGCGAGCCGTTCTTTCTCTACCTCTCCACGCACGACATCCACGTGCCTCGGATGCCGCACGCACGCTTCGCTGGGAAGAGCGGCCTGGGCGTGCGGGGGGATGTGGTGATGGAGTTTGACTGGTGCGTGGGCGAGGTGCTCGCGGCGCTGGAAAAGAGCGGCCTCGCCAGCAATACGCTCGTCATTTTAAGCAGCGATAATGGCCCTGTGGTGGACGACGGCTATCGTGACGGCTCGCTGGCAAAGCTCGGCGACCATCGCCCCGCTGGTCCGCTGCGCGGGGGGAAATACAGCATCTTCGAGGGCGGCACGCGTGTGCCTTTTATTGTGCGCTGGCCGCGCCGCGTGAAGCCGGGGACTTCCGATGCGCTGCTGTGCCAGGTGGATTTCCCAGCGACTTTCGCCGCGCTCACGGGGCAGGTTTTCGATGCGAAAACTGCGCCCGATAGTCAGAACGTGTTGCCGGCGCTGCTGGGGGATTCTCCCACTGCGCGGACCCAGCTCGTCGAGCACTCCGGTGGCGTTGCACTGCGGCAGGGTGCGTGGAAATTCATCCCGAAACGCCCCGGCATCGCACGCAATGCCGAGACGAATACGGAGACCGGCAACGCTGCAAACTGGCAGCTCTACGACCTCTCCAGCGACATCGGTGAGACAAAGAACATTGCCGCCGATCATCCCGAAAAAGCCGAGGCGCTCGCCGCGCTCCTCGCCGCCGAACGTGCGAAAGCCAGCGACGCGGTGGGCGCGAAGTAGGAAGGGGGGCCGACTTATTTGCGATCTACGAAGAGGAGGCGGAGGCTATTGAGGACGACGATGACGGTGCTGCCTTCGTGCGCGAAGACGCCGATGGCCAGCGGGAGGTGCGGGGCGAGGAGGGCGGTGAGGGACATGAAGAGGATGGTGCCGATGGAGAGGATGAGGTTTTGCCGAATGATGGCGCGGGCGCGGGTGCTGAGGCTGCGGGCGAAGAGGAAATTTTCGAGGCGGTCATTCATCAGCACGACTTCGGCTTGCTCGATGGCGGCGTCGGAGCCGCGCGCGCCCATGGCGATGCCGATGTCGGCGGCGGCGAGGCAGGGGGCGTCGTTCACGCCGTCGCCGATCATGGCGACGAGTGCGCCGCCTTTTTTGAGGCGCTGGATGGCTTCCACTTTTTGCTCGGGTTTGAGTTGGCTGTGGATTTCGTCCACGCCGATTTGTTTGGCCATTTGGCCGGCGGTGCCGGTTTTGTCGCCGGTGAGCATGACGACGCGGAGGCCGTCGGCGTGGAGTTGGGCGACGAGTGCGCGGGCTTCGGGGCGTGGGCGGTCGCGGAGGAGGATGCGCCCGAGCAGGCGAGGGGAGGCGAGCCAGACTTCGCTGGCGCTCGCGGAAGGGATGGGCAGTTCGGCAAAATCGCGGGCGGTGGGGACGAGGTCGCGATTGCCCAGCACGGTGTTCTCGCCGCGCCATTGCGCGCGGAGGCCGAGGCCGGGGACGGTCTCGGGGGACTGTGGTTCTTCCACGGGGATGCCTCTGCGATTGGCCTCCAGTGCGATGGAGCGGGACATGGGGTGGTTCGAGACGCGGGCGATATTGGCGGCGGCGGCGAGGATGTCGGTCTCGCTGCCCTCGTGGGCTTCGATGCCGACGACGGCGAGTTTCCCCTCGGTGAGGGTGCCCGTTTTATCCATCGCGACGATGGTGACGGCAGCGAGATTCTCGATGGCTGCACCGCCGCGAAAGAGCACGCCATTGCGCGCGCCCGAGGCGATGGCGGAGAGGATGGCGGAGGGCACGGAAAGGACGAGGGCGCAGGGCGACATGACGACGAGGAGCGTCATCGCGCGGTAGAAGGCGCTCTCTTTTTGCTCAGAAATAAACGGCGGGACGTGGAAGCCGAGCCACCACACAAAGAACACCGCCGTGCAAAGCGAGAGCACGAGCGCTGTGTAGCGCGTGCCGAAGCGGTCGGTGAAACGCTGTGTGGGGGCTTTGAATTGCTGGGCCTTTTCGATGAGGCGGATGATGCGCTGGAGGGCACTGTCTTCCGCCGCGCGGAGCACCACGCCGTCGAAGACGCCGGAGAGATTCAGCGTGCCTGCAAAGGCGGTGTCGCCGCGTGTTTTCGGCACGGGCACGGATTCGCCGGTGAGCATGGATTCGTCGCAATCGCTCTCGCCGTGCTCGATCTGGAGGTCCACGGGCACTTGTTCATTGGCGGTGACGCGCACTTTTTGTCCGGGGCGTAATTCGGCAACTGGCACCTCGCGCTCGCCGCTCGCTTCGAGGAGGCGCGCGGTCTTCGGCGCGCGGTCGAGGAGGCCGCGAATCTCGCGCTCGGTGCGGCCTGCGGCAAGGCGCTCCATCGCGCCGGATGCGGAGAAGAGAAACATGAGGATGGCTCCCTCCGCGAATTCCCCAATCGCTGCCGCGCACAGGGCGACGAGCAACATGAGGAAATCTGTCCCGAATTCCCGCTCGCGCAGTCCTGCCCAGACCTTGCGTGTGAGATCCCAACCGCCGCTGAGATACGCTCCCGCAAAGAGCCCAAGCTCTAAAGACGAGTGCTCGTGCAGCCACCACCCCGAGATTGTAAAGAACAAGCAAGCCGCCGAGCGCAGTGCCATCGGCTTCCATTCCGCATCCGCAGTATCTTGCATTTCTTTCGAGGCTATTTGTAGCCGTAGGCGAGCGCCCAGTTCACACGCTTGCTCTTTGCGGATTCGATGGTGATGACGGCGTAGTAGGTGCCCGTGAGCTTCGGCGTCACGCGCACCGCAGCTGTCGCCCGTTTTTGCCACGCTAGCGCGTCGGCGAGGTTCCCATTTGGGTCGTAAATGTGAACGCTGATTTTCGCGCTATCATCATCGCTGCCGAGCCAGAGCCAGTAGCGGTTGCCTTTGAAGAATTGCTGCCTCACGACGGCCTGCTGCCGCACCGCGAGGGTGCCGCTGTGATACTCCTGGCGCACTTGGAAGCCATCCTTCACCGCAGGTGTCGCCGCCTCCATCGCGCGACTGTGGGCATCGTCCACGTAGGCATGCGCGTTTGGGACGAGGAGGGCGAATGAGGATAAGAGCAGAGCAGCGATGGTTTTCACGACGCCGCACGATGGAGAGGGCGGCGGAAAAAGACAAGGATGCTAGGGAAGAAAACAGTCGCCCTCTTTTCAGTCGCGCGCCGAGCGCACTTGCGAAAGACTCCGGCGCATCATGCCTCGCTCTACCACTGTTGATGCTCCTGCGCCGCTGCTCGCGTATCTTTTTACCACCTACCCGGCGGAGAAAAAGAAGCAGATCCGCACGTGGCTGAAGCACCAGGCGGTGACGGTGAATGGGCGACCTGTCACGCAATTTGACCACGCGCTGGAGCCGGGCGATGCGGTGGGCATCCGCACGGATCGTTTTGCGGTGGCGGAGACGGTGATTAGCAGCGGGATGAAGGTCCACTTTGAGGACGCCACGCTCATCGTGATCGAGAAGCCCGAGAATCTCCTGAGCATCGCGAGCGAGGGCGAAAAGGAAAAGACCGCCTACTTTCAGCTCACCGAATATCTGCGCCGTGGGAACCCGCGCGCTCGCGAGCGGGTGTGGATCGTGCATCGGCTCGACCGCGAGACTTCCGGGCTCATGGTTTTTGCCAAAACGCCCGAGGCCAAAGACGCGCTGCAAACCGGCTGGGAGCGCGCCGAGAAGACCTACCAGGCAGTCGTAGAGGGCCGCTTGCCCGAGGAGAGCGGCACCTTTTCCAGCCATCTGGATGAGTCCAGCCCCTTCCGAGTTTTCAGCGCCCCGCCCAGCGCGCGCACGCGCCACGCAGTCACCCACTATCGCGTGCTGGCGCACAAAAGCGGACGCAGCCTCGTGTCCCTCGCGCTCGAGACGGGACGCCGCCACCAGCTCCGCGTGCAGCTCGCAGAGGCGGGTTGCCCCATCATCGGCGACGAAAAATACGGCTCCACCAGCGACCCCGCGCGCCGCCTCGGCCTGCACGCCTGCACGCTACGCTTCCCGCACCCGCGCACGGGTGCGGAGTTGAGCTTCACGTCTCCGTTGCCGGGCGCTCTGGCGCGGTTGTTTTGAGGGAGCGGGGTGGCGTTTAGTTTTGCAGGCTGAGAGGTGGGCCGAGTATCTCGCGCAGTAAAACGGCGGTGCGGAGGGTCGCCGGGGTGCGCATGGCGGTGCGAAGTTCGGCGGCAGTGGAGGCGGTGGTGATGGCGAAAGGGAGCCCGGCTTGCGCTTGTGTGGGGGCTTGCGGCGTCTCCATGGCGGAGAGCGTCACGCCGCGCGCCATGGCACCCCACTCGGCGGAGATGCTCTCCATGCTGTTGGCGGGTTCTTCGAGGCGACTGGGGGCGCGGCTTTCCATCGGGAGCGGCTGCGGCACGGCTACTGGCACTCGGGGGCGGGTGGCTTGCGGCTGTGGGCGCTGCTTTTTCTCCACGCGCTGGCTCAGTGGTCTGGCGACGGGCGTGAGTGGGGGAGGGGATGGCTTTGCGGCGTTCGGCACCCCGAGGGCTTCGAGGAAACGACGCATCCGCTCTTCTTCCGAGCTGCTCGTGGGGGCTGATGGTTGCTGGCTTTGCGGGCGGTTGGTGGGCGGTTGGGCGGCGGCGCGGGAGTCCATCCATTCCTTGATCTTGCCGATGATGGCGAAGGCCACCACGACGTAGATCATATAAGAGCCACCAGCAGCGAGCATCATGGTGCGTTACTTGGTGTCGGAGGCTTTTTCGCCGCCTGCGATGGTCTCGCGCATGGCGGTGTCGGCCTGCATATTTTTCATGCGCTGGTAATCCATGATGCCGAAGTTGCCGTTGCGAAATGCTTCGGCCATTGCCTGCGGCACTTGCGCTTCGGCTTCCACGACTTTGGCGCGCATCTCTTGCGTGCGGGCGCGCATCTCTTGCTCGGCGGCGACGGCTTGTGCGCGCTGGGCTTCGGCGCGTGCTTGGGCGGTGCGTTTGTCGGCCTCGGCTTGCTCGGCTTGGAGTTTTGCGCCCACGTTTTCGCCGATGTCTATATCGGCAATATCAATCGAGAGGATCTCGAACTGCGTGCCGCTATCGAGGCCTTTGGCGAGCACGGTCTTGGAGATGCGGTCGGGGTTTTCGAGCACGTCTTTGTAGGAATCCGACGAGCCGATGCTGGTGACGATGCCTTCGCCGACGCGGGCGATGATGGTCTCCTCGGTCGCGCCGCCGACGAAGCGATCGAGGTTTGTGCGGACGGTCACGCGGGCTTTCACTTTCACGCCGATGCCGTCTTTCGCGACCGCATCAATAGTGGTGCGTCCGCTCGCGGGATTCGGGCAATCAATCACCTTGGGGTTGATGCTGGTTTTCACCGCTTCGAGCACGGTCTTGCCGGTGCCTTTCGTGGCGAGATCAATGGCGCAGGCGCGGTTCCAATCGAGCGTGATGCCTGCTTTCGACGCGGCGATGAGGGAGAGGATGACGTGGTTAATATCGCCGCCGGAGAGGTAGTGCGCCTCAATGGGGTCGCTCTCGATGTGCAGCCCGGCTTTCGTGGCGGTGATGCGGGCATCCACGACTTGCGCCACGGGCACGCCGCGCAGGCGCATAAAGATCATGGTGAAAATACTGACGGGCGCATTGGCTGCCCACGCTCGGACCCAGATGCCGAGGAAATTAAACGTCAATAACGCGATGACGAGCGTGACGACGATGACGACGCCGATGACGATGGGATTGGTAATGAAGCTGCCGAGATCTACGGCGAGGATTGCTGCGATATTCATGCGCGGAGAGTAGGCGGGGCACTCGGCGGGCGGGAAGCGGAATCGGTGGGAGCTTAGAGTTTCAACTTCGTAAAAATCTCCTGCAATGCCGACTGCCACTTGGCGTAGCCCGCCTTGTTAGGGTGGAGCATATCGGGGAACTCTTCCTTTTTGCAGCTCCCCTGGCCGTCGTCAAAGAGCGCCCATGCGTCGCAAAGCGTGATGTGTGGGTTGGCCTTGGCGAGCGCATCAATGAGGCTGTTGAGCTTCTGGATTTTCTCGGGGAATTTGCCGGGCTTTGCACCACGTGGCATCACGCGGTTGAGGATGATGGGGACGCTGGCGTTCTGCTTTTGCAGCTCGGCGAGGATGGCTTTGATGTTCTCGATGGTCTGCTCGGGTTCGCCGCCGAGATCGAGGTCATTTGTGCCGATGAGGATGCTCACGGCGCGTGGCTGGAGGTCGAGCACGTCTTCTTTCAGCCGGTAGCGCACGCCGCGCGAGGTGTCGCCGCTGATGCCACGGTTGGCGACTTTCATCGTGGGGAAATCCTTTGCAAGCGTGGCCCAGCCTTGCGTGATGCTGTCGCCAAGGAAGACCGCCGCGCCGCGATCTGCCTCGTGCGAACGCGAGAAATCCACGCGCCGTTGCATCCACAGTTTTTGAAACCAATCCGCAAGCTGGAGCGGGCCGGGGCCGGGGAAGACATCCTGCGGCGGCATCGCGAGCGCCGTGTAGGGACTCGCCGCGAGCCCCATTTGCTGCGCGGGTTGGCCGAGCCGCTGCGCAAACATCCACGGCAAAAATGTGGGTTCCGCGAAAGCAAACGTCCACGAGTCGTGCTGCACGCCGGGGTATTCCGTATGCGCCACGGTGCCGCCTGCCGCGCGCAGAGCGTCCACGAGTTCGCGCGTGCGGATGGGCTTCACCGTGCCATCGGCTGCGCCGTGAAAAGCCCACACGGGTGTCGCTTTCGCAGCAGCAGCCTTGGTTTTATCCCCTCCGCCGCAGATCGGCGCGGCGGCGGCAAACTTGCCGGGATAGCGCGTGATGAGATCCCATGTGCCGTAGCCGCCCATGCTCAATCCCGTGAGGTAAAGCCGCGACGCATCCGTGCTGAATTCCTTTTGCACCGCCTCCAGCGCGCCGAGCAGCAGAGCTTGCGTGGCTCCGGCATCGGCAGGAGCGACGGGGTTTTCCGCGCTCCAATCTATCTCCACCCACTTCTTGTCCTTCGGGCATTGCGGCACGAGCACGAAGGCGGGGAATTTCTCCATTACCTCCTGCTTATTAAAAAGATCGCCGCCCCATTTGAGCTGCGCCTTGTTGTCATCGCCGCGCTCTCCCGCGCCGTGCAGCAGCACGACGAGCGGATACTTTTGCGCAGCATCGTAGTGCAGTGGCTTGAGCAGCCGATACGGCAGCACGCCGCCATCCGGCCCGGTGAAAGTGCGAGTCTCATACTCTTGCGCGCGGACGAGCGGGCTGACGGCGAGTAGGATCGTGGAAATGAGGAGATGAGTTTTCATAGCGGCGCGGAGAGTGGAAAACGGAACGCACCCGCGCAATGCGGAATATACGGAGGGGCGGTATCACGAATTGATGGCGGGAAACTTTTGCTGGACGCACACACTGACCGACGTGCAAACGCAGTGGACGGCGTCCATAAACGGATCAGGGAAGTAGAAAAAGCGCTGCCTATAGCCAATGAGGCAACGCGGGTCGTGATTGCTCACCGAAGGACTCTCGTCGCGGCACTCCCTCCGCTATTTTAAGACCTCTCGCAAAAATGGCGCGGTGCGGCTGGCTTTACTTTTCGCGACTTGCTCGGGCGTGCCGTGGGCGACCAGTTCGCCGCCTGCGCCGCCCGCCTCGGGGCCGATGTCGAGGACGTAGTCGGCGTCGGCGATGAGATTGAGGTGATGCTCGATGACGACGACCGTGGCTCCGCTATCCACGAGGCGGTGGAGGACTTTCAGCAGCTCCGCCACGTCGAGCAGATGCAGGCCG
>JAYVQK010000039.1:0-11223 GCA_043757005.1 Verrucomicrobiaceae bacterium
GCCGCAGATGAAGAGGATTTTTTCCGTGCTGACTTGGATGTATTCCTGCTGGGGATGCTTGCGCCCGCCTTGTGGGGGGACGTTGCAGGTGGTGCCTTCGAGGATTTTTAGGAGCGCCTGCTGGACGCCTTCGCCGCTCACGTCGCGGGTGATGGAGACGTTCTCGGTCTTGCGCCCGATCTTATCAATTTCATCAATGTAAACGATGCCGATCTCGGCGCGCTTCACGTCGTAGTCGGCGGCTTGGAGCAGGCGGAGGATGATGTTTTCTACATCCTCGCCGACGTAGCCGGCCTCGGTGAGCGTGGTGGCATCTGCGATGCAAAAGGGCACGTCGAGCACGCGGGCGAGCGTGCGGGCCATGAGGGTCTTGCCACTGCCAGTCGGGCCGATGAGGAGGATGTTGCTTTTATCAATCTCCACGTCGGCGTGCGGGTCGTTCGCCGTGACGAGCGTCTGGCCGATGCTGCTGTTGTGGAGGATGCGTTTGTAGTGGTTATGGACGGCAACGCTGAGGGACTTTTTGGCGGAGTCCTGGCCGATCACGTAGTTATCGAGATTGCGGCGGATTTCCGCTGGCTTTGGCACGCGGAGCTGGGTGCTGGTGCGCCGTGCTTCTTCGCTGAGTTCCTTATCGAGGATGCCTTTGCAGACATTGATGCAGGAGTCGCAGATATAGACGCCGGGCCCGGCGATGAGCTTGCGGACTTCGGCGTGCGATTTGCCGCAGAAGCTGCACATGGTGAGATTAGAAGCGCGTGCCATTTACGAAGCGATAAAAGCGGAAATTGTTCCCGTGGTTACTCGGTTTTTTCTTTGGATGCCTCTGCAAAATGCGGCACGTCTTTGCGGGAGGAGACGACCTCGTCCACGATGCCGTAGTCCTTCGCCTCTTGCGCGCTCATGTAGTAGTCGCGGTCGCTATCCAGCGCCACTTGCTCTGGCGATTTGCCGGTGTGGTGCGAGATGATCTGCTTGGTGCGGTTGTTGAGTTTGTAGAGGAACTCGACGGTCTGCTTGATGTCCGCCGCCGTGCCGCGCGCGCCGCCGCTGGCTTGGTGGATCATGATGTGGCTGTTGGGCAGTGCGTAGCGTTTGCCCTTTGTGCCAGCGCATAGGAGCAGCGCGCCCATGGAGGCGCACATCCCGATGCAGTAGGTATTTACGTCGCAGGTGAGGAACTGCATAGTGTCGTAGATTGCGAGGCCATCGGTGACGCTGCCGCCGGGGCTGTTGATGTAAAGATGGATGTCCTTTTTCGGGTCATCCATTTGCAGGAAGAGGAGCTGCGCGATGATGACGTTGGAGACGTGGTCATTCACCTCGGAGCCGAGGAAGATGATGCGGTCTTTGAGCAGGCGCGAAAAGATGTCGTAAGCCCGCTCGCCGCGTCCGTCGGAATCAATGACGGTGACGTTGTAGCTGGACTTGGGCTTGATGATCGTTGGCGCTTCGGAGTTGGTGAACATGGCTTTTTTAGCTGGCGGGTGCGACTTCGGTGGCGGGTGCGGAATTCGTGGAGACGGTGGCCTCGGAGGCGACGAAATCGAGCGCCTTGCCCGTGAGGACTTCTTCGCTGATCTGGTCAATCGCGCCGCGTTTTTGCAGCTCTTTGAGCATTTTATCAAAGGTCATTTCGTAGCGACGCGCCATGCCGTTGATGCGGTTGCGCAGCTCCATCTCGGTCACTCGGAGGTTTTCTTTTTCCGCGATGCGGAGCAAAACGAACGTGCCTTTGATCCGGTCACGCGCGCTCTGTGCGGCGCTGCCGACGAGTTCTTTTTCGTTCTCTTTGATGACGTCTTCCGTCACGCCGCGTGTTTGATTTTCGCGGACGATGTCGCCGAGGATGGACTGTGTTTGCTGGCGCACCATTTGGGTGGGCAGCTCGCACTCGATCTTGGAAATGAGAGCGCTCATCACGCCGTTGCGCTTGGCTGCATCAATCTGCGTGTGCTTTTGGCGCTGGAGTTCTTCGCGGGCCATGATGCGCAGTTCGTTCAGGCTTTTGCCGGTCGCGACGCCGGCAGCGAACTCATCGTTCAGCTCCGGCAATACGCGTGCTTTCACGCCTTTGAGCGTCACTTTATAATGGAGTGCGGAGCCGGGCATCCCCTCGACGGGAAAATCCACGGGCACCACGATGTCGAACTCGCGGGTCTCGCCGACGTTCATGCCGACGATGTGCTGGCAGTAGCCGGGGAAGAAAGCTTCGTCGGTCATTTTGATCCAGAAATCGAGGTTGTGTGAAAGCGGCTTGCCTGCTTTCGGGAAACGCTCGTGGACGGGCTCGCCCTCCACGGTGCCTTCGTAATCTACGACGACGAAATCGCCCATGTCTGCCGCGCGCGCGGGCTCGACTTCGGGGAAGTCGGCTTGCTGTTCGCGGAGGTTGTCGAGCGCCTCGTCCACTTCGGCGTCGGTGACTTCGGCGCTGGGCACGGTGACGGGGATGCCTTTGTAGTCGGGCAGCTCGAATTCAGGATGCAGCACGATGGTCGCGCGGAATTTCAAAGACTGATCGTCGCCCCACTCCACGTCTTCGACTTCGGAGAGGGAAAGCACGCGCAGCTTGCGCTCTTGGATGGCGGATTTGCACGCATCGCTGAGGACTTGCTTGGTGACTTCTTCGCGAATTTCTTTGGTGAATTTGCGCTCTACAACGGTGCGCGGAGCCTTGCCCTGACGGTATCCGGGCAGTTTCGCGAACTTCGCGTAATTATTGGTGACGGCACTCCAAGCGAGCTTGACGGCATCGGGTGCGACTTCGACGCGAAGATTGGCGAGACAGTTTGGTAGTGGTTCAAAAACGACGTTCATGTGCAGTGTGTATAAAAATGAAAGGGCTGGGAAATTAGCGAGCGACTCGCGCTTGCCAAGCGGACAGTTCAGAAAGTTTGCGCGCGTAGAAGCGACGCCCTCGTCGCTTTTGCGCGCAGCGCAGACGCCCTCGTCCGCAAACATCGCAACACGCCGCCTCGCGTGTTGGCTGAGAGCTGTGCGGGGGGCGACTCTCATATATGGGAACCTCTGGGAACTTCGAACGACGCTCTCGAAGCAACAAGGTTTAGAGTTCCCAGAGGTTCCCTTATTAAAGAAGGCTTTTAGAAATGGCGTTTTGGTGAGCGCGGAGCGCCGGGGAGCGCGGGCTTCTAGCCCGCAGTGGGTGGCATCTTGCCAGGCACATCGAGCGACGCGGCTTTTACAAAAGTCGCACGGCTCCCGAGTCGCTACGCTCCATGCGCCCGGCAGGGATGCCGGACGCTGCGGGCTAGAAGCCCGCGCTCCCCGGCGCTTCGCGCTTATCTCTCGTGTTTTGGAGCGCCTCTTTGGAGTAAAGGGCGAGATGTCGGCAGGGGCTACGAGCGCGTTAGCGACGGGGGCGTCGCTTCTACGATTGGAGGCGGGGGTGGCCGAGGTGGGCGAGGCACTCGATGATGGCGGGGAGGAGGAGGGGAAGACATTCGCCGATGGCGCGGGGGTTGCCGGGGAGATTGATGATGAGTGTGGTGCCGCGCGTGCCTGCGGTGGCGCGGCTGAGGATGGCGGTGGGGACTTTGGCAAAGCTGTGGACGCGCATGATTTCGCCAAAGCCGGGTAGCTCGCGGTGTAGCACGGCGCGGGTGGCCTCGGGGGTGACGTCGCGGGGCGAGGGGCCGGTGCCGCCGGTGGTGATGATGAGGGCGCAGCGCGTTTCATCGCACAGGCGGCGCAGCTCGGCGGTGATGCGCTCGCTTTCATCGGGTATGAGCACGCGCTCCCACGCGATGTCTTCGGCGAGGTGTTCGGCGAAAAATGTCTCGATGGCGGGGCCGCTGAGGTCCTCATAAATCCCGGCGCTGGCGCGGTCGCTGAGGGTGATTCGGGCGAAGGTCATTGTTTGATTTTCTCGGTCACGTGGATGCCGGAGATGGTCATGCTTTTGTCCACGGCTTTGCACATATCGTAGATGGTGAGGGCGGCGATGGAGACGGCGGTGAGGGCTTCCATCTCCACGCCGGTCCTTGCACTGGTGAGGGTTTCCGCGTGGATGCGGATGGCGGCGGGCTCGATGGTGAAGGTGATGTCCACGGCATCCAGAGGGAGCGAATGGCAGAGCGGGATGAGGGCGTCGCAACGCTTGGCGGCTTGGATGCCGGCGATCTTGGCGACGGTGAGGACGTCGCCTTTTGGCAAAGCCTGCGCGCGGAGTGCGGCGATGGTCTCGGGCGCGCACTGCACGAGGCCCTCGGCGCGGGCGATGCGGCGCTGGACGGGCTTTGCGCCGACATCCACCATGCGGGCGGAGCCGGTGGCATCGAGGTGGCTGAATGGTGTGGACATGGCGCGAGGTGTAACAAGCGAAGTCAATGTCGTCCATGCCGTCCATGGACAGCATGGGCTAGATGGACAGCAGTAGCGCCTCCACCAGCGCGCCGGGCACGATGGGCGCGGCGCGCGCGGGGATGCGGAGGAGTGCGCGGATGCCGACGATGCCGGTGAGGTCGCCGGAGCTCTGCCACTTGAGCGGCTCGGCAAATGCGCGGCCTTCGCGCCATGCGATGCGGGCGGGCCACCACGTCTCGCGGGTGTTGCCGGGGAGCGGCTCGGTGGCGGAAAGTGGGAGCTGCACGAGGTCGAGGCAGGTCTCTGCTTTCACAAGAAGATCGAGCGCGGCGCGGATGGCGAGGTGCCAGCAGACGTAGTGTGAGAGCGGGTTGCCGGGGATGACGAAGGCGAGCTGCCGCCCGCGCGTGGCGAAGATGAGGGGCTTGCCAGGGCGGAGATTGAGCGCGGTGAAGTGGACGCTGAAGCCGAGCGCGGCGAGGGCGCGCTGGCCGAAATCGTAATCGCCCACGCTCGCGCCGCCGGAGAGCAGGAGCAGCTCCCAGCTTTCCTCGGGCACGCTCTGGATCATGCCGAGTAGTGAAGCGAGATCCTCGCCTGCGCCCGTTGCGCCCGTGGTGCGAAATGCCGCGCCTGCATCGGCAGCGAGGGCGGTGAGGAGGGCGGAATTGCTCTCGCGGATTTGGCCGGGGCCGGGCGTGGCATCCGGTGGGACGAGCTCGGTGCCGGTGACGATGTGGTGGATGCGGACGCGCGGCGCGACGAGTGGCTGCGTGAGCCCGAGCGTGGCCAGTAGCGAGCACTCTACCGCGCCGAGCCGTTGCCCGCGCTCGATCAGGAGCTGGCCTGCGCGCGCGTCTTCTCCTCGCCAACGCACGCCGTGGCCGTGCGCGGTGGTGGGGATTGCGGCGTGGTCGCCATCGCGGGCGACGTGCTCTTGCATGGCGACGGCATCCGCACCCGGCGGGAGCTGCGCGCCGGTGAAGATGCGCGCACATTCCCCGACGCCGAGCGGCTCGCCAGCGAGTGCGCCCGCCGCGCGTTCCCCCACAATGCGCAAGCGCGCGGGAGTCTCCGCAGAGCGTAGCGTGTAGCCATCGAAGGCACTGCGATGAAACGCCGGGAGATCCGCAGGCGCAGCGACGCTCTCGCGGAGCGTGCGCCCGTGGGCCTCTGCGAGCGGCACGCGCTCGGGTGCGAGGACGTGGATGTGGCGGGCCATGAGCGCGCGGGCTTCGTCGAGTGTCAGCATTTCTGCACGATGGCTGGCGTGGGCGGGGAGGCAAGCCACGGTGCTTGCGAAACGCGCGCGCGCCGAGTAGCGCAGTGGGGATGCAAGTGAAGTTACTCGCTTTTGCCTCCGCCGCCCACACGCTGGGTTGGCGCGAGATGCTCGCGGAATGTGCCGCGTCGGACTCGCCGCGCGCCGTCTTCGCGAGCGTCGCGCCGGGCTTTGATCCGTGCGGTGCGCGGGCGGCGGTGGATTGCGAATACCATTCGTGGGATGAGCCCATCGGCATGGGCGCGCAGGAGCTGGCGATCTTGCCGCCGGTGAGTGGGGGCTAAAAGCGCCTTATCATCCTGCGCAGGTTGCCGCTTTAGATGCTAAAATAGCAGGACGCAGCGGCGAGGGGAGGGCTGGAGTCCGAAGAAAGTCTTTCCCTTGTGAGCGCCGGTAAAACCACCGCCCGCTATTGCCCGCCATACCCCATCTTTATGGGGTGGACGATTTTTCGGTTCAGGTTTACCTTCCGTGGCATTGCTGAAAGCTCAACGCTGGCAAATCCAACCAAAACCAACTCTGCCTTATGAACTCCATCCGTCATACCACTCCGTCTCCACGCTTGTCCCTATGCCGTTTCCGCGCTGCTGCCCTCTCGGGTTTGGGAGTGGTCGCAGCACTGGGATTTACCTCGCCACACGCCTCCGCAGTAGATGCCGTATTTAGTAGCGGCGCTTTTTTTAGCGATGCGACGACGGGGGTGAGTTCGGCGAAGACTTACACGGCCATCGCGAATGTCATCGGCGGCGATGTGACGGTGAATGGCGCGACTTTCTTCGGCAGCAACAGCGGGCTCTCGGGCGCTGGTTGGGCGTTGTCGGGAGCGGGCAATACTTTTGGCGGCGGGGGGAATCACACGACGACTTTCGGCGGGCAGGCGATCACGGGGCTTTTCGACGGCTTTCAATATAATGGGAATCCCGCGACGGTAACGATGAGCGGGCTGACGGCGGGGCAGACCTATGTGACGACGTTTTACAACGAAGCGTGGGGGCTCGGTGATAGTCGTCGGCAGACGGTGACTTCCACGGAGGGCGCGAGCATTTTGTATAATGAGGACGCGCTGGAGGCTTCGGCGCTGCGCTACACTTTCGTGGCGACGGGGGCGACGACGGTTCTGAATTTCACGCCGCAGGTGCCGGGGAATACGATGCACTTTTACGGCTTGAGCAATGAAGTGCTCGCGCTGAACAGCAATACGTGGACGCCCGCGACGAATAGCTCGTGGAATACGGCGACGAATTGGTCCGGCGGCTCGGCCCCAAACGCGGTGGGCAGCACGGCGTCGCTCGGCACGCAGGCGAGCCCGACGACCATCACGGTGGATGCGGCGACGACCGTGGGGCACATCGAATTCCTCGGCGCAGGCGGCTACACCGTCGCAGGTGCCAGCACGCTCACGCTGCAAGCAGACGCGGGCGGCTCCTCGGTGCTCAAGATGGATGCCGGCACACACACGATCTCGGCGGCGCTCCAGCTCAATACAGCGGTGGCGAAATTTGGCGCAGGCACGCTGCGGATCACGGGCACGATCGCGGGTGCGGGGAAAGGGCTCAATATCGGGAGTGGCACCATCATCCTGGAGTCGCCGAGTGCGGACGTCTCGGGCATCGGAGCCATCGCCAATAGCGGTTCTCTAGTCATCAATAACACAGCGACGCAGAACATAGATGTGCCGATCAGCGGCTCCGGCGGGCTGAGTAAAAACGGCGCGGGACTGCTGACGATCGGCGGCTCGCTGACCTACACGGGGGCGACCAATATCAATGGCGGCACCGTGAAGATAAACCCCACCGTGGCGCTGACCATCGCGAACAACAGCTTTGAGACTTACACCAGCCTCGCGAATGGGAGCTTCGGCTATGCACCAGCGGGGGCGTCTTGGGCGTTCTCCGGTGCAGGCATCGGGCTCAATGGCAGCCCTTGGTTTAACCCCACGAGCGGTCACGACGGCAATGCGGGCGGCTTTATCCAAAGCAACGGCGGTGGCGATGGTTCGATCTCGCAGACCATCACGGTGGTGACTCCGGGCTACTACAACTTCAGCTTCCAAGCCGTGGGGCGCGGCGGCGGCAACGGGCCAGACGGGCTCTACTTCAAAGTGGACGGCGGCATCGAAAAAACATTTGTCGCGGGCGATTTCAGCCAGACTTCCTGGTTAAATTACACCGCTGGCGCGAACTTCACCGCTGGCACGCACACTATTTCTTTTGCCGGAAATAACACCCTCGGCGGCGACCGCTCCACAGTCATAGATCTCGTCACCGCCGCCACCTCGAACCAGCTCCCGGGCGGCACCGCCCTCAGCCTCACCGCTGCTGGCGCGACGCTCGACCTCACCGCCGCGAATCAAACCCTGGGCTCGCTCGCAGGCGTGGCAAGCACGAGCGTGGTGAACGATGGCACACTCACCGTAGGCGCGAACAACACGAGCACGACCTTTGCAGGCGTCATCAGCGGCGCGGGCGGTTTTACCAAAGCTGGCAACGGCGTGCTCACCCTCACCGGCGCAAATACCTACGCAGGCAGCACGACGATCAACGCGGGCACCGTGGCTTTGAGCGGTGGCACGATCCCCTCCACGACCTCACTGAATCTCACCACGGCGGGCGCGACTTTGAGCCTCAATGGCAGCACCCAAATACTCACCTCGCTCACCGGCGCGACGGGTAGCGTCGTGGCACTCGGGAGCGGCTCACTCACGACGGGCAGCGATAATGCGACGACGTTTTTTGCAGGCAATATCACCGGCACCGGAAGCCTCACGAAAGTTGGCACGGGTAAGCTGACGCTCTCGGGCATCAATAGCTATTCCGGCGGCACGACGATCAGCGCGGGCACCCTCGCCGCCACGGCGAATACGAACGGCACTGGCGATGTCGCCATCGCCGCCGGAGCGACATGGGATCTCGGCATCACGAGCCACAGCGTCGGCGGCCTCACAGGCAGCGGCACCATCGCCCGCAGCGGCGTCATTTCCACCGGGCTCGACGGCTCCGTGCTCATCTCCGCGAGCAAGAACTACGTGCAAAAACTCGACTTCGGCAATAACGGCGGAGCCACGGTGAACGGCGTCGCCTTTGACAACGCTGGCACGAGCGGCACCGGCTGGGCGCTCACGGGTGCGGGCAATCTCTACGGCGGCGCGGACATCGGCGGCTACGACCAGCTCATCAATGACTTCTACTACGGCGGCAACCCCGGCATGCTGACCTTTAGCAATCTCAACGTCGGCCAGACTTACAACGCCGTCGTTTATACCAAAGTGGGAAGCTGGGTGGGGCGCTTGCAAAACGCGACCTTCGACGAAGACGGCGCGGGACCGATCTCGAACCAACTGCTCGGAACCGAGCCCGGCAACTTGGGCTACTACGGCTACCAATTCGTCGCCGCGACGACCTCCGCGAGCATCACCATGGCACCGCTCTCTGACGGCAATACCTTCCACTGGTTTGCCGCGAGCTTGGAAAACGTGAGCGCCGCAGCGACAACACTGACCATCGGGGATGGCGATAGTTATAACTTCAGCGGCGCGATCAATGGCCCCACGACCCTCATCAAACAAGGCCTCGGTTCGCAGGCGCTCTCCGGTGCCAGCAACTACTCGGGCGGCACAAATATCACAGCGGGCAACATCGTTGCCCACCACTCCGCCGCCATGGGCACCGGCCCCGTCAACATCGCCAGCGGCACAAACTACCTCGCTTGGTGGAATACGGGGAACACGTTCATCACGAATAATTTCACCCTCAACGGCCTCGGCGGAAACCCCGGCGACGGGAACAAAGCGGCCATCTACGCCGACGGCGGCGCGGGCGGCTTCGCAGAATACCAAATCCTAGGCAGCATCGCGCTCAATGCGACGAGCGACATCAGTGGTAATAACCTCAATAACATCCGCCTCTCCGGCCCCATCACAGGGCCAGGCGGATTGATCAAAGGCTCCGGGCGGATAGACGAAAACGGCATCGTGACGCTCGCCAATACCGGCAACGCCTACGTGGGCAACACCGTCATCAACCAAGGCACCATCAAGCTCGGAGCCTCGCAAGTCGTGCCGGACGGTGCGGGCAAAGGCAAAGTCGTCGTGAACGCTGGCGCGACATTCGACCTCGGCGGCTTCCACGAGACGATCAATAACCTCTCCGGCTCCGGCACCGTCACCAGCACCGCATCGGCCTCCTTGGGAAGCCCCGTCTTTTTCGCCGACGATGCAGGCACGGACATCTCTGCATCCAAGACCTACACGCACGCGCTCGATTTCGCAGAATCCGGTGCCCCAGCCACCGTCAACGGCGTGGCATTTATCGGTGCAGGACTCACGGGTGCAAATTGGTCGCTCGCAGGGGCCACCCAAATTGCTGGCAACGGAAGCACCCTCACCACCGGTGGCATCAGCACACTGCTCACGAACTTTTTCTACAACGGCAACCCAGCGACTCTGACCCTCACGGGACTCACCGCTGGCACAAACTACGAGGCACGCCTCTACGAGCGTTTCTGGGGCGGCGACCGCACCCAGTATTTCACCGTCCAATCTGGTAGCGTGATGGGAGCTGGCTCATTCAATGAAGACTTCAGCGCCACACAAGCGAACTACCTCCCGATCCGTTACAAAGCCGACGCCACCGGCACCGTGACCATCAACACCTACCAAACCGGCGCGGGCTCCTACCACTGGTATGGCCTGACCAATGAAGTCGTCGCCGCACCCACCGCACCCACTTTGACCGTCGGCGACGCCACAGACTCCGTCTTTAGCGGCAACATCACCGGCCTCATCGCCATCAATAAAACCGGCAGCGGCACACTCAACCTCAGCGGCGCAAACGACTACAGCGCCGCCACCACCGTGAGCGGCGGCAAGCTCCTCGTGAGCGGCTCCCTCTCCGGCACCGGCAGCGTCGCGGTAAATGCAGGCACCCTCGGCGGCAGCGGCACGATCAACCCCGCCGCCACCGTCACCGTCGCCGCAGGAGCCACCGTCGCCCCCGGCGCAAGCATCGGCACACTCCACACTGGGCCCGTCTCCTTCGCCAGCGGCTCCTCCCTCTCCACAGAAATCGGCGCAACCACCGCCGACCAACTCGCCATCACCGGCGCAGCCACCCTGAATGGAACCGTCCTCCTCAATATCGCACTACTCGCCGACCCGACCGACTCCACGCTCTTCGCCCTCCTAAACGGCACCATGCCTATCCTCGGCGGCGGACAATTCAGCTACCTCGGCAACACCCTCGACGAAGGCGAAACCTTCACCGTCACCGACGGCGGCTTCACCCAGCAATTCCAAATCAGCTACGCCACCGATGCGGGTTCCGACGTGACCCTCCTCGCCGTCCCCGAGCCTGCCGCCGCCGTCTCACTCCTCGGCGGCCTCAGCGTCCTCCTCGGCCTACGCCGTCGGCGGAAATAGAACGCCCAAAGAGACACTGAAATCCTAAGCGGGACGGAGCAGGCATCCCTGCCAAGGCGCGCGTAAAAAGAGACGTGAGTAGAATTAGGGCACCTCTGGATACTCGGGGGGACGCCTCTGGAGTGCGGGGGCATGACCCCGCTTTGGAGGGGCGAGGAACGAGCGGGTGGGCCAATCGCTCGCAATTCGAACAGTGTGC
>JAYVQK010000040.1:0-37616 GCA_043757005.1 Verrucomicrobiaceae bacterium
GTGGAAAAAGTTTGAGAAAGATGAAGACGGGCGAGGGATGGGGGAAATTAGAACTTCGATTCCGTGCTGGCGTGCGGCACTCATCTCCGGCACAACGCGCGGCTTTCCGCTGCCCATGCCGCTCCGCTTTTTAAATACCTACTCGCGTCAACTCGAAGACTTCACGCCGCTCGACCCTGCTGGCAAGCGCGTGAAGCTCTATACGTGCGGGCCGACGGTCTATAATTACGCCCACATCGGGAACTTCCGCGCCTACATTTTCGAGGATTTGCTGCAACGCCATATCGAGGCACGCGGCTACACCGTGGAGCGCGTGATGAATCTCACGGATGTGGACGACAAGACGATCCGAGGCTGCCGCAACCTCGGCGTGCGACTCGCCGACTTCACGCAGAAATTCAAGGACTCCTTCTTTGAAGATCTCGCGGCGCTGCGCGTGAAAAGGGCGGATCATTTCCCCGCCGCGACGGATTACGTGGCGCAGATGATCGAGATGATCCGGGTGCTGGAGCAAAAGGGCATCGCCTATCAGGCGGACGACAAATCGCTCTACTTCCGCCTCAGCAAATTCCCTGACTACGGCAAGCTCGCGCACCTCAATCTCGAAGAACTGCGCCCCAGCGGTCGCATCGCCAATGATGAATACGAAAAGGAAAGCGTGGGCGATTTTGCGCTGTGGAAAGCGTGGGATGAAAACGACGGCGACGTGCGCTGGGACTCGCCGTGGGGGCCCGGTAGGCCCGGCTGGCACATCGAGTGCAGCGCGATGGCTACCGCACTGCTCGGGCCGGAAATAGACATCCATTGTGGCGGCGTGGATAACATTTTCCCCCACCACGAAGCCGAGATCGCGCAGACGGAAAGCATCACCGGCCTGCGCTTCGTCCGCACGTGGCTGCACTGCGCGCACCTCATGGTGGACGGGCAGAAAATGTCGAAGTC
Source organism: Verrucomicrobiaceae bacterium (assembly GCA_043757005.1). Lineage (GTDB taxonomy): Bacteria > Verrucomicrobiota > Verrucomicrobiia > Chthoniobacterales > Chthoniobacteraceae > SXWH01. The sequence goes on from JAYVQK010000040.1 coordinate 943, forward strand.
GCTCGGCAATTTCTACACCCTCCGCGACCTCCTCGCCAAAGGCTGGAGCGGACGCGAGATCCGCTACGCTCTCCTCACCGTCGCCTATCGCCTGCCGCTGAACTTCACTTTTGACGGCCTAGCCGGAGCCCGCAGCGCGCTGGGGCGTATAGACGAATGGACGCAGCGCCTTGCCGAAAAAGCCGCCTCTGCCGCTGCGCCCGGCGCGCTCCCCGCGCCGCTTGCCGCGCTGGTGGAGGGATTCTTCGCACATCTCGACGACGACCTGAATATCTCCGGCGCGATGGGCCAGCTCTTCGACCTCATCCGCGAGACAAACCGCGCCCTCGACGCCGCTACGCTCGACGCGCCTGCCGCCGCCGCGCTCCTCGCAGCGTGGCAGCGCATCAATGCTGTCCTCGTCTTTGAGCGCGACGCTGTCGCCATCCCCGCCGAAGTCCACGCTTTCGTAGAAGAACGCCAGACCGCCCGCGCCGCCAAAAACTGGGCCGAGAGCGACCGCCTCCGCGACGCCATCGCCGCGCTCGGCTGGGTGGTGAAAGACACGAAGGACGGCCCGAAGCTGACCGGAGGGGCGCTGTAATGCCGCCACTCTGGGCGGCACATCAAAACTCCCGATTGACATTCTCGGGGCAGCCACCATCTTCCCGCTCCCTTTTTCCAAAGGGGTTTTTAACTTTTATTTCTATTAGCCATGCAGAGCCATCTTGTTGACGAAGCCGCCAAAATCATCCCGAGCGTTCCAGTGCTTGTGAACGTCATTTCCAAGCGCGTGCGCCAACTCTCGAACGGGCACAAGCCGATGGTCGAGGTGCTCTCGAAAATGGGCCTCGCGGACATCGCTCTCACGGAAGTGATCCAAGGTAAAATCGGCTTTGAGTTTAAGCCAAAAGAAGAAGGCAAAAACTAGTCTCGCTCGGGCGTGCCGCTCGTCGGCGCGTCTGCGGGAGGAGGAACGATGAGAGCCGACATCTCGGTCAATCGGAAGGCTCTCCACGAATACCACATCCTCGAACGCTTCGAGGCTGGGGTGGAGCTCAAGGGCACGGAGGTAAAGTCCATCCGCGCTGGCTTGGCAAACGTGACGGGGGCATTTGGTAAGGTGGAGAAGAACCAGCTCTGGCTCTATGGCGTGGACGTGCAGGCGTATGCCAAGGCGAGCTACGAGCAGCATGAATCCAAGCGCCAGCGGCGCGCGCTGCTGAAGCGCCGGGAGATCAATCACCTCACCGAGATGACGCAGGTCGCCGGGCATTCCATCGTGGTGCTGCGGCTTTACTGGAAGGAGCATCTCGTGAAGGTGGAGCTCGGCCTCGGCAAAGGAAAACTCGCCCACGACAAGCGGGACGATATCAAGGCGAAAGCCGAGAAGCGCGAGGCGGATCGCACAGCGGCGAACTTCAATCGCAGCCGTGCGTGATCTGCCGATCTACGAGCTGGAGGAAGCACTCGTCGCCGCGCTGACGAAGGGCAACCGGCTCATCCTCCAAGCCCCCACGGGCTCTGGCAAATCTACGCAGGTCCCGCAGATGGTGCTGGATCGCGGGCTCGCGGAAAAGGGTGAGATCATCGTGCTCCAGCCGCGCCGATTGGCGACTCGGATGCTCGCGCAGCGCGTGGCTTTTGAGCGAAAGCAAAAGCTCGGCGACGAAGTGGGCTACCAGATCCGCCTCGACCGGGTGTGCTCGGCAAAGACGCGCATCCTTTACGTGACGGAGGGCGTGCTGCTCCGGCGGATGCTGCACGACCCGCAGTTGCGAGGCGTGGCGGCGATCATCTTCGACGAATTCCACGAGCGGCATCTGTATGGCGACATCACGCTCGCGCAAGCACTAGTGCTGCAAGAGCGCACGCGCCCCGATCTGCGACTGATCGTGATGTCTGCCACGCTGGAGACAGCGATGCTCGGCGAATATCTTGCGCCGTGCGAGACGCTCACTAGCGCGGGGCGGATGTTCCCGGTGGAGATCGAATACCTGCCGAAGTCGCTGCGCGCCGATGATTATCCCGTGTGGGATGCCGTGGCCGAAGAGCTGGAGCGCCTCGCGCCGATCACCGAGGGCGACGTGCTCGTTTTCATGCCGGGAGCCTACGAGATTTCTCGCACGATCAATGCGGTGAGGAACTCGCGAGTGGGCGCGAAATTCATCGTCGTGCCGCTGCACGGCGAGCTCTCCGTGCAAGAGCAAGACGCCGCCATCGCCCGCTACGACCAGCGCAAGGTGATCGTGAGCACGAACGTCGCCGAGACTTCGCTGACTATTGATGGCGTGCGCGTGGTCGTAGACGCTGGCCTCGCCCGCGTCGCCCGCTACGACGCGAATCGCAGCATCAATACCCTCCTCATCGAGCGCATCTCCCGCGCCAGCGCCGATCAACGCGCAGGCCGCGCAGGCCGCACAGCGCCTGGCATCTGCCTGCGCCTGTGGACCGACCGCGAGCACCTCGACCGCCCCGCGCAAGAGCTGCCCGAGGTAAAGCGCCTCGACCTCGCCGAAGTCGTGCTCACATTAAAAGCGAGCGGCGTGACGGACGTGGCAAAGTTCCGATGGCTCGAAGCGCCCGATGCGAAATCGCTAGAACGCGCCGAGGTGCTGTTGCTCGATCTCGGAGCCATCGCCGAAGACGGACGTGGGACAGGTGCCCCGCCTGTCGGAGTGGGGCAGGCACCCTCGCCTGCCCAGAGCGGCAAATCGCCCGCTGGACAGGCGGGGCACCTGTCCGACCACGACAGGCGAGGCACCTGTCCCACAGTCATCACCGAGCTTGGCCGCAGGATGCTCGCCTTTCCCGTCCACCCTCGCTACGCGCGGATGCTCCTCGCCGCCCACGAGCGCGGCTGCGTGCCCGCCATCTGCTCGGTCGCCGCGCTCACGCAAGGCAAGTCCGTGCTGCCCCGCGCGCTGGGCAAGCAGCAGGAGCAGCAGCGCGAAGAACTCTTTGGCACCGACAGCACGAGCGATTTCACCGTCCTCCTCCGCGCCCTCCGCTACGCGGAAGAAGCAAACTTCAACCCACAAAAACTCCGCCCTATCGGCGTAAACGGCATCGCCGCCCGCGAGGCCAGTGCGCTCGCCCAGCAGTTCCGCTCCATTGCAAAAGAGGAAGGCCTCGATTGCTCGCCACGCGATACGAGCGGCGAAGGTCTCGCCCGCTGCATCCTCGCAGGCTTCCCCGATCACGTCGGCGTGCGGCTCGATCGCGGCACCCTCCGGGTGCAACTCGTCCACGGTCGGCGCGGCGTGCTCGCGCGCGATAGCGTGGCGCAGGATTCTACGCTCCTTGTCGTCGGCGAAGTGCGCGAAGTGGACTCCCGCGACGATGTGCAAACGCTCCTCACCCTCGCCACCGGCGTGCGCGAAGAATGGCTACGCGAGATGTTCCCAGCCGCTTTCACGCAAGATACGGAGGTCTTCTACGACACCACGCAACGGCGCGTCATGGCCCGCAGCGTCACCCGTTTTCGCGACCTCGAAATCCGCGCCGAACGCACTGACAAAGTCCCCAGCGAACAAGCCGCCGCCATCCTCGCCGCCGAAGTTACTGCCGGGCGTCTGCCGCTCGATCTTTGGAATTACGACATTGAGCAATACATCCTCCGGCTCAATCAACTCGCCGATTGGTGCCCCGAATACGAGCTGCCCAAACTCACTACCGAAGACCGCCACACGCTCATGGAACAGCTCTGCCTCGGCGCGAGTAATTACCGCGAGATCAAAGACCGCCCCATTTGGCCCGTAGTAAAAAGCTGGCTCTCACCCATGCAGCAAAAGCTCGTGGAAGACCAAGCCCCCGAGCGCCTCGAACTCCCCAACGGCAAGCGCGCCAAAATCACCTACGCCGACAACGCCCAGCCCACCCTCGGCGCACGCATCCAAGACCTCTACGGCGTCGAGCATGACCTCCGCATCGCAGGCGGCAAAGTCTCGCTAGTCATCCAAGTCCTCGCGCCAAATTACCGCCCCATCCAGATCACCACGAGCCTCGGCAACTTCTGGAAAGAGAGCTACCCCCGCCACAAAGCCGAGCTGCAACGCAAATACCCAAAGCACGAGTGGCGGTAGTTATTTCGGGGAGTGGCACCGTTAAGATTTGAACCACGAAGAGCACGAAGAAGACGAAGGGAATACAAAGGAGAGATCGCGACTTCATTCCTCCTCTTCGTGTCTTTCGTGCCCTTCGTGGTTCAAAATAAATCGTCCCCCTATTTCCTGAGCTGGAGGCACACGAGCTTCCCCTCGCTGCGCAGAAAGAGTCGGCCATCCGCAAGCACCGGGCCCGCCCAGCAAGGATACGTCAGCCCTGGCACCTGCCAGCGGGAGACTTCCTCCAGCCTCTCCGCGTTCGGTTTGAAAAGCCCGAGCAGCCCGCACTCGCCGAGCGCGATGAGTTTGCCATCGGCAAAAACGGCGGAGCCGCGTCCGAAAACATCCGGCGATTTTTCGCCTTCGCGGAGCTTCGAGTGCCCGCCATTCGGCCAACCCTCCTTGCGCTCCCACAGCACTTTGCCCGTCGCAAATTCCACGCAGCGGAAGACCCCATCCGGCTCATTGCGCCCGCTGAAACCGTAGAGATTTCCGCCCACGAGATTGGGCCGCGCCCAGTGCATCTCTAGCGCCGTGCTGCGCCAGACTTCATCCACACCGTTGCCGTCCGGCTTTACGCGCAGCAGCACAGAACCGTTCTTAAAATACGCCGACGAAATCAAAATGAGATCGTCGCGCACGATGGGCGTCATCGCATTCACAGAGGAATCCTGCACCGCGCGAAACCAAAACGAAAAGCGATGCGCGCCCGTCGCCGGATCGAGCGATACGAGCCCTTGCCGCGTGACCACAAGCACATGACGCTGACCGTGGATCGTGGCCAGCACCGGCGTGCAGTAGCTCGATTGCTTTTGAAAAGCAGGATGCCCCACATCCCATTTCGCGAAGGGCTCGCCCGGCCAGCCCTTCATCAGCACGCCATTCCAATTTTTCTCCCCCACCGCCTCCCACAGCGTCTTGCCCGTCGCAGCGTCGAAAGCCACGACCCCGGAGTTTGGCTGCCCGCCGACTTGCACGATGATTTTTCCCTCCTCCAAAACAGGCGAGCTGCCGACACCAAAAAACGCCTCCGGCACATCGAAGTCCCTCTGCGTCTCGCGCTGCCAAATGGGCTTCCCCGTTTTCAGATCCAGGCACAACAGCAGCCCCTCCGCGCCATACGTGTAGCAGCGATCCGCCGTGAGCAGCGGCGTGCAGCGCGGGCCGTTATTGTAGCCAAACGGATCTTGGTAATGGCAGGGATACGAGTGCCGCCAAAGCGTCTTGCCCGTAGCCGCCTCCGCCGCCTCCACGACTTCCTCGTCCCCCACACGATGATGCAGCACGAGCACCCCGCCGCGCACGCTCGGCGCACTGTAGCCATTGCCGATGTCGCGGCTCCACACCACAGGCAAACCGCCCTCCGGCCACTTCTCCAACAAGCCAATCTCCGGCGAAGTATTATCCCGCCCCGGCCCGAGAAACTCCGGCCAGTCGGCGGCAAAGACCGTGGAAGCGATGAATGGTAGCAGAGCGAGGAAGCGCATGGCAAAAAGGATCAAGCGAGTGCAGCCCGCTGTCCCTCGATCAGCGTCGCGATTCCTTTGCGTGCGAGTGTGAGGAGGGCGCTGAGTTCTTCTTCGCTGAAGGTGCTCTCTTCGCCGCTGCCTTGCACTTCTACAAATTGCCCCGTCTCGGTCATCACCACATTCATATCCACCGCCGCGTCGCGATCCTCGGGGTAGTCGAGATCGAGCATCGGCACGCCGCCGACGATGCCTACGCTGGTCGCGGCGACGAGGCGGATGGGGTTTTGTTTGATGAGTCCTTTTTTGAGTAGTTCCTTGCACGCGAGCGCCGCCGCCACGCTGGCTCCGGTGATGCTTGCGGTGCGTGTGCCGCCATCCGCCGCGAGCACATCGCAATCGAGCCACATCGTGCGGGAGCCGAGTTTTTCCAGATTAATCGCGGCGCGTAGTGAGCGACCGATGAGGCGCTGGATTTCCGTCGAGCGGCCATCGAGTTTTCCTTTGGAAATGTCGCGCGCTTTTCGCTGCTGAGTGGAGTAGGGGAGCATGGAATATTCCGCCGTGACCCAGCCGCCCGTGACTTGCTGGTCTTTCATCCAGCGCGGCACGGATTCCTCGATCATCGCCGAGCAAATCACGCGCGTATTGCCCGTGCAGACGAGCACCGAGCCCGTGGCATTCGGCGCAAAGCCGGGGATGAATGAGAGCGGGCGGAGTTGGTCGGGCGAGCGCCCATCGTGTCGTGTCATGCCGCCACGCTACCCTCAGCCGAGGCAGGCTGTCCACAGCGCCCTCTTTTGCTCTTACGTGAAGTCCTCGACGCGCAGTAGGCGTGGCTCGCCTTGCGTGCTGTCGAGCGCGCGGATTTGCGTGAGGGCGGCTCCGACTTGGGCGTGCGTGGCGTCGTGGAGCATGAGGATGAGTTCGGCTTGTTGGCCGTCGCTTTCGGGCTGGATCATGGAGCTGATGCCGATGTCCAGCGAGCCGAGAACACCTGCGACTTTCGCGAGCACGCCGGGGCGATCTTGCACGGGCACGCGGAGGTAGTAGCGGCAGAGGATGGCGTCGAGCGGCTTGCAGTCGCCGTAGAGGCCGTGCGGCATAAAGCCACAATCGCGGCGTGGGCTTTGCAGCGCGGCGGCGGCTTCGGCGAGGTCGGCGATGACGGCGCTGGCGGTGGGGTCTTGGCCGGCTCCGCGTCCGTAAAAGAGCGTCTCTCCTACGATGTCGCCGTGGACGCAGAGGGCGTTATAGACGCCGTTCACGCTGGCGAGGACGTGGCTCTCGGGGATGAGCGTGGGGTGGAGGCGGACTTCGATCTGGCCGTCGGCATCGGCTTTGATGATGCCGAGGAGCTTGATGCGGTAGCCGAGTTTTTTGGCAAAGCAGATGTCGCGGGCGGTGATGTCTTGGATGCCTTCGACGAAGACTTTGCTCGGGCAAATCCAAGTGCCGTAGGCGAGCGAGGCGAGGATGATGGCTTTGTGCGCGGCGTCCCAGCCGTTCACATCGAGCGTGGGATCGGACTCGGCGTAGCCCTGCGCCTGGGCCTCGGCGAGCGCCTCGGCGTAGTCCAGCCCGGCCTCGGTCATGCGGGTGAGGATGTAGTTCGTCGTGCCGTTGATGATGGCGTGGATGCTCTGAATGTGATTGCCGATGAAGCTCTCGCGGACGGCCTTGATGATGGGGATGCCACCCGCCACCGCTGCCTCGAAGAACACCGGCACGCCGCGCGCGGCGGCGAGGTCGAAGATCTCTTTCCCGTGCTCGGCGAGTAGCGCTTTGTTGCCGGTGACGACCATTTTCCCCGCCTCGATCGAGCGCAGGATGAGCTGGCGCGCTTCCTCGATGCCGCCGATCAGCTCGACGACGATCTGCACGGCGGGGTCGTCCACCACGTCCTGCCAGCGCGTAGTCGTGATCGCTACTGGAGGCTGGATGGGGCGGGCGCGCGCCGTGTCGCGCAGGGCGACGCGGCGGACGACTAGCTCCAGCCCGAGCCGCTGCGAGAGTAGTGCGCTGTGAAGTGCGAGGTGCTTATAGACGCCCGCGCCGACGGTGCCAAAGCCTGCGAGTCCGATGCCGATTTGTTTCATAGAAAAATGGGGGCGGACTATCTGTGGGCGAGCGGAGAGCGGCAAGCGCGGGATTGGGATTTAAGATTTAAGATTTAAGATTTAGGATTTAGGATTTAGGATTTAGGATTTAAGATTTAGGATTTAGGATTTAGGATTTGCTCCGACGTTCGTTTGCCGAGCGAGGTGGAGCATCGAAGCAAATCTTAAATCCTAAATCCTAAATCTTAAATCCATGCCCAATCCCATCACCCTCGGCCTCCCTCACCGCGAGCCCTTCATCTTCCTCGATCAAGTGCTTGCCCACACGCCCGGCGAATCCGCCGAGTGCGAAAAAACATTCCCTCCCGAGACCCCTTTCTTCGCCGGGCACTTCCCCGGCGCACCGCTCGTCCCCGGCGTGATCCTCGCCGAAGCCCTCGCCCAGGCGGCAGGCATCGCCGCCGGGCAATCGGGCCGCGCCTTCCGCCTCACCGCCATTCGCACGATGAAATTCCCCGCCGCCGCTCTGCCCAGCGAAACCATCCACATCCAAGCCCGCAAGGTCGCCGTCGTCGGCCCGCTCTGGCAATTCGAGTGTCGCGCCAGCGTCGGCCAGCGCGTCGTCGCCGAGGGGGTAATCGTCTTGAGCGAAGCTTAATCTTTTAAAAAATCTCACCTCCCCACAGTTTTTCTCTTTCGAGAAATTGAGCGTCCTAGCACGCTCCGTGTCGAACCACACCGCATGACCAATACTCAGGAAATCACCAACCGCGTCCAAGAACAAAGCGGCTGGGTCGCCACTCTACAAAAGGAAATCGCGCGCGTCGTCGTCGGCCAACAAGCGCTCGTGGACGGGCTGCTCATCGGCCTGCTCACCAATGGCCACGTCCTTCTCGAAGGCGTGCCCGGCTTGGCCAAGACGCTCACCGTGAAGACGCTCAGTTGCGCCATCCGCACGGGCTTCAAGCGCATCCAATTTACCCCCGATCTGTTGCCCGCCGACCTCGTTGGCACGCTTGTCTATAATCCCCGCGAAGGCGTTTTCACCACCAAGCACGGGCCGATCTTTTCAAACCTCATCCTCGCCGATGAAATCAACCGCGCCCCTGCCAAAGTGCAAAGCGCCCTGCTGGAAGCCATGCAAGAACGGCAAGTCACGCTCGGCGATACCACGTATAAATTACCCGAGCCTTTCCTCGTCCTCGCTACGCAAAATCCGCTGGAACAAGAAGGCACTTACCAGCTCCCGGAGGCGCAACTCGACCGCTTCATGCTCAAGCTCAAAGTCGGCTACCCCACGAAAGTCGAAGAGCGCCAAATCCTCGAAACCATGGGCACTAGTTCGCCCAAGCTCGACGTGCTCCCCGTCGTAGAACCCGCACAAATCCTCGCCGCGCGAGAGATCGTGAACAGCATCTACATTGATGATCGCGTGAAAGACTACATCGTGGACGTCGTCTTCGCCACCCGCGAGCCCGCCGCCTACAAGCTGCAAATGAGCGGCATGATCCGCTACGGTGCCAGCCCCCGCGCCACCATCGCCCTCACCCTCGCCGCACGCGCCCGCGCCTTCCTCAGCGGTCGCGGCTACGTGACGCCCCAAGACGTAAAAAACATCGGCCAAGACGTCCTCCGCCACCGAGTCGCCGTAACCTACGAAGCGGAAGCGGAAGACGTGACTAGCGAGAAGATCATCGAAAAGGTCTTCGCGAATTTGCCGGTTCCATGAGGATGTTCGCCGCTGCCTTGATCATAGCTTCTACTTTCCTCGCCATCCAATGCACGGCGCTCGCTTTCGAGCTGGCCTCGCAGGGCGCTTGGAAACTTGCGGACGGGCGTAAAGTCATCATTGAGATTTCTATTTACGGCTTCGTGCTAGTCCTCGCTGCGCGGTGCTGGGCGAAGCTGGCGTGGGCAGACAAAACAATACCCCACATTGCGTGGTGGACTGGTCTCTCTTTCATGGCTTTTGGGGCTTGGAGGTTTTTTTTGTATTTGGGCTCTATCAACTTCCCTGAGCACCAGCGGAAACTGGACATCGGAGAGCGGTTTTTCTTGGCGGGCAACTTCATATTCCTTTCAGCAACATGGGCACTTCACCGAAAGAAAATAACGGTGACTGCTTAACACCCAATGGAATCAGCTCGGGATATCCTCAAAAAAATCCGCCAGATCGAGTTGAAGACTCGTGGGATGATTGATGCTGCCTTCTCGGGGCAGTATCGCAGCGTGTTCAAAGGTCGTGGGATGAACTTCGAGGAAGTGCGTGAATACCAACCCGGAGACGAGGTGCGGGCGATTGATTGGAATGTCACGGCGCGGATGGGGGATGCGTATATTAAGAAGTTCACCGAGGAGCGGGAGCTGACGGTCATGCTGATCGTGGACGTGAGTGCGTCGGGGGAATTTGGCAGCGTGAATCTCAGCAAGCGCGAGCTGGCGGCGGAGGTGGCGTGCTTGTTTGCGTTCAGCGCCATTCGCAATTCGGACAAAGTCGGCTGCATCCTCTTTTCCGATCACGTCGAGCTTTTCATCCCACCCGCAAAAGGGCGCGGCCATGCGCTTCGCATCATCCGCGAGATTCTTTTTTATGAACCGAAAGGACGCGGCACTGACATCGTGTGCGCGCTGGAGGCGGCAAATCGCGTGCTGCACCGACGCGCCGTGGTTTTCCTCCTCAGCGATTTTCAGGCTCCCGATTTTAGCAAGCCCCTCGCCATTTCCTCGCGGCGGCACGACCTCGTGGCCATCCCCATCGTGGACCCGCGCGAGCTGGAGTTGCCCGATGTAGGCGGCGTGGTGCTGGAGGACGCGGAGACTGGCGAGCGCTTCGTGGTGAATACCTCCAACCGCAGCAACCGCGTGCATTTCGCGGATGCGGCGGCGGATTTTCAAGCCGAGCTGCCAAAGCAATTTCGCCGCCTCGGCGTGGACTCCATCGCCCTGCGCACCGATGAAGATTACGTCCCCGCATTGCGCCGCTTTTTCCAACAACGCGAACGCCGCCTCGCTCTCGGATGAATCTCCTAATCGCCGCCATCTCACAACTCCCCGAAGCCCCGCCCGACCCGCTCGCGGGCCTGCGCGACAACGCGCCGCTCGTAGAAATCCCGTGGCCCACATGGGCATGGTGGGCGCTCGGCGCGGGCTCAGTCGTGCTCTTCGCACTACTTGTCTGGCTCGGCTGGTGGCTGGGCAAGCGCCGCACCGCCACGCCCCCGCCGACCCCACGCACGCTCGCGCTACGGGCGCTGGAGGCGCTGCGGAGCGAGGCGGAAAAGCTGGAGCCATATGCCTTCAGCGTCGCTGTCTCCGACGTGCTGCGCGCTTACATCAGCAACCACTACGGCCTCCGCGCCACGCAGCAGACCTCGCCGGAATTCCTCGCGACGATCAAAGCCTCCGCCCGCTTTTCCGATGGCGACCGCGAGTTGCTCGCCACATTTCTCGACCGCTGTGATTTGCTGAAATTCGCCCGCATCGAGGCGCGCTCGGAGGAAAATGTCGCGCTCCTTCGCGATGCCACGGCGTTCGTGCAAGGCACACCACTATGAGCTGGCGCGACATCACTTTTGCGCAGCCTTGGTGGCTGCTTCTGCTCCTCGCGCTCCCGCTGCTCGCTTGGCTACAAGGCGGTTCGCAGCCCGCGCCAGTCGTCCGCTTTTCCAGCCTCAGCGCACTGCGTAAAGTCGCCCGCCCGCAGCGCGCAGGTTGGGGCGGCTTTGATCGCCTGCTGCTCTGCGCTGCACTCGCGCTGCTCATCATCGCCGTAGCCCGCCCGCGCCTCGGCAAGACAAGCGAGATCATCGAGTCCAGCGGCGTGGACATCCTACTGACGCTGGATATTTCCGGCTCGATGGCAGCGGAGGATTTCACGATGGGAGGCCAGCCCGTGAGCCGTCTCGATGCGGTGAAAGACGTGACGAAGCGCTTCATCGAAGCCCGCCCGAACGACCGCATCGGCATCATCGTATTTGCCGGGCGCCCCTACCTGATGAGCCCAGCCACACTCGATCACACGTATCTTTTACAAAACCTCGAACGTCTGCAAAATGGTCTCCTCCGCGATACAGGCACCTCCATCGGCACCGCGCTCGCCAGCGCCACGAATCGGCTGAAAGACAAGCCCGCCAAGAGCCGCCTCGTCATCTTGCTCACCGACGGCGCGGAGAATGTGACGACAATCAAACCCACCGTCGCCGCTGAGGCAGCGAAGGCGCTCGGCATCCGCATCTACACCATCGCCGCAGGCACCGACGGCCCCGTGCGTATGCCGCAGATGGTCTTTGGCCAGAAGGTCTATACCACGCAACGCTTCCCGACCGACGAGCCAGGCTTGCAGGAAATCGCGCGCATCGCGAACGGCCAATTCTTCCGCGCTGCCGATACCGACTCGCTCGGCAAGGTCTTCGAGCAGATTGATAAGCTCGAAAAGACCGAGATTAAATTGAAGCAACACGTCGAGTGGCGCGAGCTCTTCGAGTGGTTCCTCGCCGCCGGCACGACGCTGCTCACGCTGCGCCTGCTGCTCGCACACACACTATGGAGGACAGTGCCGTGAACGCCTTCACTCATCCCGCATGGCTCTGGTCGCTGCTTGCGTTACCCGTGCTCATCGCGCTCTTTTTCCGCGCAGAAAAACTCCGCCGCCACGCGCTCAACGCCCTGCTCGCGCTACGACTCCAGCCCCGCCTCGCAGGCAGCGCGAGCACCGCGAAGCGCCGCGCCGCATTTACGCTCACACTGCTCGGGCTCGCGCAGCTCGTCGTCGCGCTGGCCCGCCCGAGCTGGGGCTTCGAGTGGCAGGAATCCATCTCCAAGGGCCGCGACCTCGTGATCGCTCTCGACACCTCGCGCTCCATGCTCGCCGACGACCTCAAGCCCGACCGCCTCACGCGCGCCAAGCTCGCTGCACAAGACCTCCTCGCCCAGCTCTCCGGCGACCGCGTGGGCCTCATCGCCTTTGCAGGCTCCGCCTTCCTCCAGGCTCCGCTCACGCCGGATTACGACGCGGTCCGCGAGTCGCTCAACGAACTCAACACCGACATCATCCCGCGCGGCGGCACCGACATCGCCGCCGCGATCCAGACTGCCGAGGAGGCTTTTGGAAAAGGCGAGAGCGACCAGCGCGCGCTGATCATTTTTACGGACGGCGAGGACTTGGAGGAAAACGCCGTGAACGTCGCGCGCGAGCACAAAGACAAGTTCCGCATCTTCACCGTCGGCCTCGGCTCCGCAGACGGCTCGCTCATTCCCTTTCGCACACGCAATGGAGGCACCGACTTCGTGCGCGATGAGCAAGGCCAGCCTGTGAAATCGCGCCTCGACGAGAAGCGCCTGCGGGAAGTTGCGGAAGCGGGCGGCGGCTTCTATATTCACCTCCAAAACGGCCCTGCCGAAATGCGCCAACTCATCCAGCAAGGCCTCGGCGCGATGCGAGAGAAAGACAACGAAAACAAAATGACCAAACAGCCAACAGAACGCTTCCAATGGCCGCTCCTCGGCGGGCTCGTCTGCATCGTCATCGCCGTGCTGCTCGGAGAAAGACGCCGCACTTTCGCCAAAGCCGCCGCGCTTCTTCTGCTCGCAGTCTCTCCCCTCCACGCCGCTGATCCCGGAGCCGCGCGCTACGCCAAGCAGGACTACAAAGGCGCGCTGGAGCACTACGAGACGAAGCTACAAAAACAAGACGCCCCCGAGCTGAGCTACAACGCTGGCAACGCCGCCTACCAGCTCGGCGAATACGACAAAGCCGCCGCCGCTTTTAGCCAAGCACTCGGCACTGGCGACCCCACGCTCCAGTCCCGCGCCGAATACAATCTTGCCAACACACTCGCCAAGCGCGGTGCGGCTCAAAAAGAAAAAGAACCGAAAACTCAGGAGTGGAAAAATGCTCTCCAGCACTACGAAGAAGCCCTCAAGCTCGACCCAAAAAACAAGGACGCTGAACACAACCGCGACCTTGTGACCACCGCGATGGCGCAGCTCGAAAAGCAAGAGCAGCAGAAGCAGGACAAGAAGGATGAGAAGAAAGACGACAAGAAGGACGACCAATCTCAGAGCAAAGATGGGGAGGGCGAGAAGAAGGAGGGCGACCCTAAAGACGGCGACGGCAAGCCGCAGAAGGACGAGCAGCAGAAAGCCGAAGAGCAAAAGCAGAAGGAGGAGCAACAGAAGGACAGTGATAAAAAGGATGCCGACAAGAAGGACGGCGATGAGAAGAAGGAAGCGGAGGCACAGCCAAAAGCTGGCGAGCCCGAGAAGCCCAAAACTGGCGAACTCAAAGCCGCCAATGCTGGCAAACCCAGCGAAGAGAAACAGCAGCAACAAGCCGAAGCCGCCGAAGCCGCCGCCGCTGCCAGCGAGGGGCGTATGACAGACAAGGATGCGAAACAACTGCTCGATGCGCAGAAGAAATACGATGTGATCCTCCCGCCGATCAAGATGCTGCAAGAGCAGCAGAATCGCCCGCGTGTATTCAAAAATTGGTAGGAAAGCTAAAGCGCCATGATGCCTCTCTCCTCAAAGTCCGATTTATTAAACCCGTCCCACAATGAGCAGTGGTCGGGCGCACCATGCAGCGCAGGAGCGCGCGCGTCTCGCGTGCCGTGGCGGGCTTCCAGCCAGTCACTAAGTGGCGCGCGTTACAGGACACACGATCTCTCCACGCTCGAAGTCTCTCCACGTCGGGCTGGAAGCCCGCCGCAGCACGCGGGACGCGCGCGCTCCTCTCGCGGACGTTCGAGCGCGGCACCTGCAACATCCGAACACACCTTGCGCAAAGTATTCCTCTGTCTCTTTCTCGCTCTCGCTCTGCTCCTCCCAATCGCCGCCGCCGTGCCCACGGTGAGCGGCACGCTTTCCTCCGCCACTGCGAGCGTGGGGGAGAATGTGGAATACGAACTCCTCATCCAAGGCGGCAGACCCGATCCGGCTCCCGATTTCCCCGATGTGGATGGGCTGGAGATGCAGGGCACAGGCCAGAGCAGCTCCATGCTCATCTCGAATGGGCAGGTGAATCACACGATGACTTACACCTTCCGCATCGTGCCGAAACGCGAGGGGAACTTCACGATCCCGCCTATCGAAGTCGTGATCGAAGGTCGGAAAATGCGGACGCAAGAAGTCTCGCTGAAAGTCTCTCCTGGCGAGAAGGCGATGGCGGCGGGTGACTTCGCTTTTGGGGAGATTCATCTTTTAAAAAACACGGCCTACGTGGGGGAAGACGTGTCACTGGAGATCTATTATTACCTCGATCAATCCGCGCTCTGGAGCGGGAACCAAGCGCCCAATCTAACGGGCGAAGGATTCACCGCGCGGCGCATGATCCAGACGGGAAATAGCCAGGTCGTGGTGGGCGGCAAGCACTACGAGCGCGTCACGCTGCGCACGGTCATCACGCCCAACAAGGCAGGGAAGTTCAGCCTCGGGCCAGCGGTCATGAAGTTTGCCTATTCGAAGCAAGAGAAGCGGCTCTCCTCGCCATTCGGGCCGGCGCGAGGGAGCGCGCAGGAGCTGGATGTGAACGCGCCAGCGGTGGATTTGGAGGTGAGGCCGCTGCCGGTGGAGGGGCGGCCAAAGGACTTCACGGGGGCGATTGGGAAGTTTGAATTTGGCGCGCAGGGGCAGCCGGGGAGGATTAAATTTGGCGAGCCTGTCACGATGACTCTGAGCATCGCGGGGCGCGGGAATTTCGAGCGCATCTCGGCTCCTCCGCTCGCCGACGCGACGGGCTGGCGGACGTATCCGCCGGAGGACAAATTCCAAGCCAACGATCAACTAGAGCTGTCGGGGACGAAGCAATTCACCATCTCCGTGGTGCCCGAGGTGAAGAAGGATGCGATGCCCGTTTTTTCATTCAGCTACTTCGATCCTGAGACGGCGAAATACACCACGCTCACCAGCCAGCCCGCGCCGCTCGTGGTGGAAGGCGAGGCTCCCGCCGCGCAGGCAGAACCCGCACCGGTCGTCGCAGCCAAGCCTCCGCCGCCGCCGGATATTCTCGGTGTCTCGGCGCAGCTCAGTCTCGTGGGCACTTACGATTTTCCGACTCAGCGCGCGCTCCGTTTTGCAACAGCAGCAGCAGCGGCACTCGTGCTGGCGGGGCTGAATATACTGCGCCTGCGTCGCGCCACGCCGGAGGCTGGGCGCAGAGCCGAGCTTCGTCGCGAGCGGGCGGCGCTGCTCGCCCGCATCCGCAGCACGCGCGACCGTGCGGAGCTGCTGGATGCCACTGCACGCGCGCTCCAGCTCGATGTCGCGCTGGCGACGGGTCGCCCGCCCGCGAGCATCGAGCTGGCGGAGGTGCTGGCCGCACGCACGCTTACCGATTCAGCACAGGCGACGGTGAAAGAAGTCTTCGCGGCCCGTGCCGAGCTGCTCTACGCGGGCGGCGGCAGCGCGGAGTGCTCCCCGAGCGAGCGAGATCGTGTGTTGGAGGCGCTGGCGGCTTTTGAAAGGAGCGGGCAATGAGCGAGGCTATGCAAACTTTGAACTTCGAACATTGCTGCGCGGACAACGACGTTCGGAGTTCAGAGTTCAGAGCGCAGAGTTCGAAGTTCAAATTACTGCTCCCACTTTTTCTCCTCCTCATGCTGCGCGCCGTCTGCCCGGCGATGGATGCGGACGCGCTGCTCGCAAAAGGCAACCAGCTCTACGCGGAAGACCAATTTGCCGAGGCCAAGACCCGCTACGAGCAAGCTCTCGCCGACGGCCCGCGCGCGAGTGTGCTCTACAATCTCGGCAACGCCCACTTTCGCCTCGGCGACTTCGGGCACGCGGCGCTGGCCTATGAGCGTGCGCTGGCGCTGGAGCCGAATTTCGCGGATGCAGCGGGGAATTTAAAACTCACCCGCGAGCGCGCCGCCGCACGCATCGTGGAGAGCGAGTGGTGGGAGCCGCCATTGCTGCGCCTGCGCACACCGCTCGCCTTTCACATAGCGGAAGCCTGCATCGCGCTCACCATCCTCGCCTCACTCTGGGGCTCTACACGGCGTGAGCGGCGCGGCTGGCTGTGGGCGGCGGTGAGTGTGCAGCTCCTCATCGGGAGCCTCGGTGTAGCGACTTGGTCTGCGGTGAAAAGACACGCGGCATTTGCAATCGTCACCGCTACTGCCGCCAACGCCCGCACCGAGCCCGCAGATCGCGCGGGACTCGCCGAGGCTCTGCCAGCGGGCAGTCGCGTGCGCGTGCTGGGCGTGCATGGCGCGTGGACGCAATGCGTGCTGCCGGGCGGCGGCAATGGATGGCTGCCGACGGGCGCGGTGGAGCGGGTGTGCCAATGAACGCGCCGTTGAACTTCGAACTCCGAACTCGGAACTCAGAACTTAGCACGCAGCGCGTCGCGGCTTCGGCAACACCGTTCAGAGTTCAGAGTTCGAAGTTCAGAGTTCGGAGTTCATTTGCATCGGTCTTTTTCCTCGCGCTGTGGCTCCTTCTTTTCACCGCGCACGCAGAGGACTGGCGCACGCAGCTCACCAGCAAGCCCGGCACATTCCCGACGCTGCGCGAGCTGATTGGCTCCTACGAATTTGGCTGGAGCGGGGTGAAGGCGGGAGAGGCGGAGCTGACTTTTTTGCACGCAAAAGGTGGCCTGCTCACACTCGACATCAGCGGACGGAGCACGGGGCTGGCGCGGGGGATGTGGCGGATGGATTCCAAGGCGACTTCCTCGTGCAACGCCGCGACGCTCCGGCCCGTGCGGCTGGATGAGAAGGAGACTTACAAGAAGAAGACGATGACGACAGTGGTGGACTTCAAAGCCGATGGCGTCACCGCGCTCGTCACGCCAAACCCGCCGGACAAGAAACCGCCGAAGCCGAAAGTTTTCAAATTCAGCAACGCGCACGATATGCACAGCGCACTGCTTTTCCTCCGTAGTCAGCCACTGCGCGATGGCGATGTCGTGCGGCTCTGCGTGTATCCCGGCGGCACTCCCTATCTCGCAGAGATCACCGTGCTCGACCGCAGCACGACGGAGGCGGCGGGCAAAAAATGGAAGGCGATCCGCTGTAGCGTAAAGCTCCAGGAGATCGCGAAAGACTTCACGCTCGTGCCGCACAAAAAGTTCAAAAGCGCGACGGCGTGGCTCTCGGACGATGCGGATCGGCTGCTGCTTCGCGTGGAGTCGGAGGTCTTCATCGGCAGCGTGTGGATGGAGATGAAACGCGCGGAGTTTGCGAAATGAAGATTACCGCCCTCGTGCGCACTTAGCGCGAGGAATTCCCAACCGTCCGCGCTTTCCTCAGTCGCTAAATAATCCGCTGCGAGCTCGGCGAGAATGTGCCGCAGGCCTTCCATTCTGTGCGGGCCAACAAGGCATCGCTAGTGCCAGATGGCGTGCGGCATAGGCTAGAAAGCCCGTGGCAGCATTTTACTTCTATCATAGCAACTTAAAAATATCTTGATTCAGTGAACTTCCGTCTCTTCCGTGGAGCCAACGGCCTTTTCTGGAATTACCAAAAAATGCCCTCCAGCTTTTTCTTCCGCAAGTGGCTTGAGGGCTGCTAAATCACTCCTGCTTTGCGAAAGAACCCACCAGTAACGTCTCCTCAAAAAAACGCCGCGTCATCGGACTCGGCACGCTCATCCGTGCGGAAACCTCAACCGCGTAGTGATTCGCCTGCCGAGATTCCGCCTGTGAAAAATGTTGGGTTTGCGTTCATTTTTTTACCCGCTGTCGTAGCTCTCGTTGGTGCGGCGGGGGCGGTTTATGGGCTTGTCCCGGCAGAGGTTGGGCTCGGGATTCTCGGCGTCGGCATCGTGTGGCTGGTGGCAGCCTGCCTCCGTTCTGCGCGCGCCATCCGCGTGCTCAATGAAACGTTGCACGAGGCGGCGGGTGGGCTCTCGGTGGTGGATCTGCGCGAGGCGCTACGTGGCCTCTCGCGCGATGCGGCGACTATCGCGGGGGGGAAAAAAGTAGAGATACAGGATATCCCCCGCATCCCCGAAATCGGCGAAGTCCTCAGCGCGCTGCGACAAGTCGTGGAGGCCGCGCGCATGGATCGCGAGCGGATGCTAAAGAACAACGCCGATTTGCAAACCATCAATCAGCAGATGGAAGTCGCGAGCGAGCAGGTAAAGAGCTTCGCCTTCAAAGCGGGCGAAGCAAATATCGCCAAACGGGAATTTCTTGCCGTGATGAGTCACGAGATTCGCACGCCGGTGAACGGCATCATCGGCATGACCGAGCTTACCCTGCAAAGCGCACCCACGCCCACCCAGCGCGACTACCTCGATACGATTAATTCCTGCGCCGAGTCGCTGCTTTCCTTGCTGAATGACATCCTCGATTTCTCGAAGATCGAGGCGGGAAAATTGGAGCTGGAGCGCACGGAATTTAGCCTCCGTGAACTGCTCGGCGAAGCCCTCAGCACGCTCGTCCCGCGTGCCGATGCCAAAGGGCTGGAGCTGCTCCTACACATCCGTCCGGAGGTGCCAGACCTGCTCACGGGCGACCCCCATCGTCTCCGTCAAGTGGTGACGAATCTCGTCGGCAATGCGCTCAAATTTACCGAAAAAGGCGAAGTCCTTGTGCAGGTGGAAAATTCCAAATGGATTGATGGCGAGGCCGAACTCCGCTTCGCGATTATTGATACCGGCATGGGCATCCCCCAGGAGCGGCTCGCCACGATTTTTGAGCCCTTTTCACAGGCCGATTATTCCACCACTCGGCGCTTTGGCGGCACGGGGCTGGGGCTCGCCATCACCAGCCAACTCGTCGCGCTCATGTCTGGTCAGACCAGCGTGGAGAGCGAGATTGGGAAAGGCAGCACATTCTCTTTCAAGGCGCGCTTCAGCTATCGCAAATCGGAACAAGCGATGGCCGACCCCACCGCCGAGCAATTTCGCGGCAAGCGAGTGCTTGTGTTGGATGCGAACGCCTCCAGCCTCCGCATCACCACAGAACTCCTCTCCAGCTGGCGCATGGAGGCCAAGGCCGTGCGCGATGTGACGAGCGCACTCAACGAACTCCGCCGCGCCGCGAGTGACGGCAAGCCCTACGACCTTTTCTTTGCCGATGCCGTGCGCGCAGAGAGCCCCGGTGTGAAGCTCGCCGCCGCGATCAATAGCTACCAGGAACTCGCCTCCACGCGCGTCATCCTCCTCGTCTCCACTGCGCGGCGGGGCGAAGTGGACGGACTGAATAACGCCGCCGTGCGCGCCACCCTCATCAAGCCCGTCACCGCGCGCTCCCTGCGCGTCGCCCTCAGCAAAGCCTTGCTGGCAAAGGAAGCGACCGCGAGCATGACGGTGCCCAAGGGCAGCGAATGGCCCGCCCAGCGCTCGCTCGACATCCTCGTAGCCGAGGACAACGCCGTGAATCAACGCCTCATCCGCCTCAACCTCGAAACGTGGGGCCACCGCGTCACCGTCGCCAGCGACGGTGCACTCGCGGCAGAAGCGACAGGTTTAAAATGCTTCGACCTCATCCTCATGGATCTGCAAATGCCGCGTATGAGCGGCTTTGAAGCCACCATGGAAATCCGCAAACAAGAGCGCAAAAGCAAAACCAACCACGTCCCCGTGCTCGCCCTCTCCGCCAACGTGCTCAAAGGTGTGCGCGGCGAGTGCATCCAGAGCGGCATGGACGGCTACGTCTCCAAGCCCGTCCGCCAGCACGAACTACTCGATGCCATGTCGCGGCTTGTCCCCGAATTCTTCGCCGACGCCAGCGCCGGAGCCGCCTTTCGCGAAGTCCTCGCCACCCGCCCCACATCCTCCGCCCAAGCCAGCGCCGAGATTTTTACCGTCACGGAATTCGCCGCGCCGCCGCTGAAAGTCGCGCCTGCACCCATCTCAAAAATCGTCCCTTCCCCTGCGCCCGTCGCCATCGTGCAGCCGCCGCCCACCGTCCCCGTGAGTGTCACCTTCGACTCCACCGCGCTCATGGAAAACCTCGGTGGCGACAAATCCATGCTCGCCGAAGTCGTCCTCCTCTCCCGCGATACCGACGTGCCCCGCATCCTCGCCGACCTCAGCGCTGCGCTGAAAAGCGACGACATCCTCAAAATCAGCAAAGCCGCCCACGCCCTGAAAGGAATGGTCGGAGCCTTCAACGCCACGGAGGCATGGACCCTCAGCGCCCGCCTCGAAGCCAGCGCCCGCGAAGTCAAACGCGACGTCATCCCCGAACAAATAGAAGAAGCCGTGCAAGCCCTACGGATGCTCCTCCTAGAGCTAGAAGAAGCCGCCGAAATCGAACACAGCCCCCTCACGTGGGGGTAATAGCCACTCTATTAAGTTCAGAGTTCAGCCCGCCGCAGGTGCCGAACCTCCCGCTAGAGTCGCAGGCCTTACGGACAAGCCGCTCCTGCTCTGTGAGCACACGCGCGCGGCGAGTAAAGTATGAGGAGCTTCTCTCTTCACACAGAGATTGTATCGGCTCCGCAGCGGCGTATCGTTTCCGCCATGAATAAGCCCGCTCGCTTGCTGTTGCCGCTCACATTTGCCATCGCTCTCGCGGGCTGCCAGAAGGCTGTCACGATCTCCGTGGAGCCTGGCGGCACGGTGCCTCCGGCGGAAAATTCGGAGCCTTCTGCGCAGCCCGCGCCAACCGTGGAGAAGGCGGATGACAACGCGCTTTTTGCCGGGCTCGCGCCGGAGGATCGGGCGAAATACGAAGCGTGGTTTTCAAAGTATAACCTCGGCACCGACCCGGCCACGCTGGATGCGGATGCGGATGGCGACGGCTATTCTAACCGCGAGGAATTCCTCGCTGGCACGAACCCTCGCGACCCACTCTCTCTGCCCGGCGTGGTCGAGGGCGTGAGTGTAAAGGAGATGCACGAAGTCATCGTGCCCGTCATTTTACGCGAGGTAAAAGACGGCAAGGCGCGCGTAGAGCACCGCGATGGCGGCGAGATGGAAGAGCTAAAGAAAGGCTCCCAGCCAAAGAGCCTGCCCTATCGCGTGGTGGATGTGCGGCACGAGGTGAAGGCCGATAAACACGGCGTCTTCACCGACATCTCAAACGTGACGTTGGAAAACCCCGACACCAAAGAGCGCGTCGTGCTCGTGCGCGATCTCCCCGCGCGGAGCAGCGAAACCCACGCCATCCTCAAAGGCGCGGACGGCGTGGAGCAAAAGGTGCGCTTGGACGAGACGATCACGCTGCCCGGCCAAGGTGCGAAGAAGTTCAAAGTGCTAGAGCTGCGGCAGGATCAAGTCATCGTGGAGGAGCTAGCGACCAAGCGGCCAATGACGATCCGGTAGCTGGGGCTGGGTTGAGGGTTGATGGAAGTTTGTGTCGCGGACTTTAGGGGAGACTTTGCCTCGCCTTCGCGCCCTTCGTAGTCCTTCTTTTTTACCGCGTGAGGAAAGGCGCAGTCGGCCCAGCCTTTGCTATACGGGGAGACTCAATCGCCTGACTTTGGAGAATAATACACAGCCCAAAACCGACTCGCAGGAAGCGCCGCCCGTTCCATTTTTACTCAATGCCGTGCGTGGCATGAAGGTGCCGGAGAAGCTGCGCCTGTGCGCCATGCTGGCTATCGCAGCGGGGCTCATCCCTACGCTGGTGCTGCTCTGGCGACTGCACCCGGAGGAATCAGGCTCGATGGAAAAAGGCGTCATGGCCACTCTCGTTTGCTGGACGGTGTGTGTGCAGACGATGGGGCTGCTGGCGGCGCTCTTTGTGGCGCGGCAGATTTTCCAAGACATCTCGGGCTCGCTGCGGCGGCTGGGCGTGCTGGTCAATGCGATCAGCACCGGCGACCAATCGGCATCCGAGGAACTCGGGCGGCGGCAGGACGAGATCGGCGGCCTCGCGACTTCCCTCCGCCGGATCATCCAGGTCGGCAAAGAAGACCGGCACAAACTCGTGCAAGGAAATGTGGCGCTCGTGCTCGCCAATGAGCGGCTCGCGCAGACGAATATGGAGATCGAAGCGGCGAACGCCAAAGTGCGGCATCTCGCCGAGCAAGCAGGCACGGCAAATCTCGCCAAGCGCGACTTCTTGGCCGTGATGAGCCACGAGATTCGCACGCCGGTGAATGGTATCATCGGCATGACGGAGCTGACGCTAAAGACGCCCCTGAATCACACGCAGCGCGACTACCTGGATACCGTAAATTCCTCGGCGCAGGGGCTGCTCGAATTGCTCAATGACATCCTCGATTTCTCCAAGATCGAAGCGGGCAAGCTGGAGCTGGAGGTGATTGATTTTAACCTCCGCGATACGCTGGAGGAGGCGCTGAGTTCTTACGCCGCGCGCTATCATGCCAAGGGCGTGGAGCTGATCCTAGACATCCGCCCAGACGTGCCCGAGGCGCTCGTGGGCGACCCGTATCGGTTGCGCCAAGTAGTGCTGAATCTCGTGGGGAACGCGCTGCGCTTTACCCAGCGCGGCGAGGTGATCGTGCGGGCGGAAATCGCGCAGTCCAATGAGGTGGAAAATACCATCCGCTTTACAGTGAGCGACACCGGCTGCGGCATCCCGGCGGAGAAGCGCGACACGATTTTTGACTCGTTCACGCAGGCGGATAATTCGACCACGCGGCGCTTTGGAGGCACGGGCCTGGGCCTCGCCATTTGCAAGCAGCTCGTGCAGCTCATGGGCGGCTGGATCAGCGTGCAGAGCGAGGTGGGCAAAGGCACAGAGTTCCAGTTTCGCGCACGTCTCGGAGTGGGTGCTTCTTTTGCGAAGCCAAAAGATCACCCGCTCGTAAAACGCCGCGTGCTCGTGGTGGACTCGCACGAAAAGAGCGGCGAGTTACTCGCCGAGTTGCTCTATCATTGGCAGATGGATGTGGAGACTGCGCCGGATGCGGCGACGGCGCTGCTGCACCTCGAAAGTGAGTCGCACGAGGCGATGGATTTTGTCATCGCGGATACCTTCCACTCACCGAGCGGGGGAGGGGAGCTGGCCCAGCGATTGAGCGAACGCAAAGGCAAAATCCCGAGCATCCTCCTGCTCGTCTCCGCCGCCCACCACGAGGACGCCGCGCTCGCCTCGGGCGTCGTCGCACAGCTCACAAAACCTGTGCGCTCCAGTAAGCTCCGCCGCGCGTTGGAGGCCGCTCTCGCCGAGCCCGTGGCCCTCGCCTCCTCTCCCACCGTCGCGGCTAGGGAGGATGCTCCGCATGGTCGCAAGCTCAACGTGCTCGTGGCCGAGGATAATGCTACGAACCAACGCATCGTGCGCACGCACTTGGAGAGCTGGGGCCACACCGTCGTCTGCGCAAATGATGGCGAGCAGGCCGTCGCCTATTTCCGGCAGCAGCCCTTTGACCTCGTCTTTATGGATCTGCAAATGCCACGGCTCGATGGGGTCGAGGCCGCCGCCCAAATCCGCAAACTAGAGCCCGAGGAAAAGCAAACGCCCATCGTCGCCCTCACCGCGAATGTGCTCAAAGGCGTGCGCGAGCAATGCCTCGCCGCCGGCATGAATGGCTACCTCGGCAAGCCCGCCCGCGAGCACGAAATCCTCGCCTGCATCGAGGGCGTCATCCCCGGCCTCCGCCCCATCGTCGCCACGCGCAGCGTGCCACTCGCCGAGCCCGCCAAGCCCGTGCGGGTGGTGGAGGAAAAATACCCGTTTAATGCCAGCGAGCTGATGGAGAGCATCAATCACAACTACCAGACGCTGCGCGGACTGCTCCACGACTCGCGCGATCTCGATATGCCGGACCTCATCACAGAACTCACCGAAGCCGTCACCGCTCGCCACTCCGAGGGCGTCCGCCGCTCCGTCCACGCTATCAAAGGAGTCGTCAGCGTCTTCCACGCGCCCGCCGCTTTTGCCGCTGCAAAACGCCTCGAAGACACCGCGAGAGCAGAAAAAACAGAACTTTTTGCAGCAGAAATGACAGAAGTTCTCCGCGAGGTATTCGATCTGCTTTCATCCCTCGAAAGGTTTCTTACGCGCCACGCCCCACAGGGCGGGTAGGGGACCCGAAAACCTTAATTTTTATCCTATGTCTGCCGAACGCCCAAATATCCTGCTGCTGGAAGATACTCGCACGGTGCAAAACTACATCCGCGATGTGCTGCGCTCCCTCGATGCGCCCCACCAGCTCTACACGGCCCGCAAAGTCTCCGAAGCCGTGCAAATTACCGATCGCACAGAGATTGATCTTTTCATCGTGGACATCGGCCTGCCGGACGGCGACGGCATAGATTTCCTCGTCGCCATGTCCGCCATCCACCCCGCCGCGCGCGCCATCATCATCACCTCCACTCCGCAAGAGACTTATCGGGAAAGGGCCAGCGCTCTGGGTGCTCTGAACCTTCTGCCCAAGCCGCTCCAGCGCAAGCCGCTGCTCGATATGGTCTCCCGACTGCTCACCACCGGCGATGACTCTGGCGAGCACGAAGAGACGAACGGCTTTGAGGCCACCATCGGCGGACTTTCCCCCGCCGACATCATCCAGCTCAAATGCCTGCGCCACTCCACGGGCGTCATCGAGTTTAGCCACGATGAAGGATTTGGCCTCGTCTGGCTGGAGTCTGGCGAAGTCATCCATGCCGAGTGCGACAGTGAATCCGGCCACCAATCCGGGATGGACGCCTTCCGCGCCATCGCCCTCTGGCGGCACGGCACCGTGCGCGAACTCCCCGAGCCCCCCCGCTGCGAACAAACCATCCGCCGGAGCTGGCAAGCCCTGCTCATGGACGCGGATATGCACGAGCACGCGGCGTAAAAGAACGTCGCGCTGACCATAGCCCAGCCTTTTAGTGCCGGGATAACGGGCGTGAAACGCGGGAGTCCCGTAGGGACGAAGGGAACGCTCTTTCGTCCCTTCAGGACTCACCGTTTTAATTGGGACGCTTTCCCCAGCACTAAAGTGCTGGGTTATGGTCAGGGCGGCATTGGTCGCTTTGTGTCGGAGGGCTCTTCGCACTCTGGTTGCCCTACCGCCGCGCCCGCTGCGGTTCATTTAAACTTATAGCACTACCGCTACGAGGAATGGCTCGCATCGCGTCTTTGTTCCGTGTTCGCTCTGCGACCTCTTTTTTTAAAAATATGGAAACGATCCAGCAAATTCTAGAAGCCCGCCTCCTTGCCGCAGTCGGCGATAGCGGCGGCATCCTTGTCTCTGTGCAGTCCTCCAGCGATGCGCGCTTTGGCGACTACCAGACGAATATCGCTATGCAGCTCGCGAAGGTGCGGCGGGCGAATCCGCGTGCCGTTGCGCAGGAGATCATCGGCAAACTGGATGCCGCTGGGCTTTGCGAAGTGCCCGAGATCGCGGGGGCTGGGTTCATCAATTTCCGACTCCTCCCGGCTGCACTCTCCGCGCACTTTGCCGCGCTGGTGAGCGATGCGCGGCTCGGCGTGCCACTGCCTGCGCGCGCGTGCAGTTTGGTCGTGGATTTCTCTTCGCCCAATGTCGCGAAGCCGATGCACGTTGGGCACATCCGCAGCACGATCCTCGGCGACTCGCTGGCGCGCATCGGGCGCTTCCTCGGGCACCGCGTCGTGGCGGATAATCACATCGGCGATTGGGGCACGCAGTTTGGCATCCTGTGCCTTGCGTGGAAGACGCTGATGAGCCACGAGGCGCTCTCTGCCGATCCCATCGCCGAACTGGAGCGCATCTACAAAGCGCAGACGGAACTTTGCAAAGCCGATCCCGCTGCGCTCGACGCGGCGCGTGGCGAGCTGGTGAAACTGCAAGCGGGTGACGAGGAAAACCTCGGCATTTGGCGTGAGATGATCCGGCTTTCGCAGGCGCAGTTCGACACCATCTACTCGCGGCTCGATATTCATTTCACGCACACGCTTGGCGAGAGTTTCTACAACCCTTGGCTAAAGGAAGTCGTCGCCGATCTCGCCGCCAAAGGTATCGCCACCGAGAGCGATGGCGCGATGTGCGTCTTCAGCGACGGCACGCTTGCGGAGAAGGACGATCCTTTCCTCATCAAAGACGCCGACGGCTGGAAGCCCGCGCCTGCGCTGGTGCAAAAGACCGACGGCGCGGCGAACTACACGACCACGGATCTCGCTACGCTCCAGTATCGGCTCCGCGAGTTTGCGCCGGATGAGATCATCTACGTCACCGACGGGCGGCAGCAGCATCACTTCCGGCAGCTCTTCGCGATCTGGCGGCGCTGGCAGGCTGGCAGCACGGCAAAGCTCTCGCACGTTTGGTTTGGCAGCATCATGGGCGAAGACGGCAAGCCTTTCAAAACGCGCAGCGGCGACACCGTGAAGCTCGCCGATCTCCTCGATGAAGCGTGCGAGCGCGCGCTGAAAGTGGTGGCGGCGAAGAACCCAAACTTCACCGAAACGGAGTGCCGCGACATCGCGCGCATCATCGGCCTCGGCGAGGTGAAATACGCCGACCTGCTCTCGAATCGGCAGAGCGACTACGTCTTTAGCTGGGACAAAATGTTGAGCTTCCAAGGCAACACCGCGCCCTACCTGCAATACAGCTACGTCCGCATCCGCTCGATCTTCCGCAAAGCCGCCGAGGCAGGCATCGCGCACGTCGCGGGGCCGATCACTTTCACCGAGCCTGCCGAGATTGCGCTGGCCAAAAAGCTCACGCTCTTCGGCGAAGTCGTCCCCACGATCCTCGACGATCACCGCCCGAACCTGCTCTGCAATTATCTCTTCGAGCTGGCGGGCACCTTCCACTCGTTCTTCGAGGCGTGCCCTGTTTTGAAAGTGCAAGACCCTGTGCGCAACGACCGCCTCACGCTCTGCGACGCCACTGCGCGCGTGCTCCAGCAGGGGCTCGGGCTGCTCGGCATCGGCGTGCCGGAGCGGATGTAGCCCCACGCAAAGGTGACTACGAAGAACGCGAAGGACGCGAAGAACAGAAGCGATGCACTAACGGTGATCTGTCCTTCGCGTCCTTCGCGTCCTTCGTAGTCACTTATTTGGAAGACGGCGTAAAGGGGGCGACGGAGTTACGCCGCGCGGCCTTCGGTTTCGTCGCGGCTTTGGGCGACTTCGAGAAGGAGGGATTGCCAGTTGGCGCGGATGGTGCGCGGCGGGGCTTCGGCGTCGGCGACTTCCGAGACGCGACCGTTTTTCCAGCTCACGATTTCCTCGAAGGCTTCGTAGCCGATGTTTTTGCCGCCGTTGGCGAGATGGAGGGTGGCGTGGATGATGTCGCCGCGCTCGAAATAAACGCACCCGGTGCCGAGGGTATTGGTGAACTCGATGGTGCTTGTCGCGCCGCTGATGCACTTGAGCTGGACGATGTCCATGGGGGTGAGGCCGCTGAGTGTGGCGCGGAAATTTGGCGCGCTCTGCGAGGCGTCGTTGTCCCAGCCGAGAAGTTTTTTCACAGCAGGGATGAGCTTCTCGCGGTTGAGCGGTTTCGAGATGAGCTGGAGGATGCCGAGCTGCTCGGCGCGCGCGCGCTGCTCGTCGCTGGGGGAGGCGGTCACGACGAGTGCGGTGGCCTCCGGGTGGAGCATGGCGGCTTGGCAGAGGAAATCTATGCCGTCCCCATCCGGCAGCCCGATGTCCACGATGAAGAGATCAATGGGCACACCGACGATAATCTCCATCGCCTGCGCGATGGAGGTCGCGGCGTGCAGTGTGTAAGGACGCGGCAAGGTGCTGAGTGCGTTGCGGACAAAAAACTGCACGCTGCTGATGTCTTCGAGAAATAGGATGTTGGCAGGCTGATCGCTCATCAAAGGTCGTGTGTGAGGGGTGACATAGCAGCCGACGGGCCACGTAACGTGGGGAGTTTAACCGCTCTACGATGCCACGGCCACGGGCTCCGTGCTTTTTGCAGGGAGCGGGAGGCGGAGCGAGAGCAGGAAGAGGCTGGTGAAAACGAGGTCGCTCACGAAGGTATTGCGGTAGAAAGTCCACGTCGCGGGGTAGCCGGGGAGGCCGGTGGTGAGGGCTTGGACGAGGCCGGCGAGGCTTTTGGCGTAGGCGGGTTCGGCGAGCCAGGAGGCGGTATTGGTGGCTACGTAAAAGAAGAGCGAACTGAGGATGGTGGCGGGCAGGAGCACTCCGGCACGAGCGCGGTTGCGAAGCTGCCAGCCGAGGGCGGCGATGGCGATGAAGGCGATGTTTTTTAAAACCAGCTCGGTATTTACGAGGGGAAAGCCGTAGTGGGTATTGAGGATGAAATCCGTGGCGAGCAGCGCGGTGAAAGGCACGGCGAAGGCCCAGCGCCGTGGTAGGCAAGCGGCGCAGCAGAGGCAGAGGGCGGCCATGGGCGAGAAATTGGGCAGCCACTCGGGCTGGACGACGGTGGCACCGAGGAAGACCGGCAGTAGGCGAAAGAGTGTGGCGACGATGATGAGTGCAAATCCAGCGAGCATCCGTCTTCTTTAGCGAGTGGTAGGGTGGGCAAGCAACGGGAAAGTCTGGATGGACGGGGTGATGCATGATGTCATCCCGCCATGCTCCGCTTCATCCTCGCTCTCTTCTTCTGCGCCGCGCTACTCCGCGCGGACGATCGTCTCGTGGTGGACGACGCCGCCTACGTGGACACCTGCACTCGTGCCGCCGAGGAGCTCTTCAAAGCCGACAAGCTCGTCTCTTTTAAAACCCTCCGCACCCAGCTCACCCGCACCCAGTGCCCGCTCGTGCTCCCCACTGCTCGCAAAGACAAGCTCCCCGGCCCGGAAGTCTATCGCCTCCTCCGCGAGAGCACTGTCTCCGTGGGCGCGTTCTTTAAATGCACGCGCTGCAAGAACTGGCACTTCGAGAGTTCTTCCGGCTTCGTCGCCGCCGACGGCATCGTGAGCACCTGCCACCACGTCGTGGACTTCAAAGACGCGCGTATGAAAGAGGGCTACCTCGTCGTCGCCGACGCCATGGGCCACGTCTATCCCGTCACCGAAATCGCCGCCACCAATGCCAACTCCGACACCTGCCTCCTCCGCGTCCCCGGCCTCCCGCTCGCGCCCCTCGCCTTGAATCCCGCCGCCCCTGTCGGCGAACGCATCTACTGCTTGAGCCACCCCGATGGGAACCACTGGATGTTCACCGAAGGGATGCTCGCCCGCTACTTCATCAACCGCGAAGCCCCCGACACCGGCAAACCCGTTGCCCCCGCCCTCTACATCAACGTCACCGCCGAATACTCCCCCGGCAGCAGCGGTGCCCCCATCGCGGACGAATGTGGCAACGTCGTCGGCCAAGTCGAAAGCATCACCACCAGCCTAGAGGAAGAAAAAGCAGGCAGAGGCAAGACCATCACCAACAGCTTCGGGATGCCTTTGCGCCTCTGCGTCTCGGCGGAGGAAATCGGGAAGCTGGTTGGAAAATGAGAAACCTGGCGCTCGGAAACTGGGCGCTCTTTTCTCCCTAGCCCACGAGGTAGCCGAGCAACGATGCGAGCGTCTCTTTCAGCTTCTTGCGATGCACGATCATGTCCACGAGGCCGTGGTCGAGACAGAACTCGGCGGTCTGAAAATTGTCCGGCAATTCCTGATGCGTCGTCTCGCGGATCACGCGTGGCCCGGCAAAGCCGATCATGCACTTCGGCTCGGCGAGGATGATGTCGCCGACGCTGGCGTAGCTGGCCATGACTCCGGCGGTGGTGGGATTGGTGAGCACGGAGATGTAGGGGAGTTTCGCATCGCTGTGATAGGCGAGCGCGCCGCAGGTCTTCGCCATTTGCATGAGCGAGAGCATCCCCTCATACATCCGCGCGCCGCCACTGGCGCTGATGATGATGACGGGTAGGCGCTCCTTCGTGCCGCGCTCGATGACACGGGTGATTTTCTCGCCCACGACGCTGCCCATCGTGGCGGCGAGAAATTGGAAATCCATAACGGCGATGCTCACGCGCTGGCCTTTGATTTTCCCAAAACCGGTGATGACTGCGTCGTTCTGGCCAGTGGCCATTTGATATTTTTTAAGGCGGTCGGTGTAGCTCGCTTGGCCGGTGAATTTCAGCGTGTCCACGGACGTGAGCGCAGCGTCGTGTTCCTCAAAAGAGCCGTCGTCCAGCACGAGTGCGAGGCGGTCTTTGGCAGTGAGGGTGAAATGGTGGTCGCACTTCGGGCAGATGCGTTCGTTGCGCTCCAGCTCTAGGTTGTGGACGATCTCGCCGCAGCCCTGGCACTTCGTCCAGAGGCCGGGAGGCAGCTCACGTTTTTTTTCGGAGGTGAAGGCAGGTTTATTGAAAATTCCCATAATGGTGTGGTCGAGATTTTTAGCCGCGCGCGATGGTGAGCACGCGCACGGAAGCCACACCGGCGCGCAGAAGCACGCGGGAACATTCCTCCACGGTGCTACCCGTGGTGAAGACGTCATCAATGAGAACAAGATGGCTTTTTTTCACGCGCGAAGTTTGCCGCACGCGGAAGGCTCCGCGCAAGTTTTCCATTCGCTCACTGCGGTCGAGCTTCGTCTGCGTGCTCGTGTAGCGCGTCCTTTTTAGCGCGTGCCAAGTAGGGATACCGGTGCGCTGGGTGAGTAAATTGGCGAGCACTGCGGCTTGGTTAAACTCCCGCTCGCGGTAGCGGATGTGGTGCAGAGGGACGGGGACAAAAGCATCAAACGGCTGCTCGCAGAGGCGCGGGTCGTCGAGCGCCTCAGCCATCCAGGCTGCGAGCTGTTTCCGCAGATGGAGCGCGTGAGTGTATTTAAAAGCGTGGATCAAATCACGCACGACGCCCTTGCTGAGAAAGGGCGCGATGGCGCACTCGAAGTGCAGCTCGCGGTCTGCGCAATTCGAGCAGGTGAACGCCTCGGTAATCGCGCCATCGAACGGCTGCGAGCATCGCTGACAATAGGGCGCCTCGACGCGCGCAGGCTCTGCAGCACAGCGTTCGCAGAGGGTGTCTCCGCGAGGGATGTCCGCATGGCACCCCGTGCAGTGCGGAGGAAAGCAGAGCGTGCTCAGTCCGCTCCCGAGGCATTTAAGGAAGGGCCACATGGCAGTAGTTTTTTGAATTTCGAACTCTGAACTTTGAACTCCGAACTCCGAACGAAACGGTCGAAGGCGAACCCTTCGAAGTTCGAAGTTCAGAGTTCAGAGTTCGAAGTTGGATCGCTTTCACTTTTCCCTCCCTTGCCCCGCCGGTGCACGATCTCGCAGCGCCAGCCACAGCAGTGCGCCGACGAGCAGCACGACGCCTACGCCGACGAGGCCCACCGTCATATCTTCGCCGATCCACGGCAGCAGATCGCGCATGGCCTTTGGGCGGGAGGTGATTTTATTGAAGCCGAATTTCCCCAGCACCATCCCGGCGTGGAACCCGATGCCGAGCGCCAGCCCCCGCGTGCGGATCGCCGCCCAGCCGCAGACCCAGCCAAAACAAAACAGCGTGGTAAAGCCGCCGAGCACCCGCAGGGGGTCGCGGAAATTTGCAAAGCGCATCGGCAGCAGCTCAAAGCCGCTCGCCCAATTCACCGCGCTCGGCTCGATGGTGACGCCGGGCGGGCTCACGAAATGGAGGATGGAGAAAATCGCCGACACACTCGCCAGCGCCCACCAGCGCGGCATCGAGCGCCGGAAAGAGCCGAGGATCGCACCGCGAAACATCCACTCCTCCATCGGCCCCACGACGAGCCCCGTGAGGAGCACCGGCAGCAGATCCTTCCACGGCGCAGGCTCGCGCATTTTGTAAACACCGAGCCGCAGCAGGATGAACCCCAGCAGCGCCATGACCGCCACGGACACCCCAAAACCGAGCGCGAAGTGCTGCCAACGGTGCGGGTTATTGTGCAAGCCCAGCTCATCCACGTTCCTGATCCGCAGTGCGCGAAAGAGCGGAAACAGCAGAGCCACAGCCGCGATGAGGATCGCGCGGCTGCTGACTTTTGCAAAATCCGCATCGAGAAAAGCGCACCATCCCCGCGCGCTCTGCTCGCCGTTTTTCTCCTCGTAGTGCAGCCACCCGTGCGCCTCGGCGGCTGGGCGCAGGCTCTCCACAAGGTGGAAAAGCGGCGGCGCGAGCAGTGCTCCGAGGAAGAAGACTGCGATGAAATAGAGGACGATCTTGCACGGAGCGTTCATAGACGGGCATGGTGTGGCAAAACGAACCATGCGCAATACTCACAGTTGGAAACATCGCACCCAAGACGGCGACAAACGGGAAGTCCGAGCGACGAAATTTGGCGGTAAATGGACCATGCAATCCAAGCTGCTCGGCGAGGAATTCTGGACGACCCACGATGCGCCGGAGATGGACGACCTCGTGGAACTGCGCCGCATCCTCTTTAATAAATACCAACGCAAACACCTCGCCTACGAAGACGTGAAAGCCGTGGAAAAACTGATCGAAGATCGCGGCGGGAGCTGGGAGTAGCCTGTGCGCCTGATGCGGTGAGGGTGCCGCCAATCTCCCCCACGGCGCGAAGGGATGCAGGATTTCCAGCCTGCGCCGCGCGGACCACAAACCAGAAGCCCTATATCACATTCTGCTTGCAAAATAGTTGACGCCTTCGCGGGCATCATCTATACCCACCGCAGACGAATTCCCATGCGTTCTTCATCCACCAGTTCCGAGGTTATTAAAAAGCGACCGCCCGCTCTGTATCGTCGCGCATTGCTTTATCGGCGGGAGTCGCGGTGCGCGCAGGGGTTCTTATATTCGGAAAAGTCCGACAGCTTCCTCACCGCCATTTTGTGCCATTCGAAAAATCCCGAATGGCTCCCAACGACCATTTTGTGCCATTCGGAAAATCCCGAATGGCTCCCAACGACCATTTTGTGCCATTCGGAAAATCCCGAATGGCCCCCAACGACCATTTTGTGCCATTCGGAAAATCCCGAATGGCCCCCAACGACCATTTTGTGCCATTCAGGAAACTCCGAATGTCGCCACACCATCCCGCCCATATTTTCAAACTAAACCAAAACCAATAAAACTAATAAACCTATGATTCGTTTATCACGCTACTTTGAAATCTCCTTTGCCGATCCTGAGATCAGCGATGGTGAACTGCGCTCCTTTGGCGTGGACCACCTTGCCAAGCTCATCGCGCAAAATAGTGCGGCCACTTACGATGGCATTGTCGCTGCCACAGATACCGCGCTCACCGCCTTTCATGGCACCGTGGCGGATGAAAGCCTTGCCGCCGCCATTCGCAAATCCCGCACCTCTGCCACCAATATCCTCATGGACGAGATCAAAGGCAAATGGAGTCGCCGAAAGGGCAAAATCCGCGACACCTTCGAGGCCAGTTCGGCGGAATACCTCGCCTTTTATCCCCAGGGCGTGAGCGAATACCGCACTGCCACGATGGAGGAAATGGCCACCCTCCTCACCCGCTACGCCACCCTAGCCGCGCAGAATGTCGCCACGCTAGGTCAGCCCTTTGCCGATGAATGGGCCGCTTACAAAGCGAAGTGGGCCGCCGTGCGCGGCGCGCAAATCACGCAAAAAGGCACCACCACCGCCGCCGCCGAGCAAAGCACCACCGCCCGCACTGCGCTGGAGCAGCAGCTCCAGATCAACGTCCTCACCATTGCCCTGCAAAACCTAGGCCACCCCGAGCGCGTCACCGCCTTCTTCCAGCAATCCCTCCTAGAAGCCCCCGCCACCCCCGCCGCGCCTGCCCCGACAACGCCCACCCACCCGCAACCGTAATGTAGGCCGCCGCCAAACGTGAAGCAGGCTCTCCAGCCTGTGCAAATCGCATGGGCGAAATGCCCAAGCCATGCAGCCCACCGCTCAGATCCCAACACTATGAAGATACTTCGCATATTCCTTCTCACCGTGCTCGCCTTCCTTACTGCTTTCGGGGCGCAGGGGGCCGTGATTATCACCGTCGATCCTCAGCCGCTCACGCGGGTGGCGGGGGATTTGGCGGTATTTAGTGTGCAGGCCACGGGTGCGGGCACGCTTACTTTCCAGTGGAGGAAGGATGGGGCGGCTATCCCCGAAGCCACGAATCCGTCGCTAACGATCAATCCCGTGGCGGCGGGGGACGCGGCGACGTATTCCGTAGCGGTGAGCGACACGGCACCGAGCACGGCGACCAGTGCCGGAGCGGCGCTGACCTTGCGCGCGGCGGTGGCTGGGGATGTGGATTTTAGTTTTGTGGGAAGGGTCTCTTTATATGATGGCGTCTATGCTGTGGCGGTGCAGGGAGATGGGAAGGTAATCATCGGGGGCAACTTCACCACGGTCAATGGTGCGGCGCGGCGCGGGATCGCGCGGTTCAACAGCGACGGGACGTTGGATACGAGTTTTGGTAATGGACTGGGCGGGGTGGACTTTCTTGTCGAAGCTATAGCGGTGCAGAGCGATGGGAAGGTGGTCATCGTGGGCTTCTTCTTTTTAGTGAATGGCACGGCGCAATACCATATCGCGCGACTCAATAGCGACGGGACGTTGGACGCGAGCTTTGGGAATGGACTGCCTGAGCTGAACGAATCCATCCGTGACGTGGTGGTGCAGAGCAATGGGAAGGTGCTCATCGGAGGTGGCTTCACCACAGTCAATGGCACGACGCGGGGGTGCATCGCACGGCTGAATAGCGACGGGATGTTGGATACGAGCTTTGGCAATGAACTGGCTGGGGCGGACGGACGCGTCTATGCCATAGCGGTGCAGAGCGACGGGAAGGTAGTCATCGGGGGCCACTTCATCACGGTCAATGGCACGGCGCGGGCGGGTATCGCACGGCTGAATAGCGACGGGACGTTGGACACGAGCTTTGGCAATGGACTGGCTGGGGTGGACGGCAGCGTCTATGGGTTAGCGGTGCAGAGCGATGGGAAGGTGATCATCGGTGGAGCGTTCGGCACGGTCAATGGGGTGGAGCGGCGGGGCATCGCGCGGCTGAATAGCGATGGGACGTTGGACACGAGCTTTGGCAATGGCCTAGCCGGGCCGGATGGCAGCATCAATGCCGTAGTGGTGCAGAGCGATGGGAAGGTGCTCCTCGGTGGCAACTTTACTGCGGTCAACGGCGCGGCGCGGGGCTACGTCGCGCGGCTGCTTTCCGCCGCACTGCCAGACATCGCCGTGGCGCAGGGCGGGGCGCTGACGGATGGGGTGGGCAGCGTGGGCTTTGGCACGGTGAATACGGGTAGCAACAGTGCGGCGCTCACTTTCACGATCACGAACCCCGGCGCGGCGGATCTGACTAGCCTCGCGGTGACGAAGGACGGGGCGAACGCGAGCGAATTTACCGTGAGCAGTCTGAGTGCGACGAGTGTCGCAGTCGGAGCGGGCACGGCGACTTTCACGGTGGCTTTTTCGCCGAGCACGGCGGGGGCAAAGACGGCGGCGCTGCACATCGCGAGTAACGTGGTTGGGGCGAAGAACCCCTTTGACATCTCACTGACGGGGACGGGGCAGACGGCGTTCTCGGTGTGGGCGACTTCGCAGGGGGTGGCGGGGGATCCGCACGCTCTTGGCGCAAACGGTGTCAAGAATCTGCTGAACTTCGGCTCCGGGGTGAGCCCGCTCACGGGCGGTCTCGGCGAGCTGCGATACGCGGGCACTTTCGCCGGAGGCGGGACGATCACCGCGACGGGCTTGCCGCAGACGCGGGTGGAGGCGGGCGAGTCGCGCGCGCTGTTCGTGCGGCGGAAGAATTACGCGGGAGAGTTGCTGACTTACACGCCGCAATTCAGTGCGGACTTGGCGACTTGGGCGAGCAGCGGAGCGGTGCCGGTGGTGCTGGCTGATGATGGGGTGAACCAGATCGTGAGCGTGCCATATCAGCCATTCATCGGCGGGGGAGGTGTGGGGTTTTTCCGACTGAAGGTGACGCTGGGGCCATAAGTCGGAGGGGGCTGCTGAGTATTCGCAGCCCCGCTGCGTGTGCGCCCTCGGCTTGCCCTCACTCGCTTGCTCGTGTAGCAGATGAGGATGCGCTTTTTCACCATCTTTGCCGCCGTCGCGGTGCTCGTTCTATTTCCTGCCTGCAAGGACAAGGCCAAGGAGCAACGCCATGCCGATCTGCGCGAGCTGATGCACGGGAATACGGCGGATGCGGACATCGCGGCGGCGATGGAAAAGGCGCGCGCTAGTGTGGGCGACTTCCTCCTCGCGCTGCAAAAGCCGGCGAGTAATCAGCGGCAATTTATGGTGCGCAAGAGCTTCCCCTCGAAGGACGCCGGGAAGCAGCAAATCCTGTGGGTGACGGGGGTGACTTACGACGGCACGAATCTGCACGGCCATGTGGACGATAATACGGCGCAGCAAGGCAGCGGGCTGACGAAGGATGG
>JAYVQK010000041.1:0-11125 GCA_043757005.1 Verrucomicrobiaceae bacterium
AGCTCGAAGCGACCAAGACGGACTGCCATAGTAGTAGTGTATTTTCTTTTTAAAGTGCTGGGTTTCCCCCGACGCATACGACTCGCGATCTGACGACCGAAGCCCGAGGACCAACAGCACGCATTTGTTTTTTTGCGCTTGCGGGGTGCGGAAGAAAGCGGAAGCGCCGGAGGTTGGCAAGAGCTTTTCCCAGAATAAAAAAGCGGCGGAGAGTTTTACCTCTCCGCCGCTGATATTGTTTTTTTAAAACGAACTCCTCGGACTAGCCGCGGATGCGCTTTTGGAGATCCAGCTCGATCACGCCGAAACGCTGCTCGTAAGCGGCGAGGGTGGCGTTGAGGTTTAAGCAAAGGCGCTTGGCGGCGTCGGGCGTCATGATGACTCGGTTATCGAGCTTCACGGCCTCGGTCGGCGCTGGGTTGTAGGGGTCGGTGTTCAGACCGAAAGTGAGATAGACTTCGTTGATGTTCGCGGCGATGCCGACGACATTGGCGTAGCTGGTGGAAAGACTCGTCACGTCCACTGGGACAGTTACGGCTTGGGCTGGTTCTGGTGCTTGTGTTTCTTCGCTCATGTTGTGTTTATTGGTGAGATTATTTCCCTCCCCGTGATGGAAAGGGGCGGCGGCAATAACCGACGCGGCGAGCGGCTGCAAATGGTTTTTATCTAAAACTGCAAAAAATCTACTGCCATCTCCCTTTCCTCTGGCAAAAAAGCGCACCTGCGGGCCTCATCCGCGCCTCTGTGGAATCCACGCTCGCCATCCTTCTTCGCAAAACTCGCTTCAGCGACACGAGCCTCATCATCACCTGGTTCACGCTCGCCCACGGCAAGCTGAAGACGGTGGCC
The DNA here is from genome assembly GCA_043757005.1 of Verrucomicrobiaceae bacterium. Lineage (GTDB taxonomy): Bacteria > Verrucomicrobiota > Verrucomicrobiia > Chthoniobacterales > Chthoniobacteraceae > SXWH01. Next base: position 850 of record JAYVQK010000041.1, read on the forward strand.
AAAGGCGCGCTCCGCCCGAAGAGCCGTTTCGCGGGCACGCTGGATCTTTTTTTTGAGTGCGAGATCGGCTTTGCGCGGAGCGCGAAAAGCGAACTCCACACGCTGCGCGAGGCCGCCCTGCGGGACTCACGCGAGCGGCTGCGACTGGACTATATGCGCGTGGCGCTGGCAGCGTATTTCGCAGAGTTGATCGAGCAGGTCACCGAGCTGGAGCACCCCGCCGATGATCTCTACGACTTACTCCAGCGCGCACTCGCGCATCTCGGCGAGAAGCCCGCCTCGCAAAAAGCACTGCTGCATTTCGAGCGCGAATTGGCACGGATGCTCGGCATCCAAAACCCCGCCGTTACCCCCATCGTCGCGATAGGCCGCGCCTACCACCGCATCCCCTCTACCCGTGCTGGCCTGCTGAAAATACTGCCCGCCCCGGAGCCCCTATAGTGGCAGCGCGATACTCGGATCCGCGTCTCTTTAGTGTCTCGCCTCGCCTGCTCCGGCACCAGCACCAGCGGAGAGGTCGCCGTCGCCCAGCTTGCGTTTGAAGAGCTCTAGCGCCAGCGCGTAGCACTGCTGCGCGAGCACGGGATTGTAGCGCGGGCCCTCGTCGCGGAGGAAGGCGTGTGCGCCATTAAACTCGAAGCTTTGATAACATGAGCAGCCTTGCTCCAGCGCCTCGCGCACTTGCTGGCGGGCCTCAAAGGGAACGTGCGGATCTTGCCTTCCCCAGATCATCATCAGCTCACCCTGGATGTCGCCGCGCCGCGCGCGCTCCAGCGAATCATCCGCCATCCCGAGCCCGAGCCCTCGCACGTGGCTCTCCAGTTTATGGATGTCTGTGGGGTAAAAAGAAACGCCGGCGAGGATGTCTGCGCTGAAGCTGTTGCGAAAACTCAAATGCCCGCCAATGCAGACGCCCATGCTGCCGAGCTTGCCCGTGCAGTGTTCGTAGCTTTTCAAAAATTCGCGCAACACGCGCTGGTCTTCGTCGTAGGCAGAGAGCGGCTTATTCACCTTACACCAATTCCCGCGATCCGCGCCCGCGTTGTCGTAGCCGATCACGGTATCGCTCGGCTCAAACTCGTGGAAAATCTCCGGCACCGCCACCACGAATCCATTGCCAGCCAGCATTGCAGCGATGCGGCGGATCGGCCCAGTCACTTGGAAAATCTCGGAAAAAAGCGTGATGCCGGGATATTTCCCAGCAGCAGTGGGGCGGAAAAGATGCGTCCGCATCGCGCCGGAAGGGGTCTGGAGATCGGTGAATTCGTGGTCAAAAATCGTCATAGAGCCGTGCGTGGTAGAGAGCCTCACGCGCAGGCGCAAGAAGCGAGCGCGATTTTGAACCACGAAGAGCACGAAAGACACGAAGAGGTGGGATGAATCGGCTCTCTCTCTACTTACCAACTTAAAAAACAGACTACGAAGAGCGCGAAGAACGCGAAGTTGAGAAAGGGAAGACCTGATGCCAATCGCTGCTTCGCGCCCTTCGCGTTCTTCGTAGTCTCCTCCCCTTTATTCCCTTCGTGCTCTTCGTGTTCTTCGTGGTTCAAATCAAAACTCTGCCACTACTGGGCTATCGGTCGCCGACGATGCGGTAGAGGCGGAGGGGTTTCGCTTGGGGCTCGTTGGCGCGGAGGATGGGGCTTTCGGCGACGGGCCAGAAGAAGCCGGTGTTCTCGGCGATGACGCGGCGGAGTTGGTCGTGGTAGGCGACTCGTTTGTCCTCGGGCACGGCATCGTCGAGGAGGACATAAGCGATCTTTTGCGCTTTGAGGTAGGCGATGAGTTTTTCGTCGTCGTCGAATTTCGAGCGCATATTTTTCCCGTCCCACGTGCGGCCTTCGGCGGCGACGAGCACTTTGCTGGCGCGCTCCACGGTGAGGTTTGGGCGGTGGTCGCGCATGGCGAGTTCGGAGATAAACATCCCCTCCCCGCGCGCGTCCGAGGAGACGAGCACGTGCGCGCCGGGCGCAGCTTTTTCCAGCACCTCGCTGGCGATGGCTTGGAAGCCAGAGAAGCCTTTTACCTCTCGCTGGCGTGCGGCAAATGGGAGCGTGAGGACGAGCAGCAAGACCACCCACACGCGCTCGCGCCGCTGCTGCTCGGCTCCTGCCGCTGCCAGCCAGCGCAGGCGTGCGATGGTGAAAAGACCGGCGACGGCGAGCATCACGAGGGCGGGCGTGGCCGAGATGATATGGCGTGCTTCACGACCCACGGGGACTGCGCATTGGAAAAGATAGACGCCGAGCAAAAGCCCGGCGAGTGATGCCCAGCGGCCATTCGAGCGACTCCGCGTGAGCAGCCCCACGAGTGCAAAGACGGCGGCGGCGATGCCCACGGCGATGCCGAGTTTCACCGCGTAATACGGCGCGGCCTGCTGCGTGAAGGCCAACGAGAAGCCGCCGCTATTATCCTCCCAGCCGCCTGCTTTCATGCCTGCATCGCGGAAGAACCAAGTCCACGGCCCGGCCAAAATCGCGACGCCGAGGCCAGACATCCAGAGCGCGGGGCGCTTGAGCATTTTCCAACTCCGCGCGGCGGGGAGCGAGAAGGCGCACATGAGCACGAGGGCGATGCCGGTGCCTTTCGTGAGGATGGCGGCGGAGGCGAGGAGGGTGAAAAAGAGAGCGTCGCGCTTGCGGCCTTCATCAAGGAAGCGGCCCCACGCCAGCGTGGCTCCAAACATCGTGAGCGTGCAGAGCATCTCTGCCATGACCATGCCGTAGGATTCATGCACCGTGGGCCCGCAGAGCCACAGCAGCGCGGCGACGGCGGCTGGCCATTCGCCAAATTCTTTGCGCAGCGCAGCGTAGATCGTGGTGGCGACGAGCCCGGCGAGCGTGGCCATAAGCAGCAGGATGGAGAGGCGCGATGTGCCAAATGGAAACGTCCACGCGGATTGCACGAGGTAGAAGGCGGGCGGCCAAACGCCGAGCGCGACCTTCGGGTAATGCGCGTAAAAATCATCGGCAAATTCTTTCCCCATCTTCACCGGCGACCCGTGGAAACCACCGCGCGCGTAGGTGAAACCTGTGCCGATGGCGTCGCGCATGAAGAGGCCGGTGACGTAGTGCGCAGCTTCGTCCGGATGTCCGCCGAATTCGCTATCGTAAGCACCGGTGAGCTTTTGCCACGCAAAGGCGATGTCGAAGGCGACGACGAAGGCAATGAGCCAGCACAGCCAGGTGCGGAGGCGCGGACGGACGATGGGTTGATGAGTAGTCATGGTTTTGGATCGAAGCGCGCGAGCACGGCGCAGTGTTGGGAGCGGGTGTCGTTGGCGACTTTGCAATCAACAGGCTTCCACCCGCGCCCTGCAAACCAATAGTCCAACCGCAGCCACGGCCCGATGAACGCGGAGATGCGGCCCTCGTGCCCGCCGGGAAAAGTGAAGCCCCAGCCCTGCCCCACAGCGGGGAAGGCATCGGTGAGCGATGCGGCAAAGGTGTGATAGAGCACGCCGTGGTCGGGCATATTAAAATCGCCGCCGACGAGGAAAGGGAGCGACTCTTTTTCAAAGACCGCCGCGAGCTGCCGGGCGAGCACGATGCGGGCGTCGAGCCATTCGCGGTAGCTGGCAAAGCCATCGGTGGGCGCCCCGTGCAGCCCGAGCACTTCCACCGCGAGGCGTGGAGAGAGCGCGTGGTTCAGCGAGGAGCGCGGCGTGGGTAGATGCACGCTATAGAGCGCGACGTGCCGCCCGCCGACGCGGATCACAAAACGCGCGGCAATCGGGCGCGTGTGCCACAGCGCGTCGGCGACGACTTCTGCGCTCTCGATTTCGTGTGGGGTGAGGAGGATGAATTGGGCGGCTCCGCGATTGTGGTAAGTGGGATAGCGGCGCTGATATTCCGCTCCGCGTTTGTCGGCGAGGTTCACGTCTTGCAGCAAGACGGCGTCTGGAATTTCGCTGGGGAAGGAATCTTTAAAGGCCGCGCGATTCCCCTGCCCCACGTTGTGGGTGATGACGGTGATCTCGCCGCGCTTGCCTGCGCCGCGCACGCGGAATGTCATAAAAACGGTCGTCACCATCAGGGCGCAAATCGCGAGCAGCAGCACCGAGCGCCACGCCCGCTGCCACAGCGCCCACGGGAGCAAAATCCCTAGCGGCGCAAGCAGCAGCAGTGCGGGTGCGAAAAGGAAAATCCCGAGCGGCACCCAATACTCCGCGCGCCATTCCAGCCCGATCAAAAGTAGCAGCAACGCGGCTGCGTAAAGCCGTGTGAGACTCGCGAGAGCGAGCCATCGCCGCCACACAGCGCGGGGCTCTGGTGGTGGTGTCATTTTTCCCCGGGCGCAGTCACTCCGCGCGCCTCGTCCTCGGAGGTCGGTGGATCGAGATCGTAGCCCTCCAGCGGGTCTCCGACTTCGTCCACGTAGCGTTGATTTTTCGCGAGTGTCTGTAGGCGTTCGATCTTCTGTAGGCCTACCTCCGCCATCCCGTTGCCTCCGGCAAAGTTGATCGCTTTTTTGTAGTAAGCAGTCGCCCGATTCAGCTTCCGTTGCAGCCAAAGGTGCTGCCCGTATTGCGCGTAGATATTGCCGAGATTGGGGTCTTCATTCAGCGCTTTTTCATACACCCGCTCCGCTTCCTCAAAGAGCCGCAGATCGTCCAATGTGGCAGCAAATCTAAGTTGCAGCCGGATGTCTTGCGGGAACCAAGCCAGCCCATCCCGGTAGGACTCGGCGGCTGCGATGTAGAAGTCGCGCCGTTCATTTTCCGCAGGATGCAGAGTGGCCATAAAATACTGCGCCTCTCCGAGGTAATAGAAGATCTCCGGGTTCTCCGATTCCGTGACCGAGGCCGCCGTCGTATGCTCGATGACCTTCGGGATCTGGTGCTCGCGTAGATACGTGCTCGACCAGACGTGGGCCGCCGCCGGCGCGAGCACACCAGTCGTCGCGCCCGGCAGCGACCACGCGACGGTCTCGCCGACATCGGAGAGCAGGGAGACAAAGATTTGATTGCGGAGCTGCACGCGCGCCCATTCCGCGTGGTATTCGCTGCGGATTTGCCTCACCCCGAGGAAGAGCATCACAGCGCCCAGCGCCGGTAAAAGGAAGCGCACGGCGCAGGTCACTTTGGTCGTTCGTTGCTCGACGAGCTTGGGGTCGCACGTGGGGCTGGCGAGCACGCCGAAGATGAACGCGAAGAACAGCGTATTGGCCGGGATATGAAAATTAAAATCCACTGCGGAGTGTAAAAGCAATGCGAACACCGCTGCAAACGCGGCCATTAAAATAGCCAGCTCATCGCTGAAAACTCGCTGCGTGGGGCGCAGGCGGCGGCGCACGATCACGGAGATGCCCTGCCAGCCGGAGGTGAGATGGAGCAGCACAAAAACGACGATCAACGCCGCGCCCGCTCCGCCGTATTCGCTCAGGAGTTCGAGGTAATCGTTATGCGCATGGATCGGGTCATTTTGCACCTCCGGTGCGCGGAAGTGTCGGCCATAAAACAAATACGTCCCCGCTCCCGTGCCAAAGAAAGGATTCAGGTAAAACTGCTTCATCGCAGCCGCCCAAAGGAACACCCGCATATTGGTAAGATCTACCACCGAATCCACCCGGCCTTGGATCAGCGCGCTACGCGACATGAAGACGAGCGCCCCGCCCACCACCACGACCGCCGCGATCCCCATGCCGAGCATGACGACCCACATCTTCTCGCGATTGAGCTTCTTGATCACCCAAGCCGTCAGGGCGGAAAACGCGATCAGCCCTCCTAACATACTGACGTAGCCCCCGCGACTCCCCGTGAGCGCGAGACCCACGAGGCACATCACTAAAATGTAAGCGTAGATGATCCGCGCCACAGACCGATTGCGCCCGAGGCAGCACGCCGCCAATGCAAACAGCGCAGTCGTCTCCAGCAAGCCCGCAAGATGATTCGGGCAGCCGTAAAAACCGCTCGCCCGCCATCCATAGTCGGGGCGGAAGATTTGCGGGATCGGCGACTCTTTTGGCAAAAGCTGGAGCAGCATGAAATTGTTATCCCAAACGAACTGCATCGCCCCGCAGACCACATGGAGACAGGCAAAAGCAAAGATGCTCCCCAGCAGCCACCAGCGATGTTGCGCGCTATTCAGGTAACAGGCCGTGAGCAGGTAGGTCGCCAGCGCAGCGAGGATGAGGTGCAGATCATTCCGCGCCAGATACTCCACGGGCGAAGTCATACACCGCACCGCCACATACCCCGCAAAAAGCAGCGCCGACGCCAGCGGCAAAAGCCGCACCCCCGAGCCGATCATGCGAAATGAGCGCACGACCACTAAAATGGAGGCCACCGCAATCGCCGCGTATCCTGGGATGCTAAAAAACAGCCGCACGCCGCCCATGAGGGCTTGCGTGAGCAAGAGGCCAAGACCGAGAAGAAAGATGAGTAGGATTTGCACGATGACGGGACGGGTTTTTGGAAAAAAATTTAGAGCCGCATACTGAAAGTGTCATTTGTCCTTGGTGCCAATGCAAAAAGCTGGCGAGCCCGCCCGACCTCCCGTAACTCATCTCACTTGCTAGATCGGCAGGGTCACGTTGGTGCGGAATCTGGGCCTTGCGGTGGGCGTGGGTTTTGGGAGTTCGGGCGAAGGTGTTTGCATGGGGCGTTTGGGGGAGATGCCCATCATGCTCTGCGCCGTGGCGAGGTGCTCGCGGGATTTCGGCAGCTCTTCGGCGATGAATTTCGCGATGGTGAGATCCGCAGATTTCGCATTGGCCTCGTAAGTCGTGAGGATGCGCTGCACTAGCTCGATGAATGAGCCGAGAAGAGTTTTCTCCAGCTTTGCGCCTTCGAGGCTGGCAAATTTCTCTGCGTATTTCTGCTGCAAAGTGGATTCTGCGGGCGGCTTCACATTCCGCATTTCGGCGGCGCTACTGAGCACGGCGTCTTGCGCAGCGAGCGTTTGTAGGAGTTCGGTGCCGTAGCTTTGCAGGCGGGGATTCGTCGTCTTCGCGGTCTGCTTCGCGAGGAAAGTGAGACCTTTGCCGAGATCCATGGCCTGCGTAATAAAGACGATGTCGCACCCACTCATGTCGGAAGTGATGAGCGTGGAAGGTTTCGCCATGGTGCCCGGAGCAGCGGGCTGCGCGGGCTGTGCCTGCAAGGCTTTGGCGGGTGCAGGCTTTGGAGCGGCGCTGGCCTGAAGGGGCAGAGCGAGCAAAAAAAGGGCGCGGAGTTTCATGGTAGATTTTTAGTCAACTAAAGACGCAAAAGAGAACAAAAGAGTTGGGCCTTAGCAACTTTAGAGAGGAAAAGAGCGAAAGTTAAAGATGAGTAATGAGTAAAAGTTATCAAGGGGATGATTGAAGCGCCATTCGGATTCTTTGAGATGAAGGATGAAATAATCGGAACGGATACCGCGTAGTTTAGAAAGGTGCATTTTGGTGAAACTCCAGAAAGATTCAATGCCATTAACATGGTTTTTACCGCGAGCGGATTGATTTTGGTGATGATGGATGCGGAAGTGTTTATAGCCATCCAGGACGAGCCCGTCGCAGGACTTCCAGCCATCGGTATAGATGATCGAATCGGAAAGCACCTGGCCCTTGATAATGGGCACCAGTGCTTGTTTTGAGCAGTTTTCGACGATCTGTGTGAAAGACTTTACCTCCCCGCATGAGCAAGCCGATGACGGGCGTTTTACCGCTCACGCCACGCCCTCGTTTGCCTCGCACTCGTCGTGCTCCGAAGTAGCTTTGACTTCGTCTATCTCCGCTTCGCTACGGTTCGTCCACTTCGACCTCGCCAGAAACTGCTTGGCCTCCTCGACTGCCAGATCAAGGATGCGCAGTCGGAAACGATCATAAAGCAGTTGCGTGCTCTGCGCACTCAATCCTACTAACTTGCTTACGGCAAGCGCCGTAACGTCTGCGCAAAATAGTCTTAGTATGCCTCTGAATTTCTGCTCAGAAACATGCACGCGGCGAATGTATTTGTTTTTCATTCATTGTCAGGATTTTAACCCTGCAAATCCTCTCGTAAAGTTGCTAAGACCCCTACCAATTGGGCGTTTGAATTTACAACACAGCAGAACTAGTATGAGTGTCTGAAAGGTCTAAACCTAGAATCAAAGCCTTTCAAGCCTTAAACTAGAAGTATTGCGCTCAAGCAAGATACCCATCACCGCATAGATTAATGAACAGAAAATTGCTTACTATTCAATATCCTAAAACGATAGTAGCTATCGAGACTTTCAGAATGAGCGTCTGTCGCATCATATTTCTCTAGCGCCTTGTCAGCAGGGTCAAGGAAGCGCTCAATCGTAGTCGAGCCGCGGTATTCACCTACGATGCGATCACGATCCTCATCAAACTTCTTCCAATGTTCCGCATCCCCAGAGGTATTCTTAGAAATCGCCTGCGACCACACGTGAACGGTATAAACATTCGACTTAGTAGTCAACCGAGGATAAATATAGGTATAAGGCCGTTCCCGCATATTGTCTCCAGTCATTGTATATTGATTTTCCCAAAAATCAGTCCGCACGCTATCAACAGATAAATCCACCTCTTCTGCAGCCTGTGCGTCTTCTTCATTTTTCCTGAATAATGGGAAAAGATCTAAGTCACAAATCTGCGTTGCACTACGGAAAAACTTAAATTTATTTTTGTTTAAAAACTCCTCGATTCCATGATCAATGGTGCGGTAACGATCAATCTTGTGCCGAAATTGATCTTTATTATTTGTAACACCACCTCCAGCACCATCTGTAACATTGTGCCCACCGTTGGAAGCACCATTAGGAATAGCCGTCACATATAGTGATTTCAGCAATGCGTGAAGCCCGGTTGAACGCTCCAGATAATAATGATTATATCCGCGAGAATCAGTTTTATCAGGCAAATATCCAAATGGCGCAATACGGCAGTTTAAGTTAATACGTCCAGCAGTGGACATTGGCTCACTGATTGCATAAGGCTCGACCACCGGCATTTGAAAGAAATCAAGCAAGTAATGATCTCTAGGTTCCTGATTGGGGCGATCTAAACCTCCAGTTAAAGGATGAAACTTCAACGTCTCCCAAGGGCGCCCAGCGAATACGCCAGAAGGCAAAGAACCGAAACAAACTGGCGAAGAAACGAGGCGATTCGGGGAGAAAAATTCGGTATCTACTTCCTTATAGCCGCCTTCACCGCGAAAATAAGGAAGACGAAGGTCATCGCCTACATTAGCGGGGTCAAAACGAATATTGCCTTCATCGGGTTTATTAATATATGCGCCATCTGGCCATTTCGAGAACCCACGGTCATAATCACCGACCCCAGCAGTAATAGTATTGCTAGAGGGCGTGTCAGGCCGTTTTCCTGTAAGATAAGAAGCATTTTTTGCCAAATATCCCTCCTTTATATAGCCAGTATAGGGGTCGCCGTGCCCAGCATGCAAAGTGTGGGCATGATTACCACCATTCCTAGGAACGGCCACAAAATAATCAGGCTTAACAAACTTTAAGGCTGCTATCATTCTTGTATCACCTCTACTGGGACCATTTGCTTCCACACTTTGAGATACATCATTACCATCAATCCAACCTCCATCTGAGCCCTTACTACCACTAGAGAGACGATCTGCAAATACTTTACTAGGAGGAGGCAGCCGCTTTGGCAAAGGAAGACTCATAGGATCAAAATTAATATCAAAATGTTGAACAAGCTTGCCAGAGTTTGTTTTAACTTCTATAGAATAAGAACCTTTTGTTATAGCTAATTGCGTTCCATCTCTAATATAGAAGCGCTTAGAATAGAAAGGATACGCATCCTGCCCCGCTATTTTACTGAAAGTTTTCGCCGTGCCGTCCCCCCACGCGACGGCTCGTAATAACTGATTGGAAAATCCACGCATACCCATAAAGAAACGTCCATTTCGACCAAGGTAAGCATCGCAATTAACATAATTTACATCACCAGTTTTAGCTATTCCCAATAAGACAGCTCCCCCCTCCGCATTACTACACGTAAAAGGGTTGGTTTCGTTGATCTCCATTTGAAATGTTTCTGCCAAAGCGGGATAACCCATGGAGGGCGTCGTCATTTCTATTAGCAAAACGCAGCGAACAGGTATAACCCCGGCTGCAGGGACGTATGTCTCAGTGGGAGTATTTTTATCGTCATAATAAAATAGCATATTCACTTCCGATATAGTTGGGAAGCGACCGAAACCATGCGTATTACTACCATCCGAGCGAGGAATATCCATCGGGATTACCTGTCCCGCCCCAGGATTCAAAAGCGAAGCATTGTCTGCCCCACTCCAACAAAACGGCGTGTAAGGATTTTTCTT
>JAYVQK010000042.1:0-11093 GCA_043757005.1 Verrucomicrobiaceae bacterium
GGAAATCGGCGGCCACGGCCTCGGCCTCAATATCGCCCGCGAACTCGCCCGCGCCCACGGCGGCGAACTCGCGCTGCTCCACTCGCAGGCAGATTGGACGGAGTTCGAGCTGCGCCTGCCCTTGCCGCAAAAGGCGCTCGTCGGCGGAACTGGAGCTGCGTAGCTGTTGCCCATGCTTCATCGTCTTTTCGCCTTCATACTATTGTCCATCGCCGTGCAGGCCGCGCCACTTTCTGCGGAGCGCGCGGCGGTTTTGCGGGAGCGGTTCGAGACTCGCCAGCGCGAGACTCGCACGTGGGCGTGCGCTTTCACCCAGACGGTCTCGATGGCGGGGATGCGGCAGCCCATCGTGAGCACTGGCACGCTCTCCTATCGTGCGCCAGAGCTGCTGCTGGAATTCACACAGCCTGCGGGAGAGTTTAATCTCGTCGTGGGCGATCAGCTTTTCATCCAAAAAGCAGGGAAGAAAGTGGCGGTGAAATCGCTTACTAACGACATCGCCGGGAAGCCCTACCTTTCCCTCCTCGGCCTGTTGCGTGGCAAGCCAGCGGAGGACGAAAAGTTTTTCACCCCCGAGATCACGCGCGAGGACGACCACTACACGATCGTGCTCACGCGCAAGGCTACCGCCTCCAGCCGGCTGCCCAAGCGCATCACCAATACGATAGATGCTGATTCCCTCGAGGTGCGCGAGGTGCTCGTGGAACTGCCGGGCGGCACGTTGAGTTACCGCTTCAGCGAGCCCGCCCGCAATCGCCCGATGGACGCCGCGAGGTTCGCGGTGCCGAGTGGAAACTGAGGGGGTTCTTGTGAGAGTGAACCCTCCATTTTTAATATCATGACGGATCACATTTTAACGGAAAAGCTGCTCGCGGAGGCGGGGGGGTGGGCGGCGATGAAGGAGGCTCGCGCGATCCATGCGGCGGGGCGGGTGCTGGAGGCGACGTATGCGCCGCCGGAGCTGTGGGGGCGGGTGCGCGGTGGGGAGGTGGAGTATCGGGCGGGGTTGTTGATCCGCTCGCGGTCGGATGTGGAGAATACTTGCACTTGCCCGGAGTCGCGGCGGCGCGGGCTAGTATGCGCGCACTCGTTGGCGGTGGGGTTGGCTGTTTTGAAGCCGCTGGTGGTCGCAGCTCCGCCGTCGCTGCCCGTCGTGGTCGCGCTGGCGGTGTCGCCTTTTTCACCCAAAGAGGGGGAGGCGTGTGCGCTGTGGGTGATCTTGCCTCCGAACTTTGCGGCGGCATGGGAGAAGGGGGCCATCATGGTCGTGGTGGAGGCGGTGCTGGGCCCGGTGCGCAAGCCGCTGGGGGCACTGAATGCGGCGGGGCGCTATTGCTGCGATGCGGAGGACGTGCGGCTGGGGGAGAAATTCATGGCGTTGGCGGGGGGGAAGCTGGCGACGATGGCGACGCTTTCGCGCGGGGAGTTCGCGGGGTTGCTGACAGCTCTAGCAGGGCATCCGCGCGTTTCTTTCGGCAAAGCGACCAATGTGAAAGTGGAGGGGCAGGGGAGTGCGCTGGTGCTGAATGTTTCGCGCCTCGGGGATGGTGCGGTGCGGCTGGAGTGCGAGCGTTGCGAGGGCTTGCTGCTCGCGCCGTTGGCGGTATGGCGGCTGGTGGGGGCGACGTTCTCGCCGGTGGCGGCGGGGCTTGCAGGGGCGTATCTGCGGATTTTAGAGGAGGCGATCACGGTGCCTGCGAGTGCGGCGGAGGCTTTTGTGGAGCGGGAGTTGCCGATGTTGGCGCGCTTTTTCACGATAGAAGGGGAGCTGGCGGCGCAAGCACTGGAGCCGGTGGAATTGCCGGAGCCGAAGTTTGCGGCGACGCTGGAGGGCTCGCTAAATCATCTCACGGCAAGCGTGGAGGCGATCTACGGCGAGCGGCGCGTGACGATGGATGCGACGGGCGCGGCGCTGGCGAGATTTGCGCGCAATCGCGTGGCGGAACAGGGCGCGCTAGAGCGTCTGCGGGCGTGTGGTTTTGCCGGACCGGATGCAAAAGGGGAGCTGGTGCTAAAGGGAGAGGCGCGCATCTTGGCCTTTTTCGCGAGTGTGTTGCCGAGGCTGCAAAAAGAGTGGGCGGTGACGATTGGCGAGCGCTTCGGCTACGTGACGCGCGACGTGGAGCGGATCGAGCCGCGTGTGGAGATTCGTAGCTCGGGGGAGCAGTGGTTCGATTTGTCGTATGAGTTGGCGGCGACGGGTGGAGAGCGCTTTTCTGGGGCGGACATTCAGCGTCTTTTGCACGCAGGGCAGAGCCACATCCGGCGGAAGAACGGGAAGCTGGCGGTGTTTGATGCGGGGTTGCTGGATGAGTTTGAGGCGGTGCTGCGAGAGAGCAGTCCCGACCAGCGACAGCCTGGCGTGTATCGGCTAGATCGCAGGCAGGCAGGGGCGCTGGACGCTTTTGCGCAGGAAAATGGCGTGGCCATCGGGGGCCAACCGCAGTGGCGGGAATGGGCAACGGCGACGCGGCAACTTGAGCGTTTGCGCCCCGTGCCGCTCGGCGTGCTGGAGGGGGTCTTACGACCGTATCAAAAGCAAGGCGTCTATTGGCTGCACTTCCTGGCGCAGAATGGCTTCGGCGGCATCCTCGCGGACGAGATGGGGCTGGGCAAAACGCTGCAAGCGCTCGCCTTTATCCAGTCGCTCTCGGGGCAGGGGCCATGCCTCGTGGTGTGCCCGTCGTCGTTGGTTTTTAACTGGCGCGCGGAGGCGGAAAAGTGGACGCCGCAGCTCGTGGTGCAGGTGATCGAGGGAGCGGGGAGGGCGGAACATTTCGCGCAGATTGCGCGGGCAAATCTCGTCATCACCAGCTACCCGCTGCTGCGGCGGGATGTGGAGATGTATCGCGGGGTGGAGTTTGCGGCGGTGCTGCTGGATGAAGCCCAGCACATCAAGAATCCCGACAGCCAAAACGCGCAGTCCGCCGCGCGCCTCAAAGCGCGCAATCGCTTCGTGCTCACCGGCACGCCGGTGGAGAATTCCGTGCGCGATATTTGGTCGCTCATGCACTTCCTCATGCCGGGGTATCTCGGCACGCGGGCGGACTTCCGCGAGCGGTATGAAAGCGCCATCCAGAGCCAGCCGAGCGGCCCCGAGCAGCAGCGACTCAGCCGCAGAATCCGCCCCTTTTTGCTCCGCAGGACGAAACTTGCCGTCGCCGCCGATCTGCCGGAGAAGCTAGAGCAAGTAGCCTTTTGCGAACTCAGCGTAGCGCAGCGCGAAATCTACATGTCGCTCGCCAGTGCGACACGCCGCGAACTCTCGGAGCTGGCAGGCAAGGCCGATCAAAAGAAGTCGCGCATGGTGATGCTGACCGCGCTCCTCCGCCTGCGCCAAGCGGCGTGCGATGCGCGACTGCTGCCGCTCGATACACCGCCCGCTGCGGAGGATGCCTCGGCAAAGCTGGAACTACTCTCCGAGCTGCTCGCAGAGGCGCTGGATGGCGGGCACCGCGTGCTCGTGTTTAGTCAGTTCGTGACGATGCTCGGCTACATCCAAGAGCGATTGCGCGCGGATGGTGTGGAGTTTTGCTACCTCGATGGGCAGACGAAAGATCGCGGCGCAGAGGTGGCGAGATTCCAAGCGGGAGCCGCGCCCGTTTTCCTCATCAGCCTGCGCGCAGGCGGCACGGGGTTGAATCTTACGGCGGCGGATACGGTGATCCATTTCGACCCGTGGTGGAACCCTGCCGTGGAAGCGCAGGCGACGGATCGCGCGCATCGCATCGGCCAGAAACGCGCGGTGACGAGCTACAAACTTATCGCGCGCGACACCGTGGAGGAAAAGATTTTGCTCCTCCAACAAAAGAAGCGCGCCGTGATCGCCTCGACGCTGGAGAGCGAGCAGCCGCTGATGGAAGGGCTGAGTATGACGGAGATTGAAGAGCTGCTGGTTGGTTGATTGTTGAGGACGCGTCAGCGCGCTCTCATCAACCATCAAGCATCATCTCTCAACCTTCTTGCGCCAGTCGGAGGCTTCGTGGCGGCGGCCGGTGGCGCTGTAGAGATTGGCGAGTTTTTTCACCGCCATGGTGTAGCGCGCGCGGCCTGCGTCGTCGGCTTGCGGGAGGAGCGGCTCGATGGCGGCGACGGCGGCGAGCAGCTCGCGCTCTGCATCGGCGACTTGGCCACGGCCCATGAGGGCAGCGCCGAGGAGGATGCGTGCGTCGTTGATCTGCCACACGCTCGCGCCTTGGGCGGTGCGGAGTTCGAGGCATTGGCGGGCAGGCGGCTCGGCTTCGGCGTGGCGGTTTTGCTCGATGAGTGTGCCAGCGAGCTTTGCTAAAGTATCGGCTAGCGCGGTGGTGGAGGCTTTCTGGGCTTCGGTGCTTTGCGTGCGCTCAGTCTCGGCCATTGCTTTGGCGGCGCGCTCGGCTTTGGCGGCTTCGTCGGCTTGCTTGCGGAGGCGGTCGGTTTCCTCGCGAGCCTTGGTGGCTTCGGCGAGAGCGGCGGCACGTTGCTTGTCGGCCTCGCTGGCTTGGGCGGCGGTGCGCGTGCTCACGGTCTTGGCATCCAGCGCAGCGGCGAGGGCGTCGTTGCGCTCGCTGTCGGCTTTCACTCGGGCAGTTTCGGCTTCGGTGGTTTTATTTTCCGCGCTGAAACGTGCCGTTTTTTCCTGCACAAAAAAGACGGCGAGCGCGCCGACTGCGGCGGCGAGCAAGGTGGCGAGCGCCCATGGGAAGGCGTTGGCTTTTACCGGCGCTGCTGGGGTGGGGGTGAGCTGCATCCCGGACATGGGGACTATGGCCATGGCTTGTTGCGGGAGCTGGGGGAAAGGCCGCATCAATTCTGCGCGACCATCGGTGACGGCTTGCTTGCGCTCGGCGAGCCGTTCTTCGATGCGGCGGCGGAGGGTCTCGTCGCCCGCGCAAGTGCGCTCCAAGTAGGACGCGCGCTCGTCCGCATCCTGCATCGTGCCCGCGACGGCGAGGATGGTGAGTTCATTGATGCTCACGCCGGGCGCAGCCTGCACGGGCTCCGGCGCTGTGCGTGGCGGAGTGGCAGTGCGGGGTTTGATGAATGGCTTCATAGGAAAAGAATCGGGCGGTGCGATAAGGAAAAGCCGCGCCCTGTGGAAGGCGCGGCTTTTGAAAATCTCGTAAAAGGGCTTTAGCTTTTGAAAGTCATCGGCACTCCCGCCCGCATGGCTTCGTGCTGGGCATCGGTGCAGGCGCTGTTGAGCGGGACGTTCACGGGCGCGTCGCTGTTTTGCACGAGACCGCTTTGCAACAGCCAGCCTTCGAGTTCCTCGCCCGAGATGTCGGCGAGCATCGTGCCATTGATCTCCAGCGTGGGCTGGAGCGGCTGGCCGCTCTTTTGCTCCATCTCCCACCGGAAGGCCGGGTTGTTGATGATGTCTTTGTCCTCGTAGGCCAGATTGTATTTCTTGAGCACAGCGCGCACGCCGTTGCTCCAGCCACAAGAAGGTTTCATCCACGCAGTGATAGTCGGTGTTTCCATAGTGCGCGGAGAATCGGCGCAGCAGCCGCGCGCTGCAAGTCACTTTTGAAAAAGGCACGCCACAGCGAAGAGTCATTGCCTCACGTGGGCGGCTGGTGTGCAGTCTCTCGCCACCATGCACACACTCACGCCCGCTCTCGAAACTGCACTCGCCACCGGCTCCGCCGAAGCCGTCCTCGTGGCCACGCTCGGCCATTTTGGCTGCCAAGCCGGGACGGTGCATCGGCTCGGCGACGATGGCCAACTCCAGCTCGCCGCCTCGCACAATATCCCTCCGCACATCGTCGCCATCGTGAGCACCGTGCCCATTGGTAAAGGGATCGCGGGCCTCGCTGCCGAGCGTCGCGAGCCGATCTCGCTTTGCAATTTACAGACCGACACCACCGGCCACGCGCGCCCTGCGGCGAAGTCCACAGGCATGGAAGGCTCCGTCGCCGTGCCGATGCTCGTCGCGGGTGAATTGCGCGGCGTGCTCGGCATCGCAAAGGCCACGGCGCACGATTGGAGCGAGGCGGAAAAGAGCGAGCTGCTGGCGATTGCTGCGCGGCTTGGGGAGTCGTTGGGGGATTAAGAAGGTGGTTGCCTCACTAGGACTCGAACCTAGACAAGCAGATTCAGAATCTGCTGTGCTACCATTACACCATGAGGCAGTGCGGGCGCGGAGGCTACGGGACGCGCGCTCCTTGTAAATCTCTTTTTGTGCCGAGCGGATACTTCCGGTTCGCCACGATGTAGTCGTGGATGGAATTGACCGTAGCGAGCGCCTGCCGCGCAGCTTCCGAATTCGGCACGCCGACGCCGAAGTGTTTCTCCATCCCCACGACGAGCTCCAGCGCATCAATGGAATCCAGCCCGAGCCCCTCTGGGCCAAAGAGCGGGAGATCATCGGCGATCTCTTCTTTGGTCACTTTGAGCATCAGGTTTTCGACCATCATCGTCTTGATGGCGTCGCGGAGATTGTCTTCGGGCATGGTGGTTTTTCTAAAAAAGGTGTGCGTTACTTTCCGAGCAGGAACTCCGCAGCTTGCGCTACGTCTTTGTCCCCGCGTCCGCTGAGGTTGGCGATGATGATTTCGTCTTTGCGCATCTTCGGCGCGCGCTTGATGACTCCGGCGATGCCGTGCGCGCTCTCTAGGGCGGGGATGATTCCCTCCCAACGGCTCAGTTTGCTGAATGCGTCCAGCGCCTCGTCGTCCGTCGCGAAGTCGTAATCAATCCTCCCCTGCTCGCGGAGGTAGGCGTGCTCGGGGCCGACTGCGGCGTAGTCGAGCCCGGCGCTCACGCTGTGGGTGAGCTGGATTTGGCCGTCTTCATCCGCGAGCAGCCACGTCTTCGTGCCTTGCAGCACGCCGAGTTTGCCGCCTTGGAAACGCGCGGCGTGCTCGCCGTCGCGGATGCCGTGGCCGCCCGCTTCCACGCCGAGCATCTTCACAGCTTCGTCTTTCAGGAAAGGCCAGAAGAGCCCGATCGCATTGCTCCCCCCGCCGACGCACGCGATGAGCAACTCGGGCAAGCGTCCCTCTTTCTCTAGGATCTGCCGCCGCGCCTCGTCGCCGATCACGCGGTGGAAATCGCGCACGATCATCGGGAAAGGATGTGCCCCGAGCGCGCTGCCGAGGATGTAATGCGTGCTCTGCGGATTCGTCACCCAGTCGCGCATCGCCTCGTTCACGGCTTCTTTCAATGTGCGCTGGCCCGCAGTGACGGGCACCACTTTCGCGCCGAGGAACTGCATCCGCGCGACGTTCAGCGACTGCCGCGCCATATCCACCTCGCCCATGTAAATCACACACTCAAAGCCAAAGCGCGCGCACACCGTGGCCGTGGCGACGCCGTGTTGGCCCGCGCCCGTTTCGGCGATGATGCGCTTCTTGCCGAGCCGCCGCGCGAGAAGGATCTGGCCGAGCGCGTTATTGATCTTGTGCGCGCCGGTGTGCAGCAGGTCTTCGCGCTTGAGGTAGATTTTTGCCCCGCCCAACTCCTCAGTGAGCCGCTCGGCAAAGTAGAGCGGCGTAGGGCGACCGACGTAGTCTTTGAGGTAGTAAGCCAGCTCCGCTTGGAAGGCCGGGTCCACCTTGGCCTTCTCGTATTCTGCAGTGAGCTCGATGAAATTCTGCATGAGCGTCTCGGGCACAAACATACCGCCGTATTTGCCAAAATGGCCGCGCGCATCGGGAAGCTGATCGTAGGAAAGCATAGCGCGCACGTTACGGAAAGGGGGAGGGGATTGCCAATGGCTGATTTCCCCTTCGCGTCGCCGAGATGGAGGCGCGGTATTATTTCGTAGCCGCTTCGTATTTCGCGCGCAGCGTGCGCTCGACGATTGGCGGGACGAAAGGGGCGACGTTGCCGCCGAGGCTGGCGACTTCTTTCACGAGGCGGGAACTCACGTAGCTGTATTCCTCCTTTGGCATGAGGAAAAAAGTCTCCAGCGTCGGCTCCAGTCGGCGATTCATCAGCGCCATTTGGAATTCAAACTCGAAGTCGCTCACCGCTCGCAGCCCTCGCACGATGGCGCACGCTCCGACGTTGCGCGCGTAGTCCACGAGCAGCCCGTGAAATTGCACGATGCGCACATTTGTCATATCGCGCGTGGCATCTTCCAGCATGGCGATGCGCTCCTCGGGCGTGAAGAGCCCGCTCTTCTCGGGGTTGTAGGCGATGGCGACGATGATCTCATCAAAGACCCGCGCAGCACGCGCGAGCACGTCGAGATGACCGTTCGTCACGGGATCAAAGGAACCTGCATAGATGGCGCGTTTCACAGCGCGCACCGTGCGGAGGAAAATGCGGCGGGCAAAGCAGGAACTTCGCGCCCACGTATTTTTAAACCACGAAGAGCACAAAGGCGCGAAGGCGCGATGATCACCATGACCCTTTCGCTCCCTTCGCCCCCTTCGTGCCTTCGTGCTCTTCGTGGTAAAAAAGAACCGCTGGGCCGCTGGCGTTGCTTTCCCCTCCGCAACCACCTTTGAATCGCCGCACACGTCTTTCCTTTTACATGAAAAATCGCATCCTCATCCGCTTGGTCCCGATTCTCATCGCCGCCGTCGTCGTCTTTTTCCAGCGATGCTCCTCGGAGAAATTCACCAATGAAGCGGGCCGCACCGTCCACCTCGGCATGGATCGCGGGCAGGAGACCACGCTCGGCCTGCAAGCCTACCAGCAAGTGCTCTCCTCCAGCCGCACGATCACGAGCGGGACTGCTTACGATCGGGTAAAAAAATGCGCCCAGCGACTCGCCGCCGCCACGGGGGAATCTGGCCGCGAATTTAGCTGGCAAGTCTCATTGGTAGATAGCCCGGACGTGAACGCCTTCTGCCTGCCCGGTGGTAAAATCGTGGTCTATACCGGCATCCTCCCCATCGCAAAAACCGAGACCGGCCTCGCCGTCGTCATGGGCCACGAAATGGCGCACGCCACCCTCCGCCACGGCAGCGAGCGGATGCTCCAGCAAAAGACCGCCAGCACGCTCATGAGCGGCGTGAATTTTTCCACCGGCGATATGGACCCCACGCAGCGCCGCGCCATCATGGGGGTCATCGGCGCGGGCGCACAATATGGCTTCCTCCTCCCATTCTCCCGCGACCACGAGAGCGAGGCCGACGCCATCGGCCTCCGCTATATGGCACGCGCGGGTTACGACCCCCGCGAGGCGCTTTCTTTTTGGAGCAGAATGGGCGCGACCGGCGGCAAAGCACCTCCCGAGTATGCCAGCACCCACCCCGCCCACGAGACCCGGATCAAGCGCCTCACCGCCGAGCTGCCCAACGTCCTCCCACTCTACGAGCAAGCCGCCAAGCAAGCCGCGAGCGGTAGCTTTTAGCGCAGGAGCGCAACGAAAACTACCGTCCCCTAGAACGTATGCACGCACAGCCCGCTGCGCAGCTTCGGCTCAAACCAGGTGCTCTTCGGCGGCATGATCTGCCCGGCGTCGGCGATGTCCATGAGCTGCGCGACGGTCGTGGGATACATGGAAAATGCCACGGCGGCTTTACCCGAGTCCACGAGCTTCACCAGCTCGGCGGTGCCACGGATGCCGCCGATGAAATCCACACGCTTGCTCGTGCGCGGGTCGTCCACGCCGAGGAGCGGCGCGAGCACTCGGAGCTGGAGCCCCTCCACATCGAGACACGAGACGGGGTCTGCGCCGGCGGCGGGCTGCCAGCCGAGCGCATACCAAGCGCCGTCGAGATACATGCGGATGTCGCCGGGCTTTTCCGGCTTGGCGCTGCTGCCCGGAGTCACGGTGAAAACGCGCGCTACAGCGGCGAGGAAGTCTTCTTTGGTGTGGCCATTGAGGTCTTTCACCACGCGGTTGTAGGGGAGGATTTGCAGTTGGCTCTCGGGGAAGAGCACGCATAGGAACCAGTCGTAGTCTTTGTTCGCGTTCGCCGTAGGATCTTTCGCACGCAGCTCTAGGCCCACGCGGGCAGCGCTGGCCGTGCGGTGGTGGCCATCGGCCACGTAAGCGCACGGGAGCTGCGCAAATTCCGCGACAAGCTGCGCGATCGTCGCCGCATCCGCGACACGCCAGACGGTGTGCTGGATGCCATCCGGCGCGGTGAAATCATACGTCGGCACCGCCAGCTTTTCCTTTGCCACGATGGCATCTATCCCCGCGCGGTCGCGGTAAGTGAGGAAGACCGGGCCCGTATCGGCGCGGAGGGTGCCGATGAGCTTCGTGCGGTCGTCTTCTTTATCCTGCCGCGTCTTCTCGTGCTTCTTTACGATGTCCTTCGCGTTCCCGTTCGCCACGCGCTCATGCACGTAATCATCCACATGGCACACCGCCGCCAGCCCCGTCTGCACATGGTCGCCCATGCGCTGTTGGTAGAGATACACCGTCGGCACCGGCTCGCGGAGCAGCGCGCCATTTTCCTGCAAACGGAGGAAATTCTCCCGCGCCCTCGCATACACCTCGGCGGAGTAAGGATTCGTCTCCGGCGGCAACTCCAGCTCCGCGCGATCCACGCGCAGCAGCGTATTCGGTTTCCCCTCGGCGAGCGCGCGAGCTTCCTCGGTATTGAGCACGTCGTAAGGGACGCAGGCGATGTCGGCGACTTGAGCAGGATCGGGCACGAGGCCCGTGAAAGCACGGATACGGAGCATAAGCCCGCGCGTCGTAGCGGGCCACGCCGCCACTGACAACGCCTCTTTTTAAGGAGACTCTGAATGAAAGCGCATGGAGTCCGTTTGAATGACGCAAAACGACGCCGAGCGATTGGTAGTGGTCTATTTTGAACCACGAAGGGCACGAAGAGCACGAAGAGGAGGGATGAAAGGGCACTCTATCCCTGATATTTCCTTCGTGCTCTTCGTGGTTCAAATCCAAACGATACCACTACTGAGCGATTCCATCCGCGGTCCCTTTCGTCCCTTCCGATTGAGTTGCCAGATGTTCCCCCTAGCAGCAGCCACCCGCCGCCGCAAAAAAGCCGCAACGCCCACGCCCCAGCCCGCAAGCTGAGGCCCGCGCCCCGCGCCTGCCACCTGGCAGGGACGAGCCGCCCACCCGCGAGCCCGTCCCTGCCACCCCCAGGGCCAGCGGAGCCACCGCATCCCCCAGGATGCCGAGCGCCTCCTCCAGCGGAGCCACCGCACCCCACATCCCTCCCACCCCCCAGGGA
>JAYVQK010000043.1:0-11089 GCA_043757005.1 Verrucomicrobiaceae bacterium
GCGATGTGATGATCAAAAACGTCTATCTCGGCATCACCGGCGGGCACATTCAGAGCTTCAATAATCGCGGCTCATTTACGCTGCCGGACGAGCGGGAGAAGATTGATGGCGAGGATCACGCGCGCGTGCAGGAGGCTGCGCGCACGGCACCGATCCCAGCACAAAATATGTTCATCCATACGATCCTCCAGCACTACTACGTGGATGGACAGGATGGCGTGCTGAATCCCGTGGGGATGTTTGGCAAAAAGCTGGAGGCCGATTTTCACATCGTCCACGGCGTCGCGAACCGTATCAAAAACAGCATCCAGTGCCTGTGTGACCTCGACATCGAAATCGAGGACATCATTTTTTGCCCCTACGCGGCAGCGCAGGCGGTGCTGGATCAGAGCCAGAAAAACATCGGCGCGCTGATGGTGGACATCGGCGGGGGCACGACGGATTACGTGCTCTACACGGGTGCGGCGGTGAAGCAGAGCGGCTGCATTGGCGTGGGCGGCGATCACATCACGAATGACCTTTCGCTTGGCCTGCATTTGCCGATGGGGAAGGCGGAGCTTTTGAAAATTAAGGAAGGCAGTTGTGAACTCGGCGGCTCGCTGCCGGGGGAGACGGTTTCTTTAAAAGACGAGCACGGTTTCGCTGGCAAGGAAGTCGAACGCGAGATGCTGAATACGATCATCCACATGCGTGTGCGTGAGACTTTCGAGCTGCTGAAGCGTGAACTCGATAAGGCGCACTACCTGCGCTACGTGGGCGCTGGGATGGTGCTCACGGGTGGCAGTTCGCAGCTCCGTGGCATCCGCGAACTCGCGGAAGAAGTTTTACAAATCCCCGTGCATCTTTGCCAGGCACAGAACGTCTCGGGCGTCACCAGCGCGTTTGAGAATCCACAATACTCGACGGCCATCGGGCTCGCGAAATACGCGCAGGCGACTTTTGACGAAGACTCGGGTGGGCTGCTCGATTGGTTCAAAGGCTGGTTCCGCTAAAACGCCATGATCGAACTCACCCGCTCACGCCAGACTGCTGCTGCGCCGAAAATCAAATTTCTCGGCCTCGGCGGCGCAGGCTGCACCATGCTCGACCAAGTGCTCCGTGACGGCGGCGACGGCATCGCACTGAATACCGACGCGCAGGCTCTCAGCGCCAGCAGCGCGCAGACGCGCGTGCCGCTCGGCACTGCTGCCACGCGCGGGCTTGGCGCGGGCGGCGATCCCGATGTGGGCTACGCGGCGGCGGAGGAATCTGCTGATGCGATCCGCGCCGCGCTCGGCGATGCGCAGCTCGTCTTCCTCTGCGCTGGGCTGGGCGGTGGCACGGGCAGTGGCGCAGCGCCGCTCGTCGCACATCTTGCGCGCAAAGCGGGGGCGATGGTTGTGGCGTTTGTCACGTTGCCATTTGGTTTCGAGGGCAAGCGGCGCGGCGAGCAAGCGGCGGTCGCGCTCGGGCAGCTTGAGCAACAGGCGGACCTCGTCGTGTGTTTTGAAAACGACCGTATGAGCGAGGCCCAGGGGGCGGAGGAGAATATCCAGCAGGCGTTTCTTTCCGCCGACCAGATCGTGAGCCAGAGCATCCGCGCGATTGCGGAGATGGCGCAGCGCAGCAGCCTCATCGGCATCGGGCTGGACGATCTCGCTTCTGTGCTGCGGCGGCAGGAGGCGCGTTGTCTTTTCGGCTATGGGGAAAGTGAGGGCAGCAATCGCGCGCACGCCGCACTGGAGCAGGCACTCAGCAGCCCGCTCATGCGGCGCGGCGAGATGCTCGCGGAGTCGCACGCCGTGCTCGTGCAGATCGCGGGCGGCGTGGGCCTCACGCTGCGCGAAGTCTCGCAGTGCATGGAGGACTTTAACCGCTACGTGAGTGACCGCGCGCTGGTGCATTTCGGCGTGAGCACGGATGCTGCGATGGGCGAGCGACTGAGCATTTCCATCCTCAGTTCCACCGGCCAGCCTGTCGCCAAAGCCGCGCCCACGCAGCGTCCAGCGCTGACTCGGCGCGCGGAGGTAGAGGCGGAGGACCTAGTGCCAGAGACACTCGATGCCCCGCAAGTGCAGCCCGCAAGACCCGCCTCACGGCCCGCGCCTGTGTATGCGAAAATCCCCGTCCCACGCAAAGAGGAGAAGGCCGAGCAGATGGCGCTGGAGCCTGCGAACCGTGGGCGCTTCGACAAAGGCGAACCCACCATCGTGAACGGCGAAGATCTCGACGTGCCTACCTTCCTGCGCAAATCCGCGCGCGGGAAGTAGTGCTGCTGGGGGAGGAAGTGCGCGAAAGGTTTGCCGCGCGTGCGCTGGCCGGATAGACGAGCGCCCGATGAAAGAAGAAAACATCCTCGTTGTCCGCCGTTCGTTGCTCGAAAAGATCGGCATTTTCCAAGGTCTATGCTTCGACGTGGAACGCTACCTGCCCGCCTTCCTCTCGCGGGAGAATAACTTTTTTACCCCTCGCGCAGCGGCGGAGACGAATCCGGAGCTCAAACAGATCATCCCCTACGTGCTGCTCGTCCACGGCGACCGTGTCTTCCACTACGTGCGCGGCAAGAAGGCGGGGGAGCAACGGCTTGTAGCGAAAGGCAGCGTGGGCATCGGCGGGCATATGAATGATGGCGACGAGGGGCTCTTTGCGCTGGATGGCGATGCGTATAATGGGGCCGTGCAGCGCGAGGTGGCGGAGGAGATTTTCATTGAGACGCCGTATAAAAATCGCGTCGTCGCGCTGCTGAATGACGACTCGAATGAAGTCGGCAAAGTGCATCTCGGAGTCGTCCACATTTTCCATCTCGATGCGGAGGCCGCCCGCAAACGTGAGCAGATGATTACGGAATCCGGCTTCCTCAGCATCGCCGAGCTGCGCGCCCGCCGCGATGCGCTGGAGACTTGGAGCCAGCTTTGTGTGGATGGTTTTGAAAAACTCATCGCGTAGTATTCCGACATCCGTTTTTTAACTTTATGACCTTTCGCCTTACTAAAGACTTCCGCTTTGAAGCCGCACAGACACTGCCTTCCGCACCCGTGGGGCATAAATGCCGCCAGATGCACGGACACAGTTTTAAGCTGGAGATCACCGTCGCCGGGCCTGCTGATCCGAGCACGGGTTGGTTCTACGATCACGCCGACATCACACGTGCGATGAAGCCGCTGCTCGTGCAGCTCGACCACGGCTACCTGAATGAAATCCCCGGCCTCGAAAACCCGACCATCGAAAATATGTGCCTGTGGTTTTGGGCGAAGCTATCGCCGCAGCTCCCCGGCCTCGCTGAGATCATCGTCCACGAGACCCCCACCGCCCGCTGCGCCTATCGCGGGCCGGATGTGGTGTGATGGGCGGTGGTCTTTTTTACCACGAAGAGCACGAAGAAGAGGGATGGGATATAGCGCTTTCCCTTTGATTTCCTTCGTGTGCTTCGTGGTCCAACACAAACGAACCACTGTCGAGCGATGAGTGGGCTTGCAGACGAGGCGGCGGGTCTTTAATGACGCGACTCTATGTTTAGCCATGTTGTTATTTTTTGGACGAAGCCTGAGGTCTCGAACGCGCCTGATTTGCTGGTGGAGGGTATGGAGCGGTATCTCCGGCCCATCCCCGGCGTGCGGCTTTTCCACGTGGGTCGCATGGTAAAGAGCGAGCGCCCTGTGGTGGAGCAGAGCTACCAAGTGGCGCTGAATCTGACTTTCGATACGAAGGCGGCGCAGGACGTGTATCAGGTGCATCCGTCGCACTTGGAGTTTGTGGAGAAGGTCTTTAAGCCGAATTGCGCGCGGGCGGTGATCTACGACTTCGAGTAACAGCGTATGCTGGGCGACGCGGCGACGGTTTCTATCCTCTGGAAGATCATCCTCACGGATCTCGTGCTCTCGGGGGATAATGCGGTGCTGCTCGCGCTGGCCACGCAGGGGCTGCCGCCGCGCCAGCAATTCTGGGGGCGCATCGGCGGGGCGTTCGGCGCGGTGGGGTTGCGGATTCTTTTCACCGCCATTATCGCGCAGCTCCTCGCAATGCCGTATTTGCAGGCGCTCGGAGCACTCGTGCTGCTTTGGATCGCGGGAAAGCTCGTGTGCGCGAGCGGCGGGGAGGAGGGCGCGGGGAGGAAAGGCGCGACGCTTTGGAGCGCCATCGGCATCATCGTGCTGGCGGATGTCACGATGAGTTTCGACAACGTGCTGGCCATCGCGGAAATCGTGCGCGGTCATTCGCACGAGAGGCTTTTGCTGGTGGTAGGGCTGCTCATTTCTCTACCGATCGTAGTCTTTGGCAGCGACCTCGTCTCGCGGCTCATGGTGCGCCATCGGTGGATCATTTGGCTGGGCGGCGCGGTGCTCGGCCATGTCGCGGGGGAGATCGTTTTCAAAGACCCAAAGATCGTCACATTCCTCGGCCCGGAGAGTGCCGCCGCCTCTCACTGGGTGCCGTGGGTGCTTGCGGGACTGCTCTTCGCGCTGGGCTGGTGGAAGGGGCGGAGGAAGAAAAATTGAAAATGTCATTTGCTACCCAGCACGAAATCTGTTTCACACACTGCACACACATGAAGACACTGCTCCTCAGCCTGACCACCATCGCACTCGCCACGACTGCCTTTGCCGACATCCAAGACCCACCGATGAATGACCAAGGGCCTACTCGGAAACTTGGCCGCGCTCTAAGCAATCTGGCCTTTGGCCTTTCCGAACTGCCCACTTCCATGCAGCTCATCAACGATCGCGATGGGAATGCAGCCGCTGCCACTTACGGCGTGGTCAAAGGAGTGACACGCTCGCTATTCCGCGTCGGTGCTGGCGCGTATGAGCTTTTCACCTTCCCATTTGCCAGCTACCGCAGCTCCTATCGCGCGCCGTATAAGTCGAACGTTCCTTGGATCAACAGTGGCTACGAGGAGTTCCCGCCGGAACTCGGCTGGCAGACGCGCCGCCAATACGTCCGCAGCAGCTACGGCTACTAAAAGCGCGACATTCAGATTTAACGAAGAGGCTTCCGTCCCACGAGACGGAAGCCTCTTTTTCTTCCCCTCGAAACACCAAAAAACTTACTATGCGCGAACCACTCCAACTTGAAATCCACGACATCGCCTTTGGCGGCGCAGGCGTCGCTCGCCACGAGGGCAAAGTCTATTTTATCCCCTTCACCGCGCCCGGCGATGTGGTGAAAGCGCACATCCACCGCGAGAAAAAGAACTTCGCCGAAGGGCGCTTCACCGAAGTGCTCACGCCCTCGCCCGACCGCGTGGAGCCGCCCTGCACATACTTTGGCCGCTGCGGTGGCTGCGCCTACCAGCACCTCCGCTACGGCAAACAGCTCGAACTCAAACACCGCCAAGTCGAGCAAACCCTACGGCGCGTCGGGCGCATCGCCGAAGTGCCCATGCAGCCGATCATCCCCGCGCCAGAGCCCTACGCATTTCGCAACCGCATCCGCGTCCACGTGCAGGATGGCGAGGCTGGGTTCTTCGCCCACGGCTCCCATGAGCTGGTGCCCATCACCCGCTGCGAGATCGCCCAGCCCGGAGTGAATGACGCCCTGCAAGACCTCCGCAGCCGCTCCGCCCGCGATGGCGATTACACCCTCGTCGCCCGGGGCCGCAGCGACTTCTTCGAGCAGACCAATGACGCCGTCGCCGCCGAGCTACTCGCCCTCGTCGAGCGCACCGTGCGCCGCGAACAGACGCTGCTGCTCGATGCTTATTGCGGCGCGGGATTCTTTGCCCATCGCCTCGCCCCGCTTTTTAAAAACGTCATCGGCATCGAAGAAAACGAACACGCCGTGGCCCACGCCAACCGCAGCGCCGGGGAAAACGAACGCTACCTCGTGGGGGAAGTCTCCATGCTCCTCAGCGAACTCCTTACCCCCCAAGCCGCCCCCACCACCACAGTCCTCCTCGATCCCCCCGCCACCGGCCTCGGAGGCCGCGTCACCGACCTACTGCTCGCCGGCGCCCCCGCCGAAATCCTCTACATCTCCTGCAACCCTGCGACCCTAGCCCGCGACCTCGCCGCCCTCTGCACCGCCTACCGCCTAGAGTCCGTCACCCCCCTCGATATGTTCCCCCAAACCGCCGAGATCGAAGTCCTAGCCGTGCTGCGGCGGTAGGGTAAAAAAAGACGGTGAACCAAATAATTTTAGAAACTCTGGGTGAAAGAGAGCACTTCAAACGCCATATCTATCAGACGAACAGCTAAGATTTTTTACCGATGACTCATCAACCACCACAGCAGACTTGTGAACTCGCACGGTTGTCTCTGATTTTTTCGTGCAGTTCCATTGTCTTTTTTCCAATCCTGATAGCGGGGATCATCTGTGGCCATCTAGCCATTCGTGAGTTAGATCGCAATCGAGAGCTTGGTGGACGCCGGATGGCCAAATGGGGATTGATTATCGGTTACTCGGCCATAGTCGTCATCCCGCTTCTGGCAGTCGGTGTCCTCTTTCTTTTCGGCGGCATTTGCGGTGGCGGACTACTGAATCGTTAAGCTCTGGGGAGAGGCGTGATTGCTTCAATATGAATTTCCCGAAGACCACCTATCTCTTCGAAATTAAAAAAGCACCGTTCCCTGTCTGTCTATTCGCAGAAGATGGGCTCACTTCTCCCCGTTTTGCTCTTCCATCTTCTTCAAGATCTCCGAGCGATCTTCCACTTCGTCCCACACTTCTTGGTAGACGTAGATGGGCGCTCCTTGCTGGATGGCGAGGGCGATGCAGTCGCTCGGGCGACCGTCGAGTTCTATGATCTTGCGCTCAGAGATTTCGTTTTCCGCGCTCACGATCAGGCGTGCGAAGAAGGTCTCGCCTTTGAAATCATTCACGATCACGCGCTCCACTTTTGCGCCCAGCGCCGTCATCAAGTGCCCCATGAGATCGTGTGTCAGCGGGCGTTCCTTGGGCGTCTTGCTCATAAACATGGCGATGGCTGTGCCTACGCCCTCGTCCACATAGATCACAAAAACTTTTTGATCGTTGCCCACGAAAATTGCGCGCCCGTTATTATACGGGAGTATCGCGCGCACTGTGACGAGGACGACCTTTTTGCTCATACGCTTTTGATAAACGGCGGAATCTACGGCGACAAGGCTGCTCGCGTTTTGTGGTGCCGAAAAATGTTCGCTTGCCAGATGGGGGCCGCGTTTGCTTTCTCGGCGGGAAGGATGGAAACCACCCACGAACGTGTGCTCATAGCGGCCCAAGGATACAGCGAACTCGATATGCACGAGTGCGCTCTCGCCGAGCTGGCGCGACTCCCGGCGGAGCTACAGCGCGATGCGATGGTGGTGGAGACGCACCTCTCGATCTATATGCAGGCGCGGCGCTTCGCGGAGGCGCTGCCTTTTGGCCAAGAGCTTTGCCGCCTGCGGCCCGAGACCCCCGTGGGGTTCATCCATGCTGCGTTTTGTTTCCACGAATTGGGAAAAACACGCGAAGCCCGCGAACTGCTCATCAGCGGCCCGCTCGCGCTCAAAGCCGAGGCCACCTACCACTACAACCTCGCCTGCTACGAGGCCACGCTGGGGAATCTCGAAGAGGCCCGCGCACATCTTGCCGCGAGTTTTTCGCTCGACCGCAAACTCAAAGACCATGCCCTCGAAGACCCCGATCTGCGGGTGTTGCGGGATAAAGGGCCCGCGCTCGGATGAAGCCGTAAGTGCCCTTGCTCCGAGGCGCGACTTGTTGCAGACTTTGCTTCGCTTTAGCAAAAAGCTGGGGCAACCAACCAACCAACACACACCATGAAACACATCCTCACACTCATCGCCATCACCGCCACGCTCGCGCTCGGAGCCTGCGCAAGCAGCAAGCCTGCGACCTCATGCAGCAAGCCCGCCGCTGGAGGCTGCACCAAAGGTGCAAAGCCCGACGCTTGCTGCAAGGCCAAGGCAGGCGCGAAGAAAATGTAATCGCAGGATATTCTATCCTCACAAAAAGCGTGCCGTAATGCGGCACGTCTTTTTTTTGAAATGGGGGTAGCCGACCAGCCGCCGAGTCCGCGCGGAGCATTTATCGCGCGGCGGCGTGCCACTTAGAGATGGGGATTTCTTCCCCACCTTCTGTCGTGATCTTCACCACCAGAGCTTCGATTTTTCCGTCGTCTGTCGTTACGCTTACCGCCTTCGCCAGCGGTAGCGTTTTCCCTCGGAAATCCATCCGCATCATCACCGATCCTTTTTCTCCGGGAGCGAGGATTTTCTTCGTCGCGTGCGCGCTCGTGCAGCAAACGCAGCTCCCTCTCACATCGCTAAATGTCACCGGCACTTTGCCCACATTTTTGCAGAGAAATTCCACCTTCACTTCCTTTTGCCCCGGCACGTAGGCCAGCGTCTGCTCTGTCTTCGCCCACTTCAGCTCGGCGTGCAGTGCGGCAGGGAGAAAAAGAAGTGCAAAGAGTGATTTCATACCCGCCGTGCTATGGCAATGCGGGCTGCTGGGCAAGTCTGGGAAGCCCCGTCGGGGCTCAGGTGGTAGGATACCTGCCCCTCTTTTTTTAAATGGGGGGAGCCAGCAGCCAGATTCGAACTGGCGACCTGATGATTACAAATCAACTGCTCTACCAACTGAGCTATGCTGGCGTTGCGCGACGCGGGGAGCTGTGTAGTGTGCGGCGCGCTGCGACTCAAGCACGAGTTGTAGTTTTTTCATTTTTCAAAACATATGATTACCGCCGAACCTACTGCTGATGGGGCTTCGCAGCTCCTCGACATCAAGAGCATCTTGATCCTCGATGATGATGCGGAGCTTTCCAATACGCTGAGATCGCTGCTGGAAACGCAGAACTTCCTCGTGACAACGGTGCGGAATGGGGTGGCGGGGCTGAAGGAGGTGATGGAGATGGATTTCGATGTGATCGTGTGCGACATGATGATGCCGACGATGCCGGGAGATATGTTTTATCTGGCGGTGGAAAAAGTGAAGCCGGCGCTGTGCAGACGTTTCCTTTTCGTGACGGGGAATGGGAGTGATCCGAGGGTGAATACTTTCCTGCAAAAGACGGAGGGGTTGGTGATTTTCAAGCCGGTGCCTGCGGAGGAGCTGATCCAGATGGTGTCGCTGGTGCTGCGCCGGAATATGGCGGTGTAGGCCGGTAGTTTGCGCTTGTCTGGCAAAGCTGCACCCATACACGTTCGCTGGGCGATGCTCTTTAATAGCTACAGCTTTGTTTTACTGGTGCTCGTCACCTTTGCGCTTTTCTACTGGCCGCTGTTGCGGGCGCTCCAGAGCTATACGCTGATCGCCGCCAGCCTCGCTTTTTATGCGTATGGCCAGCCAGTGCTGGTGGTTTTGTTGCTCGTTTCGATCCTGATCAATGCGACCAGCAGCTACTACATCCTCCACTCTAGCGCGCTTTCGACTCGGAAAACCTGGGCGGTTCTCGGCGTGGGGATGAATCTCGCAGTGCTCTTCTTTTTTAAATACGGAGCACTCGCGGTGAATACGCTCGCTCTCGGTGGGAGTTCGCTCGGGCATTTGATTGTTACGCTGCCGCTGCCGATTGGGATTTCGTTTTTTACCTTTCAGGGCATCAGCCTTGTGGTGGATGTGTTTCGCCAAAAGGAAGGCCAAGCCCGGCTCATCCAGCATCGGAGCGCGTGGCATCATTTCGTGGATACGGCGCTCTTTAAGTCCTTTTTTCCTCAGCTCATCGCCGGGCCTATCGTGAAGGCCCACGACTTTTATCCGCAGATCGTGCCGAAGTCTTTTCGTGCGGTCGCGTGGGGCGGCGTTTTTCGTGCGTTGGTGACGGGCTATTTTTTAAAAATGGTCGTCGCGGACAATCTGAAGGACCTCACGTTTTGGGTGGCGTATCCGTATTTCTTGAATTTCTCAACGCCGAGTTTGTTGGCGATGCTCTTTGGGTATTCGATGCAGATTTTTGCGGATTTCGCGGGCTACTCGCTCATCGCCATCGGCGTGGCGCGGCTCTTTGGGTATGAGCTGATGGAGAATTTTAATTTCCCCTACATCTCACAATCGTTGTCTGAATTTTGGCGACGCTGGCACATCTCGCTCTCTACTTGGCTGCGGGAATACCTCTACTTCCCACTCGGTGGAAATCGGCGTGGCGCGGCGCGCACGTATCTGAATCTGATGCTCGTGATGGCGCTCGGCGGGCTGTGGCATGGGGCGGCGTGGAGCTACGCGGTGTGGGGGATTTTCCATGGAGCAGGGCTCGCGGTGGAGCGGTTTTTCCGGTGGGATAAACCTGCGCGCCACGCGCTGGGAGCGGTTTTGAGAGGTGTCGGCATTTTTACTTTTGTTACTTTTGGCTGGCTCCTTTTCAAGCTGCCGAATTTCTCTCACTTCCTCATTTTTGTGCGGACGTGTTGCACGAATATGGGCAAGCCGGATGATCCGCGATTGATTGCTTACATCCTCTTCTACTCGTTGCCCGTGGTCGCTTATCACACCCTTTATTTGCGCAAGCAGCGGGTGGGGGTGGCGGTGCCGGTGCGCTGGCAGCCGCTTGCTTATGGGGCGTGTTTGTTTGCGCTTTTGGTGAATAGCGGTTCGCCGGGGGCTTTCATTTATTTCCAATTTTAGCGCCCATGATTCTCCGATCTTTCCTCGTGGCGGCGGGTTTATTTTTTCTCTATAACGGGGCGCTGAAATCGAATGTGCTACGCCAACGCGCCGTGGAGCAGAGCCAGTGGCAGGGCAATCTCATCAAGGCTCAGGAGTATCCTTTGGCGAAGCTGCCACGTGGCAATGTGATCGTGGGTTCTTCGCTCGCGGCGCGTCTGGTGATGGAGGGTGATTTTGAAAATCTGGCATTTGCGGGGGACGGGCCGCTCACGGGGTTGGAGCTGATTGTGCGCGATGGGAGTCCGCCGCGCGTGGTGTTGATCGAGTCGAATTTGCTTTTGCGGGAGGTGAATCAAGATGTGATCGCGAGCGCGTATCGGCCCGGGTTTTTAAAGCTGCGCCGGGTGCTTCCGGCGTTGGAGGATCGTTATCAGTTTGCGAATCTCGCTATCGGTGTGGCGGGGGAGGGGATG
Source organism: Verrucomicrobiaceae bacterium (assembly GCA_043757005.1). Lineage (GTDB taxonomy): Bacteria > Verrucomicrobiota > Verrucomicrobiia > Chthoniobacterales > Chthoniobacteraceae > SXWH01. The sequence continues at coordinate 10,977 of JAYVQK010000043.1, forward strand.
GTGGCGAAGGCGCTCGAAGGCGGGAGGCGTCTGCTGCGGTTGCCGCAATCGGCGGGTGTCTCAGTGGAGGATGCTGGGCGGCTTTTGCAGATGAATCTGGCGATCCAACGTGA
>JAYVQK010000044.1:0-11000 GCA_043757005.1 Verrucomicrobiaceae bacterium
CCATACATCCTCTTCGCGCCCTTCGCGCCCTTCGTGTTTTAAAAATCCGCACCACGCCAAAAACGTCGCTTTACAAACTTCTAAGAAACTTTTCTTGCATGGCGTCATTCCTTGGCCATGTTTCCGTCACGTTCAAAGAAACGACAGCTTCCCAGCTAGAACACCCCAACGCCGCCCGCAGCGCGCCCAGTGCTGCGGGCGGTGTTATTTTAGAGCAAAATGCCACTCGGCTCGCGCTCCACACCTCGTTAAAAAACTCACCATGAGAAACGACATTGAGCGCACACTTTTCCACGAACAGACCATCCTCGCGCGGCTGGATGCGCTCGCGGCAGACATCACCAGCGACTACGAGGGCCGCGACCTCACGGTGATCGCGGTGCTCAATGGCAGCGTCTTTTTTATGGCCGATCTACTCCGCCGCATCCAGCGCCCACTCTCGCTGGATTGCATCAGCGTCTCCAGCTACCACGGCGGCACGGAGAGCACGGGGACGATCACTTTTGATCAGACCTCGCTGCCCGATGTGGAGGGGCGCGACGTGCTGATCCTCGACGACATTCTGGATACCGGCCTCACGCTCCATGCCATCTGCACGCGGCTGAAAACGGAAGCCAACCCCGCGAGCATCCGCATCTGCGTGCTGCTGCGAAAGGACAAGCCGCGCGCGCAGGAGCTGGAGGCCCACTACGTCGGTTTCGACATCGGCGATGAATTCGTCGTGGGCTACGGCCTCGACTACCAAGAACGCTACCGCAACTTGCCCTTCATCGGCGTGCTAAAGCCCGAGGTCTTCGCGTAAAAGTCGGTCTCAGCGAGCGAGCGAGTCTTGCACTTCGGCGGTCTTCGAGAGGCGAAGCGGAGCGACGTGCATATCGAAAAAGAGCGCGTTGCGTTGGCTGAAATGGACGGCGTCTACTGGCAGGCGCTCCATCCATTTTTCTTTCTCGTAGCCGGTGAGCCGCGCGACTTCCTGATCGGCCTCAGTCATAGCCCAGGCTTTCGAGATATCTACGGGGCGAGGCTTGTCGCTTACCTGCATTTTCCAGACTTTCAGATCGTCGAGTTTGAGCGGCGGCTTCGTCTCGTTCCCCCACGCAGGCTGATCGAACGGCTCTACGATTTCGTTATTGATGAGGTAAAGCGGCGCATCCGTGGTGTGCTCCGAACGCTGCCACGAAGGGCACATAAAGACGGCTTTCGCCGACTGCGCGCCGCTCGGCGAGCCCGCCGGAGTATCGAGGTAGCGCAAGAGATATTTCAGGAGCTGCCCGTCGCGCGGTGGATTGCCCGCGCTGACGACGGGGTATTGATCCACCGAGAGCGGCCCGGGCAGTCGCCCATCGTTGTCCTTTGCGTAGGCGAGGATGGATTTCCCGATCTGCCGGAAATTCTGCAAACAGACCGTGGAGCGCCCGCCTTCCTTGAAGCGGAATGCAAACGGGACCAGCAGTGCGAGGAATAAAACGATGATCCCGAGGATGACGAGAATCTCTAGCAGAGTGAAAGCGCGGCGATGGAAAAAGGACTTCATGTGTGAATGGGCGCGCAAATAAGCAGTGTCGCGGCTTTGGGGGAAGGAGAGAGTTTGTTTTCAACCTCCGAACTCTGAACGTAACGCTCGCGAGGTTTTCTTTTGCACCTGCCGCACTTTCAGCCACTGTCTGCGGCTCGAAATGTTCGATTTGCCACGACCGAAAAAACCTTTTTACCGCCGCTGGTGGTTCACGCTGCCACTGCTGCTACTGCTGCTCGGAGCCATTGTGGGGGGTGTCGTTTATTGGAAGGTGAAGACGCAGTATGAGGCGGAGGCGCAGCAGTTCGATTACTCGCGGCTGGAGGCCATGGAATCGGCGAGCCTCATCGTCGACCGCAAAGGCGCAAGCATGGGGCGCATCTTTACGCAGAACCGTGAGCAGGTGCCATTCGAGGAGCTTTCCGAGAATCTCATCAAAGCCATCATCGCCCGCGAAGACTCCCGCTTTTACGAGCACAAGGGTGTGGACTATAAAGGCGTGATCCGCGCGGTGTATGAAAACTGGAAGGCTGGTAGCGACAAGCAAGGGGCCAGCACGCTCACGCAGCAGCTCGCTCGTAATACCTTCCCCGAGCAGCTCCCGCCGAGCGACCGCACGAAAGCGCGCAAGCTCCGCGAGATGTATGTCTCTTTTGAAATAGAGAAGCGGTGCAACAAGGCGAAAATCTTGGAGCTGTATATGAACCGCGTCTATTTCGGGAACGGCTTCTTTGGCGCGGAGTCGGCGGCGAAAGGCTACTTCGGCAAGCCGGCGAAAGATCTCACCATCAACGAAGCGGCGCTGCTCGCGGGGCTCCTGCGCAGCCCGGATCGCCTTTCGCCTTGGCGCAATTACAAGAACTGCATCGAGGAGCGCAACGTGGTGCTCAATAACTTGCTCCAGCAGAAAAAACTCACCCGCGAAGAATACGACAAAGCCTTTGCCGAAGAGCCTGTGCTAAAGAACAAGCGGCCCATCCACCAAGACAACTACGCCGCCGACATGGTCTATCAGCAAGTGCTGAAGAAGGTCGGCAAAGACCGCGCGCTCGGCGACGGGCTGCGTGTTTTCACCACCATAGACATCGGGCTCCAGCGCAAGGCGGAGGAGGAATTGCGCACGCAGCTCACCACCATCGAGCATCGTGAGGGCTACGAGCACCAGACTTTTGCCCAATACGATCAGATCTATAAAGCGGCGAACAAAATGCCGCTCGCGCCAGACGGTAAGCGGCTGGAGCCCGAGTATCTGCAAGGCTCCATCGTGATGCTCGATAACAAAACCGGTGGCATCATGGCCATCGTCGGCGGCCACGACTTCCAGCACAGCGAGCTGAATCGCGCGACGCAGGTGCAAGTCCCGCCGGGCACGGCCTTCACCCCACTCGTGTTTGCGGCAGCGTTTGAGAAGGGTCTTTTCCCCGGCACCGCCGTGCAGGATACGGTGATGGATAATACGAAAGTGATGATCGGCGGCACCACCGGCATCCTCGGCGAATGGGGCCCGGAGCGTATGGACAATCACTTCGAGGGCACCATCTCCGCGCGCGCCGCACTCGTGAAATCCAAGAACGCCGCGACCGTCCGCATCGGTATGATGACGGGCACGCAGGACGTGCTCCAGCTCGCGGAAGACGCGGGCATTTCCGACGATCTCGCCGCGTATCCCAAGACGTATCTCGGCGGCAGCGAAATCACGCCGATGGATCTCACGCTCGCCTACACCATGTTCCCAAGCGGCGGCGCGCGGCCCGCGAAGCCCTTCATCATCTCCCGCATCGAGGACAAAGCGGGCAACATCATCTACCAAGAAAAGCCCGAAAGCGTCCAAGTCATCGAAGCCACCACGGCCTACGAAATCCACGACTGCTTGCGCCAAGTGCTCGAAGAAGACGGCACCGCCGAGCGCGCCGCGACCGAGCTGGGGCTAAAAAAATACCCCTTCGGCGGAAAGACCGGCACGGCGTATAATTTCACCGATCTGTGGTTCGTCGGCTACAGCAGCGAAGTCACGTGCAGCGTGTGGCTCGGCTACGACCAGCAGCGCGGAAAGCCAAAGCGCCCCATCTTTCGCGGCGCATTTAGCAAGGACTTCGCGCTGCCCGTCTGGGCCGACATGATGAAGGCGGCGGCGAGCGATTATCGCCCGCAAGAGATCGTGCAACCGAAGGGCCTCATCCGCGTAGAAATCTGCCGCAACAGCGGTGCGCTCGCGTGCGAAAAGTGCATCGAAAACGGAGTCCGCACCACCTACCAAGAAATCTGCACCGAGCGCCAAGCGCCCAAAGATGCGTGCCCCATCCACAGCGGCATCGCCCCCGCCGCCGTCGCCGGGATCGCAGACCCGAAAGCCCCGCCGCGCCCCATCCTCCGCGAGGTCGAGGGCATGACGCCCATCGTATTAAAAGAGAAGACCGTCCTCGGTAACGACCCCTACTTTTCCCACGCCGCCGTCGAGCGCATGATCCAGCTCGCAGGCGTCGGCAACGCCGCCACATCGCTCACCACCGACAGCGCCATCCCCACCGCCGAACCTGTGCCTACAAACAATGCCAACGCCCCCGCTCCGCGCCCCATCATCCTCCCTCCCACCCCAACCTCCGACGTAAAACTCGACCCGCCCGAGGCGCTGAAATTCAACTGACCCCCGAGCGCGACTGAATTACCCGCCGAGCCGCGACATCTCCGCCTTCACGCGCGGCGGCGTGCCTGCGGTGCGTAATTCGGAATAGCGGTCGCTGCGTGCGGCCCATGTTTTCGCGATGATCGCGGCGAGGTCGGCATTGCTCGCGCCGCTGCGGAGTGGCGCGCGGAGATCGGTGCCCTCGCTGGCAAAAAGGCACGTGTAAAGCCGCCCATCCGCCGCCAGGCGGGCCCGCGTGCAGCCGCTACAAAAGGGCTGTGTCACAGAGGCCACGATGCCGATTTCGCCGCCCGCGCCAGTGCGGTAGCGGCGGGCCGTTTCGCCGGGATAATTAGCGGGCAGTTCCGTGAGCGACAGCGCCGTTCGGAGGCGCGCGACGATCTCGGCGGCGGGCACCACATCGTCTAGCCGCCAGCCGTTTGTGTTGCCCACGTCCATGTATTCGATGAAGCGGACGATGCTCCCCGGCCCGTCGAACCGCTGTGCGAGCGCCACGATGTCGGCCTCATTCACGCTGCGCTTTACGACCATATTGATCTTCACCTGCGCAAAGCCCACGCCCCTCGCAGCCTTGATCCCAGCGAGCACGCGCGACACGGGGAAGTCAGCGTCGTTCATCCTACGGAAAGTCGCATCGTCCAGCGAATCGAGGCTCACCGTGAGCCGCCCGAGCCCCGCTGCGCGCAAAGCCGCCGCCTTTTGCACGAGCAGCGAACCATTCGTCGTGAGCGTGAGATCGCGCAGCCCGGCGATGCCCGCGAGCTGGGCGACGAGCCGCTCCACATCCCGCCGCAGCAGCGGTTCCCCGCCCGTGACGCGCACTTTCTCCACCCCACTCGCGACGAAGATGCGCGCAAGCCGCGTCATCTCCTCAAACGACAAAATCTCCCCGCGCGGCAAGAAGTCGTAGCCCATGCCGAAGACTTCGCGCGGCATACAATAGCGGCATCGGAAATTGCAACGATCCGTGACCGAGATCCGCAGCTCCCGCAGCGGTCGGCCCAAAGTATCGCGCGCATTTCCCATCGTGCGTGAGTGCTATTATACCATTCGCGCGGGCAGCGAAAACTCCAGCCGGGCACCGCCTACTCGGAACTCAAAGACGCTGAACGCCAGCAGGGATGCTTTACGCACATGGATATTGGCGGAGTCCGCTGCGCCGAGGAGATGGGCGGCGAGAAAGCTGAGGTCTGGCTCGTGGCCGACGAGCATGAGGGCGGGCGCAGTGCGGTATTCCTGCACTTGCTGGAGCGTGGCGGCGGGCTGTGCGCCACAGGCGAGCCAGCGGACGGTGCGCAGTTCAGATTGCAGCTTTTCGGCGACGATGGCGGCGGTCTGGTGGGCGCGGCGGAGTGGGCTGGTGAAGATGATCTGTGGCGCGATCCCGTGCGCCTCGCAGAAGCGAGCGACGCGCTCGGCTTGCACGATTCCTTTTTCGGAAAGGAACCGCTCGTCGTCACTCGGCGCGACGGTCTCGGCATCCGCATGCCGCAGGAGGTAGAGCTGCGTGGGCTGTGGGAAAGGATGTGGCATTTTACATCACGAGCCCGCCGTCCACCGTGAGCACTTGGCCGGTGATGTATTTGCCCTCCGCGCTGGCGAGGAAGGCGACGGCGGCTGCGATGTCTTCGGGCTCGCCAAATTTCTGCATCGGGATCTGTTTGGCCACGCCGTCTTTGATCTCCTGCGAGAGCTTCTCCGTCATGTCCGTGCTGATGAATCCTGGTGCGACGGCGTTCGACGTGATGCCGCGCGTGGCCAGTTCGCGGGCGACTACTTTGGTAAAAGCGATGAGCCCGGCCTTGCTCGCGGCGTAGTTTGCCTGCCCCGCATTGCCCATGAGCCCGGCGACGCTGGCGATGTTGATGATGCGCCCGCTGCGCTGCTTCATCATCGCGCGCACGACGCCTTGGTAGAAATTAAACGCGCCCTTTAAATTCGTCTCCAACACGATGTCCCAATCCTCCGGGCTCATCCGCATCGAGAGCCCGTCGCGCGTGATGCCTGCATTATTCACCAGCACATCTACGCGCGTGAAATCCGCCTGCACCCGAGCGCAGAGCGCCTGCACGGCGGCGTGATCTGCAGCGTCCACGGAGTAGGGTTTTGCCAGTCCGGCGTATTTGGAATTGATCTCCTCGGCGACTTGCTCGGAGTTTTTTTCCGTGCGGGAGACGACGGCGATACGGGCTCCCTCGGAAGCGAGACGGAGTGCGATTGCTCGCCCGATGCCGCGCCCGGCTCCGGTGATGATGGCGACTTGGTTGGCGAATTTCATGGGTGTGTATTTTCTGGAAAAAGTGAGGCGCGAGTCTCTGGAGAGCAGCGGGTTTGTCGAGCGACTCTTTTTTTGAAAACAGAGCGCCAGTGAGCGCCTAAAGGAGACTCCCAAAAACTCACACCATACATTTTTAGCCACTGATGGAACACTGATTAGCTCCTGCCTTATCAGTGTTCCATCAGTGTTCTATCAGTGGCTAAAAAGCAAAGGCTGCGTTGGTAAAACAACTGTAGCCCGAGTTTTCGGAGCTCCCTCAAAAACCGTTTGCCCCTCGCTCCATTTCTCGCCAATTTCCACGCCATGAACGATTCACCTTCCGGCCAGATCATCCTTTGGGGCTCGCGCGGCTCTTCGCCTACACCCGGTGGGCGCTTCATCCGCCACGGCGGGCATACGTCTTGTCTGTCGTTGTCTCACGACGGCACGCAGTTTATTTTCGATGCTGGTAGCGGCATCCGCGAGCTGGGGCGCACGCTCATGGAAGACCCGCCGACGCCGCTCCATCTTTTCATCACTCACACGCACTGGGACCACATCCAGGGCTTCCCCTTTTTCCTCCCCGCCTACACGCCCGGCTGGGAGATCGAGATCTACGGGCCGGAGAGTTTCCACAAGCCGCTGAAGTCCGTTTTCAAAGGTCAGCTCGACCGCGAATACTTCCCCGTGCAGATGGAAGACATGAGGGCGCACCTCGGCTTCCAGCACCTCAAGCAAGAGCCCATCACCATCGAAGGCGTGAAAATCTCGTGGCTCCAGACCACTCATCCCGGCATGACGGTGGGCTACAAAATCGAGGTCGAAGGCAAAACGATCGCGTGGTTTCCCGATGATGAATTCCTACGCGGCAACCTCGACCCACTCGAAAACCTCACCCGCGAAAGCGGGGCCGTGAAGCCCTACCTCCCCGTTATCGAATTCCTCGAAGGCGTGGACATCCTCTTCCACGAAGCGCAATACACCGACGAGGAATACCCCAGCAAAGTGAACTGGGGCCATTGCAGTGTGGGCAACGCCTGCTGGCTCACCCACCTCGCTGGCGTGAAACGCTGGATCGTGACCCACCACGACCCCACGCACGACGATGCCTTTCTGGAGACAAAGCTGAACCTCACACGCCGCCTCCTCCACCGCATCGGCAGCACCGTGCAAGTCGCCCACGGCTACGACGGCCTCACGGAGTATTTGTAGAGGGGGAATTCTGACAAAACTGAAAACACTCTGAGCTATCCTCTCGCTCACCCCCCGCCCTACACGTGTGCTATGAAATTTACCGCAGCACTCCTTTTCGCCACCGCCATCCACGCCAACGCTGCCGAAGCTCCCCTCATGGGTGACGAGCCCATCCTTGTGCCAGACTCAAAGGGCGGTTTCGATTTCCTCGAAATGGACAACACGAATCACCGCCTGCTCGCCGATCACACGGGCAATGGGACGCTGGATGTCTTCGACGCGGACAGTGGCAAGCTGCTCAAACACATCAAGACTGGCGCAGCGCAGGGCGTGGCGGTGGATGAAAAAGCGGGCAAGTATTTCGTGAGCGTGAGCAAGGAGAAGCTGCTGGCGATCATTGATAGCAAAACGCTGGAGAAGACCGGCGAAGTGAAGACGAGCGGCCCCGGCGACGCGCTCGCTTTAGACACAAAGCGCGGCAACGTGTATGTGGGCCACGACGACGAGAAGGAGATGTGGGTGATAGATACGAAGGCGCAGAAACTCACCACGACCATCGCGATCCCAGCGGGCCCGGAGTATGTGCTCTACGACGCGACGACAGATCGTATTTTCCAAAACATCAAGACCACCGCCGAGGTCGTCGTGATTGATCCCGCGACCCATACGATCAAAGCCAACTGGAGCACCGCGCCAGCATTGAAGCCGCACGGGCTGGCACTCGACGAAAAGACGCAGCGCCTTTTTGCCGCAGGAGCCAACGGCAAACTCGTGATGATGGACGCGAAGGACGGCAAGGTGCTCGCCACCGTGGACATCGCGAGCGGCGTGGATCAGATCGCTTTCGATGCAGGCAATCAGCGCGTCTATTGCGCGAGCGGGAGCGGCGTCATTTCCGTGGTGCAGGAGACTGCGACCGGCGCGACTTCACTCGGAAATGTGAAGACCAACCCCGGCGCAAAAACCGTGACTGTGGATGCAAAGACGCACGCCGTCTGGATCGCCTACGCCGACAAAGACGCCAGCTACGTGCGACGCTTCCAAGCGAAGTAAGCAGCCTCGCTACGGGTCTGTGCGGAAGGGCCCGGCGGGGAGACCGTCGCCATTATAGAGATTGCAGTCCTCCGGGAAATCCGCCCACGCATAGCGCACATAAGCGGGCGCTGGCACCGTGGCGCTGGAGACGACGACGCTGTCGCCCTCGATCTTCGCATCGGCCCACACAAACGCCTTATCCGCGCCCGCGACGGCGAATTGCTTGAGCACGCCGCCGCGCGCCGTGAGGCCCGCTGCGTGGGTAAATTTCACGCGCACCGTGCCGCCTTCCACTTTCGCAGAGCCGAGCATCGGCCCGCTAAACTCCACCTTCTTCGCGTAAGTCTGCGCCAACGCGATGCGCGCGAGGCGATGCCCCACGTCCTGCTTGTTCTTGGGGTGGACGTTCTTTTCATCGCCGATGTCTATGGTCACAGCCATGCCTGTATTTGGCAGCTTTAGCACAGTGGCCTGCGCCTCGCGCAGTGAGGCGAGTCGGCTGCTGCCGGGTTCGGGTTTCGGCGCGTTATTGCTGGCGAGTTGGACGAGGTAAAAGGGGAAGTCGCCCTGCGCCCAGCGTTTCCGCCAGTCGGCGATGAGCGTGTTTTGCAGCGTGGGGTAAGGCCGCGCGTCGCTCGTGTTCGACTCGCCTTGATACCACAGCGCGCCGCGCATCGCGTAGGGGATGATCGGCGCGATCATGCCGTTGTAGAGCACCGTCGCGTTGTGTTGATCTTGGATGGGGTCGGGATTCTTCGGCTTGCGCGGCGCTTTGCCGCCATCGGCTTTGGCTTTGGCGGCGGTTTCCTCCCAGCGTTTCGTCGCACGCTCATAGCCAGCGGCGGCATCGGCATCCGCCGAGAATTTCTCCCGCCCCGCGTCTATCGCATCCAGCATCGGCTTGATCTCCGCCTGCGCAGCGAGCGCCTCCCGGCTGATCCACGCTTGCGCGGTGCTCGCTCCGTAGGTGCAAGTGAGGACGCCCACGGGCACACCGAGTTCTTTCTGGATGTCGCGGGCGAAAAAATACGCGACCGCCGAAAACTCGCGCACGCTCTCCGGCGTGCAGACTTTCCAAGTGCCCACGACATCGCTCTGCGGCTCGGCCCGCATCGTCCAATCCGCCGTGAACATCCGAATCAACGGATAATCCGCAGCCGCGACCTCCTCGGCTTCGTTCGCAGTGCCAGCGAAATAATACTTCTCCGTCTTGGCCACCGTGAAATCCATATTCGACTGCCCCGAAGCCAGCCACACCTCGCCGACCAGCACGTCTTTGAAAGCCACCGTATTCTTCCCCTCGACCGTAAGCGTGAGCGGCTCGCCAACTTTGCGCGGAGCAAAGTCCACGCGCCATTTGCCGTCGGCGGCGGTCACAGTGGAGAGCGTCTCTTTATCGAGCATGGCCTTCACCTTTTCGCCAGCCTCCGCAGTGCCCCACACGGGGATTTTCACATCGCGCTGCAAGACCATGTGATCGCCAAAACACGCAGGCAACTTCACATCCGCAAAAGCCGGAGCAGCGCACAGGGCAAGGATGGGTAGAATGAATCTTGGATGGATCATGGATGATAAATAAAACGCTGCGATGTGACTGCGAAAGCCCAAAAATTCGGGTTTAGCACTCCATGTCAGTGTCCATTTTCTGCGTATGATTCCATGCAAATCTTTTTTGGGCTCCCAAAGACTCAAGGGAACTCCCGAAAACTCGGACCATACTTTTAAAAGCCACTGATGAACACAATCAAAGATGGCCGAAGGCAAATGGAACACTGATAAGGCAGGAGCTTATCAGTGTTCCATCCGTGTTCATCAGTGGCTAAAAACAAAAGTTGCGTTGGTAAAATAACTGCGGCCTGAGTTTTCGGGAGTGCCCTCAAACGAAAAGGCGAGACCTCTGCAAAATGCAGAACCCCTACGATAGCAGTCAGCTAAAACACGAAATGGGGCCAAAAGAGCCCCGTTTAGTTTCCTTTCACATTTTTGGCGGGCGGCTCTGTAGTTCAATTGCCGCACTCCAGCATCAAAGCCCCGCACTTTGGCATCAAAGTGCCGCACTCCAGCATCAAAGCTCCATACTTTAAGATCAAAGTCCCGCACTTTGACATCAAACCATCACAGTCTAGCCAGAAACCCTGCCACTTTAACATCAAACCAAGAGACTGTCTGCTATCTCCCCGCCCCTTTTGCCTACTTCCCGACAAAATGCCCCTCCCAAAGCAGCACTCTCATACCGCCGTGCCGTAGAAGCGACGCCCCGTCGCTTTCCCCATCGCCCCCACCCAAACCCAACGCAAAACAGGGTGCCACTCCGCGACACAGAGCGGCATAAAACCGCCCCTCCCATCCCGTAA
>JAYVQK010000045.1:0-10991 GCA_043757005.1 Verrucomicrobiaceae bacterium
CAAGCCCCCGCGTATGCCAAAATGGCGCAATGGAGGGCCAAAGGCCCGGCAAGATGCCAGCCCAGGGCAACGCCCTGGGTAGGAGAGGTAAAAACATCTCAGCCCCAACGGGGCGCGATAACTTTGCGCCTGCTTTCTGCCGCCCTGTTGGGGCTTGCGGCTATTTATGGTGCTTTGCCAGGGCGACGCTCGTTCCCGCGTAAAAGGGCTTTATAGCCCTCACGCGGCAAGCTCGCTTTGCCCTGGGCTGGCATCTTGCCGGGCCTTTGGCCCTCAGCGACAAGGGGCTCGCTCCAGAGATTGCGGCGCAATTTTTCTCACGCAAAGACGCAGAGACGCAAAGGGAGGTCTTCCTTTATGCGTCTTTTGGCCTCCCCTTTGTGTCTTTGTGTCTTTGTGTCTTTGTGTCTTTGTGTGAGACTTTTTGGGACTCTTTGGAACTGGCTTTTGTTCCTTGCGAGTGGGTTTTGGGGAGCCCCCCTTCGTTCGCCGGAATGACGTGGAAATGACTCCGCGCGCTTGCCAGCCGGTTCGTCCTTCTGGTTTGGTGTGGGCTATGTCTGATCGCTCGCTTCTTTCCACGAAAGCCATCGCCTCGCGCGATCGGCTGATTTTTGCCCTTGATGTGCCTACGAAAGAGGAGGCGCTCGTGTGGATCGAGCGGCTGGGGGATGCGGTGACTTTTTATAAGATCGGGCTAGAGCTGGCGATGGCTCCGGGCTACTTCGAGCTGCTGGCGGAGTTGCAGCGGCGGAGGAAGAAGGTGTTTGCCGATCTGAAGTTTTTTGACGTGCCGGCGACGGTGAAAAGCGCGGTGGCGAATATGGCGAAGACGGGCGTGTATTGTTGCACGGTGCACGGCTCGCAGAGCATCTACGAGGAGGCCGTGGCGGTGAAAGGCGATATGAAGTTGCTCGCCGTGACGGTGCTGACGAGTCTGGATCGTGGCGACCTCGACGATCTCGGTTTCCAATGCAACGTGGAGGAGCTCGTCTTTTCCCGTGCGAAACGGGCGCTGGCGCTGGGCTGCGATGGGGTGATCTCCAGCGGGCTGGAGGCGGCGCGGCTGCGGAGTGAGCTGGGGGAGAAATTGCTCATCATCACGCCCGGCATCCGCCCCGTGGAGAATAAGCCGGTGGACGATCAAAAACGGACGCTCACGCTGGAGCAGGCATTTCTGAATGGAGCCGATCACATCGTAGTAGGCCGCCCCATCCGCCAAGCCGCCGACCCGCGCGCCGCTGCCGAGGCGATGCAAGCAGAGATCGCCGCGCTTTTCGCGTAGAAGCGAAACAAGGAGGTGGTGGGACAGGCCGATTCGTGGGACAGGCGCCCCCGCCTGCCCGTGCCAGCTCTTCTGGACAGGCGGGGCGCCTGTCCCACTCCGACAGGCGAGGCGCCTGTCCCACGGCTAAAATGCGAAGCCGAAACTGAAGTGGACGGCCCCGGCTGCCTCGCCCATTTTCGGCGAAGGATTGTAGCCGTAGTCCAGCCGCATGGGGCCGATGGGGAGCTGGTAGCGCAGGCCGAGGCCCAGGCCGTAGCGGATTTCCTGCAAGCTGGGCGATGCAGCGGTGGTCAGATTTCCCGCATCCACAAAGGCCGCGCCGCCGAGCGCGCCCGTGATGGGGAAGTCCCACTCGACATTCGCGACGGTGTAAAAATTGCCGCCCAGCGGATGCCCGCCGGAGTCCTTCGGCCCGAGGTCGCGCTCGGCGAAGCTGCGCACGGAGTTCGCGCCGCCGATGAAATAGCGGAGATCAATCGGCACGGATTCATCGCCCTCGATGGGGATGATCCAGCCCGCGCGCAGGCCGATGGCGAAGAGCGATTTGCCCATCGGGCGGTAGTAGGAGTAGCGCGTGGTGAGGCGGCTAAAGGCGAGCTGCCCATCCAGCGCATCGAGATCGAAGCTGGTGCGAAAGATCCAGCCGCGCCGGGGATTCAGCGGGTCGTCGCGGAAGTCGAGCGACTCCGTGATGCCGACCGCCGTGAGCAAATAATCCACCGGGCCGATCAGCGTGGGATCAATCAGCGGTTTAGAAATGCTCGTCGCCGCCGCATCCACATACGCCGAGACTTCCCAACGCGACGTGACTTTCCGCGCCAGCTCAAAGCGCACGCCTTCGCTCGTCTTCGAGTAGCCCTCCTCCTCGCGAAGCTCAGAGAATAGCCGCGAGCGCAAAGACCACTGCGAATCGAGGAACCAAGGGTCCACATGCAGCAACTCCCCGCGAAAGCCGCGCTGCGAATACGCCAAGCTCAGAGTGAGCGAGCGTCCCGTGCGGAGGAAATTGCGATCGCCAATATGCACCCCCGCCGTGCCGCCATCGTAGCTCCCGTAGCCGAGATCAAAGCCAAACTCCTTTTGCTTTGCCTCCTCCGCGGTGAGCTCCAGCCGCAGCGTATTCGCGCCATCTACCACAGGCAGGATGCGTAGTCGGCGAAACAGCCCAGTGCGCAGCAGCTCGCGATAACGCTCATCCACCTTCTCTGGATCGTAAGTTTTGCCGACCACGTTGGCGAAACGCTTCTCCATAAACTGCGGCCTCACGCGGTCCAACCCGCGCAAATCCAAACGGCCTACCCGAAAAAGTGCGCCTCGCTGGATGGTGAAAGTCACCGGCACGCGCCCCTTTACCGCGCTCTCTTTTTTCCAAATGGCAACGACTGACGCGGTGAAATACCCCCTCCCCCGCAGCCACGACTGGAGGCTGCCCTGCATGGCATCCACCACAACAGGCGTGAGCGCACCCTGCGGCTTTGCACCTAGCGCCGCCAAGCATTCTTCGTGTGTGAATTGCTCCATGCCCACAAAGCGCACCTCGCCAAAAACGTAATGCGGCCCCTCGACGATCCTCACTACAATATCCGCCGCCGTGCCATCCGCTGAGAGTCGCGTGGTGGAGGCGTCCACCGTAGCATCGAGCCAGCCTTCACTCGCATAAAACCCGCGCACACGATCCGCGCCCGCTACCACTTCACCCGTCGTGTAAGGGAGCTTAGCGGCCCCGAGTTTCTCCATCTCCACGCCCGACATAAACTCCGTCAGCTTCACCGCATCGTAGCTCGCATTGCCCACAAAGCGCAGCGAGCGCACGAACGCGCGCGGCCCTTCATGGATGAGCAAAGCAAGCCGAGCATCGCGAATCTCATAGCGCACTTGCGCACGAGTGAACCCCTGCTTCCGATAAAAGGAGCCGAGGAAAAAAGCGGCATCGTCTGCACGCGCTGGCGTGAGGCCATGCGCCTCAATATCCGAGATTTGTTCTGCAAGGGGCACCCGGAGCAGCGTGGGCGTGTAACTGCTCGCTCCCTGAAAATCCACAGGCACCTCCGCTGCGATGGCGCGGCCTAGCAGCACCGCCGCGAGGACGGCTCGAAATGGAATGGCAAATGGCTTCATCGGAACCTCAATACGTATTTTACACGACCCGCAACACCGCCGCCCAGCTCTAGGTCACCAAGGATAAAGAGATTGTCCGTCACTCGGAACTGCGTGGAGACTTCATTGCGTCCCGTTTTGGGATCCACATTACCGATGTCCACTTGAAAGCGATCCCTAAACGAATCGCCGCCTTCGTCCGTGCTCCCGGGGAAGTCCCGCTTGAATAGTTTTTTATACCACCGCTTCACCACGAGCACCGCCGCCCGAGTGGCGAGCGCCGAATTATTGGAACCGATCTCACCACTCGTGGAACCCGTCGTGAGCAGCGACAAAATATCTTGTTGGGAAAGTGGCGGTTCACTTTCGAGATCGAGCCGCGTGTGCGAAGAGGGGCCACTCACACGCGCGACGATATTGTATTTTTGGATCACGGTCTCCGCCTCAATGTCTATCTGCGGCTCGAAAGGAGCCTGCTGCGAAAATGTGATCAGGCCCCGCCGCGTCTTGAGCACGCTCACGGGAAGTTCCGCCAGAAAATGATCCACCGTCGCGGCGCCTACGAGATATGGAGCCAAGCCAGTGCCGGCCAATTTTACATCCATGGAAAAGGCTCCTCTCGCCAAATTCCCCCGCACTAAAAAAGGGTCGCCGTCACGGGTTTTCAGAGCGATATCGAACTTCCAATCGCGCAGGGGTGGATTCGGAAACGAGATGACCTTGGGTTGCGAGACTGAGCGCGGAGTAGGCTTTGAACGACCAGGTAGTGAGAGCGGGAGGATGTCCACTTCCTTGGTGAAACGGCTTTGCGTGAGGAAAACCGTGCCGCTCGCAGTCGCAGCAGTGAGCGGCCCGCGCAAAGTGAGATCGGCATCTGCGCGGACGAGTGCCGAGTCGTCGCGCACCACGAGCACCTCCTTGGATTTCAGTGTGAGATTAAAGACGGGTTCACCGGGTTTCACGAGATTCAGCGTGCCGGCGAGCGTGAAATTTCCGCCACCAATGTCGCCCTTGAACCGCTGAAAGGTGAGCGTGTCATTCGCAAACCCAAGACGGGCGACGAAGTTCGAGACCGATGGGGCGGCTTCATTGGTGAGACGCAGAAATTTCACATCGAGCGAGGCGCTGCCATCTATCTGAGGCTTTGCCAGCGTGCCGGTCGCGCGCACAGAAATCGCGGCGGTGCCATCGAGCTTGCTGATCGCTGGCGCAAATTTTGCGAGCACTGCGAGCTGTGAAGCGGGCAACTCAATGCTGCCCTTGAGCGGAATTTTTGCAGGATCGAGCCGCTTCTCTTTAATCAACTGCTCCAGCGGGATCGGCACATCAGCAGTCAAGGTGAGCGGCTTGAAGTCCGGCTGCCGCACGGTCGCCGCGAGCTGGAGCTGATCGTTTTCAAACGAAAGCCGGATGTCCAAGTCCGCAGGCGCGAGCCGCTCCGCCGCTGGGCTGCGAAGTGTGCGCCCGCCGATGTCCATTTTCAGCACCGGCTTCGTCACGGTGCCCGTGGCATCGAGCGTGGCGTTGAAGATGCCGCTCACCGGACTCTTCTTGCCGAGCGAGGCGAAGAGTTTCGTAGGGTCGAGATTGCGGGCTGCGAGCTTGGCGCTCACTGGCTGGTCGGGCGGGAGTGGCTGCTCTGCCTTGGGATCGAACGGCGCGGAAATATCGCCGACCAGCACCGACTCGCCAGCATAACGAAGATCAATGCCCGTCACGTCGAGCCGCTGCTTCGCCCACGCGAGCTTGGCGGCAGCGCGGAGTTTGTCGGCTACGACGAGCAGCTCCGTCGTCTGCACGGTCTCCGGCGTGTAGTCCGCCGCGAGCTTGGCCTCGGCGATATTGGTCGCACCAAAGCGCACGTCTTTTGCGGCGAGGCGCGCATTGCCGCGATGATGCGCTAGGTCGCCCGAGCCGCTCCAGTCCAGCGCGAGCGAACCGCCGACTTTTTCTTTAATGCCCAGCACTGCCAGCAGCGGCTCGAAAGCGGCGAGTTCGCGAAGATCAAGATTTGCCGTCGCAGCGTAGGGCTGCGGCTTCTCGGTGGTCGCGATGTGGCCCTCCACTGCGAGCGTGTTCTTGCCGGGGAATTGCACTCGCAGCGTCTTGAGTGTGGCGACGCCCTTTTCGATCCCCGCCTGCAAATCCAGCTCGCCGATGTGCGCGGTGCCGAGCTGTAGCTCTTTGCCAGCCAGCGTCACCGTGCCGCGCGGCTCCGTGCCGTCGAGTGCGAGCTGGCCATCGCCCGTGAGCTGCCCGCCGAGCGTTGCCGCATTTACCGCGATGCCAAACTCCGCGAGCGCGGGCGCGCTCAGCGTAAATTTCAACTCCGGCGAGCCGACGATCTTGCCCGCTTCCGTCAGCGCGACTCCACCCTCCGCATGAATTTCATTCGAGCCGCGCGTCACCCGCAACTCGTGCAATGTCGCGCGCTGATCGCGGAGATTTGCGCTCAGCGCGATGGCGTCTGCGCGGATCGTTCCCACTGCGACGCCTTCCACATTTGTCTCCACTTGCGCGACGAGGCCGATGAGTGGCGCAGCAGCGGGCAGCACCTGTTCCGCGTGGATGGTCGTCTTTATCGTGCCGATGGCAACGTCCTGCACCGCGATGTCACGGGCTTCGAGTTGGGTATCCGCCACGAGTCGCCCCTGCGCGAGTCGTGCTGTGCCGCGCGCGGTGGCGGCTCCTTTGGCGTCGAGCATGGCTTTGAGTTCGGGGATGCCAGCGAGTGCGCCGAGTGCGGGGGCATCGAGGGAAAATGTCGCATCCACCTCGGGCAGCGCGCCACCTGCAAAGCTCGGTGGAAGCAAGGCGTGGCCTTCCACGGCGAGCTTCACGCCGGGCGCCGTGAGGGTGAGCGAGCGCAGGAAAATCTCTCGCCCTGCCCCATCCACATTGAGCTGCGCCTTTACATTCGCGAGCGGCCCGCCCGCCTTGCCCGTGAGCGTCGCGGCGATCTTTGGTCGCCATGTTTCCATGCGCTCGGGATCGCCGGAAAATTGCACATCCAGCGATGTGAGTTGCAGTGGGATCTCGGCCTTGCCGCCGAAAGTATTCGCGGCGGCGGTGAGGTCGAGATTCTCGGCGGTGATGGGTGCGCTCAGGCTGCCGTCTTTTGGCGAGAGCCTCAGCGCGACCTCTCCGCCAAACGCGGCCAACTTTAGCGAAATCTCAGGCGTGGCCGAAGTCGTCACCCCGAGTGTGCTCAAACGGACGCCGGGGAGAATGGCGAGGTCTTCTATGTGTAGCCCGCTGGCGTCCAGCGTGGTGGCGGCGTTTGCAGCGACGAGCGCGGGTAGGCCGGGCACGCGGATCTCGTCCCAGCCGAGATTGCCGCGTTCTTTTTGTGCGAGGAGGAGGTGAAAGTTCCGCACCACGATCTCGCTGCCCGCCTGCTTCACGAGCACATCCGCGCGGATGATTTGCACGCGCCCGATAGGCAGCGGCTTTGCCAGCGCAGCGCGGAGTTGCTCGGCGATGGGGAGGCTCGGCTTCTTCACTTCGCCGGGTTTTTTTGCCGAAGGCTGCGGCGTGATGACGGCATCCAATGTGCCGATCTCGGCGCTACGCAGGCCCGCAAGGTTGCCGCGTAGGAGCTGATAGATGCTGTAGTCTAGCGCGATGCGGTCGAGCTTCACACGCTCGATGGGAGCGGGGCCGGTGCCGTCGGCGCTGGCGCGCACGTCGTGCAGCTCGAAGTGGCTCCACAGATTCCCCTCGATGTGGAGATCGAGCGCGATGTGCTGTTTCTTCGCGAGCCAAATGGCCACCCAACGTCCCCCGTAATGCACGAGCGGGCGGTGTAAGAGCACCAGTGCGAGCAGCAGCCACAGCACTCCGCGCAGAAGGCGGCGAAGCCATCGGCGCTTGGGCTTTGGTTGCGGTGGTTTATTCAGCTCCTCGGACATCAGCGGGGCGGGAAATTAGCAGGGCTTGCGAGCGGTGCAACGCGGCTCATTCATCGCCATCTTCCAGCTCATCCTCGGGTTCGATATGCACGAGCACGTCGGCGATTTCGGGCTTGGCGGCGCGGATGGTTTTGCGCACAGCGTGTGCGATGTGGTGGCCCTCGCGCACGCTGAGGGTGCCCTCCACGCCCACGTGCAGATCCACGTAAAACTCCAGGCCCATCTTGCGGATGCGGCATTGGTCCAAGGCCCGCACGCCGGGAACGGCGAGGGCGAGTGTGCGGATCTCCTCGCGGAGCGAGACGGGCGGCGCGGCATCCATCGCCTCGGTGAGCGCGGGGCGCAGGAGGGCGAGGCCATTCCACGCGATGAGGAAACTGGCGATGAGCGCCGCCCAATCATCCGCCGTCTCCCACCCCGGCCCGCCGAGCAGCGCGATGGCGATGCCGACGAATGCGAGCACGCTCGTGATGGCGTCGCTGCGGTGGTGCCAAGCATCGGTTTTCACGGCGGTGGACTGGAGTTGTTCGCCCGCCTGGATGACTTTGCGGTAGAGCAACTCCTTCACCACGATGACTACGGCGAGCACAATCAGCGTCCATTTTGCTGGCAAATGATGCGGCGTGAGAATCTCGCGGATGCTCTGCACGGCGAGGCCGATGGAGGCCACAAATACGGTGAGCGCGACGATGATGGAGGCGACCACTTCCGCCTTCCCGTGGCCGTAGGGATGCTCGTCGTCGGGCGGCTCGGAGGCGATGCGGAGGCCGAAGAAAACGACGAGTGAGCCGAAAATATCCAGCAGCGATTCCACCCCGTCGGCGATGAGTGCGTAAGTATTTCCCAGCAGACCCGCCATGATTTTCACGACGCCGAGGAAAGCGTTCACCATCACGCCAAGCAGCGCCAGCCGAGCACCGGAGAGGTATCCCGTGCGTTGCTGCAATTGGTGTGGTGTGTCTGACATCGTGGGCACTTTATCGAGATGGGGCGGGATGTCAGCGAGGGAATCGGGGGAACACGGCGGCATCCTACCGCCGCCCCTTTCACTCGATAGCTACTGAGTATTTTTTTAAACCCTCGACACTTCCAAAAGAGCCTGCTGTGGCAGAAAAATGGATTGCAGTTACCTCGCAAAGTATCATTTTCCCGATCCAACCAAAACTGATTCGCCCATGAAAATCCCGCGCACGCTCATCCTCTTTACTATTACACTGCTTACGCTTGCGCCGGTGCGGGTTTGCGGGCAGGAGCCTGCGGAGCTGACTTCTGCTCGGTTGGACTATGAGGCGAAGGTGGCGGTGCCGAAGGCCAAGCTGGAGGCGGCGATTTTGGCGCGGGGGAAGCGGTATGTGGGGGATTTGAAATTGATCGAGGATAAGGTGGCGGCGGCGGGGCAACTCGATGGGTTGATTTTGCTCAAGGCGGAGCGGGAGGCTTATGAGCAGGGGCACCGCACGACGGGCTATGTGGCGGGGGATGCCAAAGTCCCGCAAACTGCGCGTCAATTACGCACGGCGTTGGATGGGGATGTGGCGCGCTTGCGGGCGGCGGTGGCACCGGATGGGCGGCAGGTGGCGACGGCGTATCTCCAACAACTCGGGGATTTGGAGCGGCGGCTGACTTCGCAGAAAAACGTCGCGGCTGCGCTGGTCGTGCGCCATGAGCGGGAGGAGTTGCAGCTCAGTGGTTTGGATCCTCTGAATCCCCCTACTACTGGCCTCGTAGGCGACTGGAGCACTTCGCGTAAGCTGGACGTAAAGAGCGTCTCTGGGAACATCGTCACCTTCAAGCGCAACGGCACTTGGACAAGCACCAAGGGGGCGACCGGGACTTGGGAATGGAAGGACAAAGCCAAACGCCAATTAGACCTCCATTGGAACGATAAAACTTGGCACGACACCTATACACTGAGCGCCGACGGCAAGCATATGGAGGGGAAGGACGACCAAGGATCGGGCCTTATGATGGAGCGACTGCCGTGAGTGCCGCAGCGCAATGACACAGACTGCCACGCTTTAAAAATGAAACCCGCTACCCAGCCAAAGCACAACCGAGGCGCGGTGCCGCTTCCTCCGGGGGCTTCGGTGCGGATGCCGGTGGCTTCGGCGGATGACCCGGAGCTTCTCAAACACCGCGCGCTCCTGGAGGCGTTTTGCAAGCTGGAGTTTGCTTTTCCGGGGGAGCGATTTGCTGGGCGGGGCATCGTGATTTGTGGGGGTGGGGAGCGGTATTTGCCTTCTACTTATGTATTGGTGCGGTTGTTGCGGCATTTGGGGTGTGGGTTGCCGGTGGAGATTTGGCATCTCGGGCGGGCGGAGATGCCGGAGGGGATGCGGCGGGTGTTTGGGGAGCTGGGGGCGGTGTGTGTGGATGGCTCGGCGGTGCGGCGGGTGCATCCCGTGAGGCGGTTGGCGGGGTGGGAGCTGAAGTGTTTTGCGCTGCTGCATAGTCGGTTTGCGGAGGTGCTCTTGCTGGATGCGGATAACTGCCCGGTGCGCGACCCCTCCTTTCTTTTTACCACGCCGGAGTATGCGGAGCTGGGCGCGATCTTTTGGCCGGACTTCACGCGGCTGGGGCCGGAGCGGGCGGTGTGGGCGGCGAGCGGGGTGGCGTATCGCGAGGAGTGGGAGTTTGAGAGCGGCCAGATCGTGGTGGATAAACGGCGCTGTTGGCGGGCGCTGAATGTGGCCATGCACCTGAATGAATATAGCGATTGGTGGTATCGGCTCGTGCATGGGGATAAGGAGACCTTCCACCTCGCGTGGCGCAAAATCGGGCAGCCTTACGCCATGCCTAGCAAGCCGGTGGGCGCGTTGGATGCTACGATGTTGCAGTATGATTTCGACGGTCGCCTGCTTTTCCAGCACCGCAACTTCGCCAAATGGAAGCTGGGCGACAATCGGCACATCGTGGGCTTTCGCTTGGAAAAAGAATGTCTCACCTTCCTCGCCGACCTCGGGGAACGCTGGACGCCGGGCCTCCCGCTGGGCACGCGGAGGTGGGACGCCACTCGCGCCGACCCTAGGCTGCACAAGACGGCGGAGGAGCTGTGCGGGCGGGAGTGGTTTTACGAGCGACTAGGCTTGGACGGTCGCCCGATGACTTTCCTCCGGGATGGCCGCATCGGCACGGGCAACGCCGGGTGCGAGCAGTGGTGGGACGTGCGGCAGGTGGAGGGCGCGGAGGGGACGTTGCTGGAGGTTTTTGGCCAGCAAGGGCTCACTTTCCGAGCCCGCCGGGAGAGGGTAGGCGAGTGGAAGGGTGCCTGGGTGGGGTATGAAAAGGCGGCGGTGCGGCTGCGGGCGGCGGCGGGGGCGAGTCTGCTAACCAAGAAATAGCCATGAAACACCAGCGCACCAGCGGGGGACGGGAAAAGGCGGCTTCGCAGAGGGGGATGGGTGGCTCTACAGAGAAAAAGACGATTTTAAATCGTTTTGGAGGCGGCTCCGGATATGGGGAGAGGGCTCTAAATCGTTTTGGAGGCGGCTCCGGATATGGGGAGGGGGTTCTAAATTGTTTTGGAGGCGGCTCCGGATATGGGGAGTCGGGTCTAAATCGTTTTGGAAGCGGTTCCGGATATGGGGAGTCGGGTCTAAATCGTTTTGGAAGCGGTCTGGGATATGGGGGGACGGGTCTAAATCGTTTTGGAAGCGGTCTGGGATATAGGGAGACGGGTTTAAATCGTTTTGGAA
>JAYVQK010000046.1:0-10988 GCA_043757005.1 Verrucomicrobiaceae bacterium
TCCGACAGTGTGCCCACCCGAAGGCCCCTCCAGAGCGGGGTCATGCCCCCGCACTCCAGATGCACCGCTCGCAAGTCCCAAAATGCGTGTTTCCGGGAGCCCCAAAAAATGGGTTGGTCGAAGCCACCACAAACGTGGCAGGAGTCGCGCCCTCGCAGTATCCCATTCGCGATAAATTCATCGGATAATTCGTGGGTGACTATGAAGAACGCAAAAGCAGCAATTCGCAGCGTCTTTCGCATCCTTCGCAGTCCGCTGATTTCAGCATGAAACTTTGCGGGCGCGACGCTCGCTACGGGCCTGTGATGCCGCTTGGCGGGCCTTCGGCGGGGAGTCCGAGCTTGGCACGAAAGCGGTTGATTTCTTCGCGCATCACGTCGCGGCGGGCCTGGAGGACGCTGACGTGTTGCTTCGCTCGGTCGAGGCCGGTCTTTACGGCGTCGAGTTCTACCTTGGCATTGTCGCGCTCGGTTTCGATCACGGCGACTTGGTCGAAATTGCGCTCTAGCTGTTTTTGCAAATCGCTTACTCGGGTGTGCTCTTGCTCCTTTTCGGTGCGGAGCTGGCGGGTCTGTTCTTGGGTGGCTCCGAGGGCGGCGTTGGATTTGTTGAGCAGTTCGGTGAGCCGGTCGCGCTCTTCTTCGAGCAGGCGCGCTTTTTCTACAGCGGAGGAAAGGGAACCCTCCGCGCGCTGGATGCGGGCAAGGGCATCGGGTTCGGCGTGGCGTGCTTTTTCGAGTTGCTCGCTGGCTTGCTGGGCGGCTTTTTCTTTCTCGGCGAGCTGTTGTCCGAGCTGGCGGAGTTCGGCTTCGAGGCCGGAGGATTGGGCGCGGGCGTTATCGAGATTTTTGCGGAGGTCGGCGACGTCGCGGACGCGGGCGTGGAGTTCATCGAGCAGTCCGTCCACACGCTGCTGGAGTTCGCGGGCTTCCTCGGCAGCCTCATCGGCGCTGGTTTGCAGGCGGTCTTGCTCGGCGGTGCTGGCCTCGGATTGGGTGTTGCGTTTGAGCAATTCGGCGCGCGTTTCTTCGAGGTCTTGCGTCACGCGCACAAGCGACTGTTCGCGCTCGGTGGTGGTGGCGGCGGCGGTGTCGCGCTCGCGGCGGGCGGCTTCCATCACACGGCCCAGCTCGCCCATTTGAGCACGGGCTTGTTGGGCTTCGCAGCGGGCGGCTTCGAGTTCGGCGGGCAGGGCTTCCGTAGCGGCGACTTTGGCTTTTAGCTCGGCATTTTCCCCCGCGAGGGAGGCGACTTGGGCGCTCATCTCGCGGTTGTGCGCTTCGGATTGGTTGAAGCGGCCTTGCAGCCCGGCAATCTCCGCGCGCAGAGCATCGGAGTCGCGGCGGGATTCCGAGACGGCGACGAGGAGCTTGGCTCGCTCGGCGGTGAGCGAGGAGACTTGCTCGCGCAAGGGGGTGAGCACGGTGAGCTTGGTGGCGAGTTCGTCGCGCTCGCGCAGGAGGTCGGCAAAGCCGGTCTTCAGCGCAGAGGCTTCGGCGCTCGGGGTGGCGGGCTGTGCTGCGCGGGTGCGGAAGCTGTCGCGCTCGGCGGCAGTCGCCGTGAGTTCGGCGCGCACTTTTTTGAGTTCGTTGGCGGTGTTTTCGCTGATTGCGCGCAGGGTCTCCCGCTCGCGGGTTGCGTTTTCATGCTCCTCGCGCAGCCGCACGGATTCCGCGACGGCTTGCTCTAGCGCGTTCTTATTTTTCTCCAGCTCCTGATAAAGCGCATCGCTGGCACCACCCGCGACGGCGAGCTTGCGGCGAACGACGATGACCACTGCGCCCTCGCTGGTGGAGGGGATGATGAGTGAGCTGGCGCAAGCCGGGCAATCCACACGCGCTCCTGCCGCCGAAGGATCTACGGCGATTTTCTGCGTGCATTCTGGACAGCGGAATTTGATGTCGGACATAAAGAGTGATCTTTCAGTGGGATGCCTCGCTTTTTAAAGCGAAGCGCTCTCCACTGTATTAAGCTAATCCAATGCCGCCAGAGGATTTTATATGGTTTCAGAACTCAGAACATTCAAGGTTCTGAGTTTCTTGCCGCCCAATTCCTCAATCCCCTCCATTGACGCCGCCCGAAAGCCCGCTCTAATCCGCATCCTTATGAAAAAATTGCTCAGTCTCATTGCCGCCGTCGCTCTGACTCAGGTTTTCGCCTTTGCGGGTGAATTCCCTGAAATCAGCAAAGACGAACTCACTAAAGTCATCGCCGCCAAAACCGTGACCGTCATTGACGTGAACGGCAGCAGCTCGTGGAAAGAAGGCCACATCCCGGGGGCTCTCGATTTCGTCGCCGTAAAGGCCGACCTCAAATCGAAACTCCCCGCCGACAAAGCCGCACTCGTCGTCGCCTACTGCGGCGGGGAACAGTGCAGCGCCTACGCCGCCGCCGCGACCGCCGCAAAGGAACTCGGCTACACGAATGTGAAGCACTTCAAGCCCGGCATCTCCGGCTGGATCGCTTCCGGTGCCGCGACCGAAAAAGGCAAGTAAGCCAGATCGAAAAAATCCACAAACAGCCGGAGCCGCAAAGCTCCGGCTGTTTTGTTTATGGGGGTCTTGACGGTGGGCGCTCGTCTTCTAGTCTGCGCCCTTCATTTTTAAAAAATATATGTCCTTTAACACAATCGCTCTCTCTCGTGCCGCCAATGAAGCCCGTGGTCTCGCCATGGATGCCGTCCACGCCTGCAACAGCGGGCATCTCGGCTTGCCACTCGGCTGCGCGGAGATCGGCGCGGCACTCTTTGGCCACGCGCTACAACACAACCCTGCGGACCCGAAATGGCTGAACCGCGACCGCTTTATCCTCAGTGCGGGGCATGGCTCCATGTTTCTTTATAGCTGGCTGCACTTGAGCGGTTACGCGAGCATGGATCACTCGCAGGTGCAGAAATTCCGCGCACTCGGCTCGCATACTCCAGGGCACCCCGAGTTCCACGAGACGGCGGGCGTCGAGGCCACGACGGGGCCGCTCGGACAGGGCATCAGCAACGCCGTGGGCTACGCCGTTTCGCAGAAAATGGCGGCGGCAAAATACAACACCGGCGCGCATCCGATTCTCGATAACCACATTTTCTGTCTCGCTGGCGACGGCTGTATGCAGGAGGGCGTGGCGATGGAAGCGGTGGCCTTTGCCGGGCACTACAAGCTCGATAATCTCGTGCTCATCTACGACTCGAATGATGTGACGCTCGACGCCATGGCGAACTGCTCGCAGAGCGAAGATGCAGCCAAGCGTTTCGAGGCTATCGAGTGGGATGTGCAGACGGTGGACGGGCACGATTTCGCGGCGTTCCTCGCGGCGGTGGAGAAAGCGAAAGCGGCCACCGGCAAGCCCCAGCTCATCATCGCAAAAACGCTCATCGGCAAAGGCATCCCCGAGGTCGCTGGCACGGCAAAGGCGCACGGCGAAGGCGGCGCGAAATTCATCGAATCAGCGCGCAAGGCGCTCGGTCTTCCCGAGGAGCACTTCTTCGTCAGCGCCGAGACGCGCGCTTATTTCGCCGAGCAATCCAAGGCGCTCGCGGCAAAATACGATGCGTGGAAAACACTCTTCGCCGCATGGACGCAGGCGAACCCTGCGCTGGCCACCGAGCTTGCAGATGCCGTGCAGGGGAAAGTGCCCGCCGATCTTTTGAGCAAAATCCCAGCGTTCCCCGCCGATGCAAAAATCGCCACGCGCAAAGCGGGCAGCGACGTGCTCCAGCCCGTCGCCGACGCGGTGCCCAATCTCATCGGCGGCAGCGCCGATCTTTACGGCTCCACGCTGAACTACATCAATAGCTCGAAGGACTTTAATCCTGCGAATTGGAGTGGTCGCAATATCCGCTTCGGCATCCGCGAACACGGCATGGCGGGCATCATGAACGGCATCGCTTACGACGGCATCTTCCGCCCGAGCGGCGCGACCTTCCTCGTCTTCGCAGACTACTGCCGTGGCAGCATCCGCCTCGCCGCACTCAGCGGGCTCGGCGCAATCTACATCTTCACGCACGACAGCGTGGGCGTGGGCGAAGACGGCCCTACGCACCAGCCCGTAGAGACCGTGAGCGGCCTGCGCGTGATCCCAAATCTCGACGTCATCCGCCCCGCAGATCCCGAGGAAACCGCCGGTGCCTTTGCCGCTGCTCTCCTGCGCACGACAGGCCCCACGCTCCTCTCGCTCTCGCGCCAAGTCGTGCCGATGCTGAATGAAGCCTCCGCCCAAACTCGCCGCGAAGGCGTGGCGAAAGGTGCTTACATCCTCGTAAAAGAAACCGCCCCACTCGATACCATCCTGCTCTCCGCTGGCAGCGAAGTGCAGCACGCCGTCGCCGCCGCCAAGACGCTCGGCGCAGGCGTGCGCGTCGTCAGCGTGCCGAGCTTCTACCGCTTCGATCTGCAATCGCAGGCTTACAAAGACGAGGTGCTCCCGGCCTCCTGCCGCAAGCGCGTAGCCATCGAGGCGGGCGTCACCGCGCTCTGGTGGAAATACGTGGGCCTCGACGGCAAAGTCATCGGCATTGATCGCTTCGGCCTCAGCGCCCCCGGCAATAAAGTGATGGAGATCCTCGGCATCACCGCCCAAGCCGTAGTGGACGCCGCGAACGGCCTAAAGTAGCTCGATAAAAACCACCGAGCGGCGACAGCAATGTCGCCGCTCTTTTTTTGCCCACGGAGCGGCTGGTGCGGACGAGCGCGCTCCGTCCATACAAGCCCCCTACTCCGCCTCCGCCGCCTTCTTTGCGCCCTTCTTCTCTGCGGGTTTCTTTGGCTCGCGCGGCGCAAATTCAAAGCCCGTCTTGCCGTCTGGCTGCAACACAAGGAACGCCTTAAACCCACGCCCCGTGCGGGCGCTCACGAAACCATTGATGAGGCCGGTCTTGCCGTCCGCGAGCATCTTTGCACAGTCGCTACGCATGATGCTTTTGCGGAGGATCGTCTTGCCGAGCTTGAAGGTGCATTTCTTCTCTGGGATCTGGTCGCAGAGGTAGGCGCTTTCGGCTTCAAAGACTTGGCCATCCGCACAGCTACGGCATTTGCCGATGGGCTCGGGGTTCACCCACACTTGCGGGCCAGCGTCGGCGGACTCGTCTTTCTGAAAGTCGAAAGTCGTCTTCCACTCCTCGGGATCGAGCAGCACGGTGGCGCTAAAAGTGCGGCCCATCTTGTTGCGAAAACCCTCCAGCGGGCCGACTTTTCCCTGCGTGAGCAGCTTCACCACATCGTCGCGCTCAAACTCGCGGCTCGCGATGGTTTTCCAAATCGTCAACTCGCACTTCGCGCATTTGTAATTGCGGAAGCTCTCGATGAAGACGCCTTCGCCGCACTTCGGACAGGTCACTTCGAGGGGCTGGAAGTTGCCCTCGATCTCCGCGCCGCTGTGGCCTTTTACTTTGGCCACGAGGTCGCTCGTGAGCTGGCGGATCTCGGCCATGAAGTCGGCCCGAGAGAGTTTGCCGCGCTCCATTTGGCGCAGCTTGAACTCCCACTCGCCCGTCATCGCAGGCTCAGTGAGCGCGGCGGCGTGGAGATTGCGCAGCAGCGTGATGAGCGAGATGCCTTTCTGCGTGACGATGATGTCCCGCCCATCGCGCACGATGTAGCCCTCGGTGATGAGCCCCTCGATGGTCTGCGCGCGCGTGGCCGGTGTGCCCAGCCCGCGCTCGGCCATGGCCTCGCGCAGTTCCTCGTCGTCCACGAGCTTGCCCGCACCTTCCATGGCGGAAAGCAGCGTCGCTTCCGAGAAGCGCGGCGGCGGTTTGGTCAGGTTTTCTTTTGCCTCCACCGCCACGGTCTTTGCCTGCTCGCCGGGGAGCACGGCGACCACGGCTTTCTCGCTGTCTGCGCCCTCGATTTCGCGGCCATACACGGCGAGCCAACCGGGCTCCGTGATGATGCGCCCGGTGGTCTTAAACGCCTCGCCCTCGACGCGCGTGATGCGCGTGGTGTCCTCAAATTGCGCCGACGGATAAAACACCGCGATGAAGCGTTTCGACACGAGATCAAAGATGCGCTGCTCCTTGTCGTCGAGCGTGCCCGGCTGCGCGCCCGTGGGCACGATGGCAAAGTGATCGCTGACTTTTGCGCCGTTAAAGATGCGCTTATTGGGCCGCACCCAGCCGCTCTTCAGCGCCTTCTCGGCGTGGCCAGCCAGCGCGCCCTCGAAGCTCGTCATCACATTCTTCGCCGTCTCCAAATGATCGTCCGGCAAGTAGCGCGAATCCGTTCTCGGATACGTGAGCGCCTTGTGTTTTTCGTAAAGAGACTGCGCAATTTGCAACGTCATGCGCGCGGGAAATCCAAAGCGTTGGTTCGCCTCGCGCTGGAGCGTCGTGAGATCGTAAAGCAGCGGCGGCGCTTGCGAGGCGGGCTTCTTTTCCTCCTGGATGATGCCTGGCTTGCCCGTGCATTTCGCCACGATAGCGTCCGCAGTTTTCTGCTCCCAGATGCGCTCCGCCTTCGCCTGCTCGTCGTTCGACTTCTTGGCGTCGAACTTCTCATCGAACCACCGCCCGCGATACTGCCCGCTCGCGACTCCGAAATCCCCCAGCACCTCGAAATACGAGCGCGGCACAAAGGCGCGGATCTTCTCTTCGCGCTCGGTCAGGATCGCCAGCGTCGGCGTCTGCACGCGGCCCGCAGTGGTCTTCAAAAAGCCGCCGCCCCGTGAATTAAACGCCGTCAGTGCGCGCGTGGAATTGATGCCCACGAGCCAATCCGCCTCACTGCGCGAAGTCGCGGCATCCGCCAGCGGCATCATATCCGCATCGCTCCGCAGCTTCGTGAACGCCGTGCGAATGGCCTCCAGCGTCATGCTCTGGAGCCACAGCCGCTTGATCGGCTGGCGCGCGTGCGCGGCCCGGACGATGTTGCGGAAAATCAGCTCCCCCTCGCGCCCGGCATCGCACGCATTGATGACCTCGGTCACATCCTTGCGCTTGAGCAGCCGCTTCAAAACCGCCAGCCGCGCCGCCGTGCGATCAATCGGAGC
Source organism: Verrucomicrobiaceae bacterium (assembly GCA_043757005.1). Lineage (GTDB taxonomy): Bacteria > Verrucomicrobiota > Verrucomicrobiia > Chthoniobacterales > Chthoniobacteraceae > SXWH01. The sequence goes on from JAYVQK010000046.1 coordinate 6,976, forward strand.
CAGCGCAAACTCCGGCGGCAAATGCGGCAGCTTCTCCAGCGACCACTTCCCCTTTTTAATATCGTGCTCCTCCGGCACGATCAGCTCCAGCAGATGCCCGATGGCACTGGAGACGACATACTGATCATTCTCATAGAAGTCATCGCCGCGCCCCGGCTTCATGCCGAGAGCGCGTGCTAAATCTTGAGCGACGCTTGGTTTTTCCGCGATAACGAGGGTTTTCATAGGCTGTATATTGGTTGGAGGGCGTGCGGGATTAGGGGGTGAAGCCCTTGAGCGCAACTGGAAAAGTAAATCCCCTCTGAAAAACACACGCCACGCCCTCCCGCCTCTCCTATCAGAAGCGCGCCGACCGCACCGAAATGTAGAGCTACCAGCGCCCTGACCACCGCGCTCCCAAATCTGTGCCACCTTCCCGCCCACTCCGCTCGCGGAAATTGAATCAGCATTTCCCTCAACGAGCCCTCCCCTTCCACTTGCACAAAAAAAAACTGCGGGTGCCGCTTTCGCAGCACCCGCAGTAGTTTGATTTTGCTTTCTCTGCTGAGGCTTAGTTTTGGCCGGGGCGGTAGTCTTCGAGCGCGGAGGCGAATGCCTTGTCGAGGCCGACGAGGTCTTCGCCGGGCTTGATTGCGCTGTCGAACGCGGCGGCTTCCTTGCGGAGATCCTCGTCGTTGTAGTTTGCGGCTTTGAGCGAGAGGCCGATGCGGCGCTCCGTCTTGTCCACTTTGATGACGCGGGCTTCGATCTCTTGGCCGACCTTCAGGGCGTCCTTGACCTTATCCACGCGCTCTTCGCTGATTTGCGAGATGTGGACGAGGCCATCAATGTCACCTTCCAGCTCGATGAACGCGCCGAATGTGGTGATCTTGCTGACCTTGCCGGTGACTTTGTCGCCGATCTTGAAGCGCGCTTCGATCGCTTTCCATGGATCTTCTTCGAGCTGTTTCATGCCGAGGCTGATGCGCTGGGCGTTCTTATCAATATCAATGACCACGGCTTCCACTTCGTCGCCCTTCTTGAGCTGCTCGGATGGGTGGTTGATCTTGCGAGTCCAGCTCATGTCGGAGACGTGGACCATGCCGTCAATGCCCTCTTCCAGCTCCACAAAGGCGCCGTAAGCGGTCATGTTGCGCACGGTGCCCTTCACGGTTTTGCCGATTGGGTATTTGTGCTCCATCTCGTCCCAAGGATTGGCTTCCATCTGGCGGACGCCGAGGGAGATTTTCTGCTCGTCTTTGTTGACGCCGAGGACGACTGCCTCGACTTCCTGACCCTGCGTGAGCACGTCGCCGGGGCGCGCGATGCGCTTCGTCCACGAAAGCTCGGAGACGTGGATGAGTCCTTCGACTCCGTCTTCCAGCTCGATGAATGCACCGTAAGGCATGAGGTTTGTGACCTTGCCTTTGACCTTCGCGCCGATGGCAAAACGCTCCTCGATTTTGTCCCAAGGATTGTGCTGGGTCTGCTTGAGCCCGAGCGACACGCGCTCTTTGTCCTTGTTGATGTCGAGGATCATCACGTCAATTTCCTGACCGACCTTGAGCGCCTCGCTCGGATGCGTCAGGCGGCCCCAAGAGATGTCGGTGATGTGCAGCAAGCCATCCATCCCGTCGAGATCCACGAACGCACCAAAGTCGGTGATGTTCTTGACGACGCCTTTGACGGTATCGCCGATCTTTTTCGCAGCCATAAAGGAGCCGCGCTTTTCGCTGCGTTCTGCCTCGATGATTTCGCGACGGCTGAGGACCACATTGCGGCGGTCTTCCATCAGCTTCACGATTTTGAACTCGTAAGTATTCCCCACGAATGGCGTGAGATCCTTTGGAGGGACGATGTCAATTTGCGAGCCGGGCAAGAAAGCCTCGACGCCGATATTGACGATAAGACCACCTTTGACGGCGCTCTTGACCTTACCTTTGATAAGGCCGCCGTCGTTATAGACAGCCACGATTTTCTCCCAATTCTGGCGGGCCGAAGCGCGCTCTTTGGAGAGGATGACCATGCCCTCGTCATTTTCGAGGCGCACGATGAGCACTTCGACTTCGTCGCCGATTTGTAGCTCTGCGATGTTGTCAAATTCGCTACCAGGGATAGCGCCTTCGCTCTTGTAGCCGATGTCCACAAGGACTTCGCGCGGGCGGATTTCTAGGATGGTGCCTTTGACAATGCTGCCTTCCTTAAACTCGCGAAACGATTTCGCGAGGAGTTCTCTCATCAGATCTTTCATAATGTTACATTCAGTCTCAAACCACGGTTGCCGAGTTTTCCCCCCTCCACCGGGCCCACGCACACGCGCGTTCCTATAGCAGTAGAAAAGGGGCCGCGAAATTAGCGGGCGAGCGGAGCTTGGCAAGGGATATTCTACGCTACTGGCCGCGAGGAAGCTGCACATCCAAGCGGCGGGCCGTTTTTTTGCTCGCATACGTCCAGAGTTCATCGGCTTCCACCCACTCCACTTCCTCCGGCTGGGCAGCGGCCAGTGCCTTGCCCTCCACGTCTTCGCGCACCCTCGGCACAGCCATCGCTGTCTTCCATGTCGGCTGTTCCCATTCCTCACCACTTCCTCGCTCTCGCATTGTTGGCATTTCATTCCTCCTTTTTTCGCTTCTCTCGCAGAAAAATAATACCTATTGAGCAATCTCGGAAGGCGATTTCTGAGGGGCGATGGGAGAGCTATATGGATGAGGGTTTTCCTAAAATAATTGCGCAGATCGAGGCGTTGGCCAAAGCCGCCGAGCTGCCAGCAAAGATGGCTGAATGACTTTTGCGGGCGCGGCGTTCATCCCGTTTGATGGAGCGATGGCCGGGCAGTCAGACTCCTTGCGAAACCGTCATGGCTTCGTTAGCCCCACGGGCTTGTTGTGCGCTGGGAAGCGAGTTTGCTGCTGGCGCAATGACTCTTTCTTTTTCTACCTCGGCTCTCGCTCTCGTCGGTTTTGTGCTCAGCGGACTTCCGTCGAACGCGACGGAGTTCACGGATTATGCGACGAGCTTTAGCACTACGACGGTGCTGGCGGGCGCGCATCAGACGACCACGAATAATCTGGATGGGACGGCGATCAATTTCTGGTCGAGCGCATTTGAAAATCAGCCAGCGGTGAACGCCACGCTCTCGAACCCCCACATGGCGCAGGCCGATGCTTACGGGAATATCTACATCGCCGATAAGAGCAGCCACGCGATCCTCAAAATCACGACGGATGGGCTTATTCACACGTATGCAGGCACGCACGTCGCGGGCTTTAATGGCGACGGCCCGGCGCAGGCCACCACGCTCCAGCTCAATAATCCCAATGGGCTTTTCGTTTTGCCAGACGGCACCCTGTATCTGCTCGATCCGGGCAATCGCCGCATCCGCCGCGTCGGTGTGGATGGTGTGATGACGACCATCGTGTATGACCCCGAGACCGATTGGTATCCCTCGGGCCGCGCGCTGTGGGTGCGCGCCGATGAGCAGCTCATTTACTACGCGGATGAATTCATCCCGCTCGTCATCCCCGGCCCGGCGAATGGCGCGGTGATAAAGCAATGGACGCCCGCTGGCGGCATCGTGACGCTATGCGATAAAGCGACTGGTTTTGTAAATCCCGGCAATATCGCCGTGAACCCCGTGGACGGAAAACTCTACGTGACCGACCGCGCCGAGGACGACACGACAAACACGCTCTCCGGCCTCTGGCGCATAGACGGCACGAATACTCGCGTGCGCGTGCTCGGCAATAATTCCGCGAACCCCGCCGCCGACGGTGGCCTCGCCACGAGCAGCTACATCAAACAAGTGCGCGGCATCGCCTTCCTGCCGAATGGCGCATACTTCGTCTGCGGGCACAAAGACGGCAGCATCTGGTATGTGGATACAGCGGGCGTGTTGCACCGCTACATCTACGGCAATGGCACCAAGGACAACTACTCCCCCAGCAACGGCATCCACCCACCGATCACCAGCCAAGTCTATATGTGCCAGCCTCGCGCCGTCACCGTCTCGCCGGATGGCAACCTCATCGGCGTGA
>JAYVQK010000047.1:0-10912 GCA_043757005.1 Verrucomicrobiaceae bacterium
TATGGCTACCGGCAAGTGCTTGAGTTGGTCCAAAACGGTGCGGACGCAATTTTGGAGGCGCACGAAGATGGCTTGTCGCTCGAACACGGGAATCGCATCCACGTCATCCTCCGGGATTCAAGACTCTATGTGGCGAACACCGGCGCTCCGTTGAGTGCGGAAGGCGTGCGGGCGTTGCTCAGGTCGCACTCGTCGCCGAAACGCGGAAATCAAATTGGGCGATTCGGTTTGGGCTTCAAATCGCTGCTTCGACTTGGCGGCAAGATTGACGTGTTCACGAAAGCAGGCGGAGGCGTCCGCTTTGACCCTGAGCAATGCTGTCGGGAGTTGATGGAGACGTTCAACGTGCCGGTGGCGCCCGGACTTCGTTTGGCTTGGCCGTTGGGAGGGGTTGAGCGAGACGGCGACCCTGTGCTTCGTGAGTTCTCATGGGCCGAGACGATTGTGCGCGCCGAAATCCGCGCTCCCGAGTTATTGGAGCATTTGAGGCAGGAGCTTCGGGCCTTCCCATCCGAGTTCGTATTGTTCCAGCCCATGCCGGTCGTGCTGCAACTCAACGACGGCGTGGAGCTGGAACGCGAGTTGCGAGTCGAAGAGGATGGCGACGAGCGTGTGCTGATAGCGGGTGGCGAGAAGTCGCGCTGGCGGGTGGAGAAACGTGATGTGCGCATCACCGACCCGCGGGCAGTCAGTGACGCGACTCACATTCACGCGCGGGATTCCGTGCCTCTGACTTGGGCGATCCCCTTGGAAGGAAAGCGTGAGGAGTCTGGACGATTCTGGTTCGCCTTTCCGACGCACACACCGACGTATCTGCCCGGCATCCTGAACGCGCCGTGGAAGTTGAATAGCGACCGCAACGCCATCATCGGAGGCGAGTGGAACGCGGAGTTGATGCGGGCAGCGGCGCGGCTTGTCGCGGAGACCTTGCCGAAGCTCTGCACGCCCGGCGACCCCGGCCGCGTGTTGGATGCGTTCCCGCGTCAGATGGAGCGCGCGGATGACGATGCGGCCCCGCTCGTTCAGGCACTTTGGAAGACGCTGGAAGATGCAGCCGTGATTCCTGATGCGGCGGGTGCGCTGCGGCCTGCTCGTGGATTATGGAGGCATCCTCGGGACGCCGCGGAACTCGCCCGACTGTGGCAAGCACTCGCCGATTCCGAATCACTCGCGCTGGTAGTGCATCCTTCGTGTCTGGAGAGGCAACGAGAGAGTCGCCTGAATGCCCTCTCCAAACGACTGACGCCGGAAGCGGGCGAGCCGCAGTGCCCGAATCTTCGCAAGCGCGATGCTGGCGCGTGGTTCGCAAACGTGGCTTCGGTCGAAGCAGCGAAGGCCGTTCAAGTCCTCAAGCTCGCGGAGGCTTATGCGAACGATTGCACCCCATCAGCGTGGATACCGGTTCGCCTGCTTCTCGCAATCATCCCGTCGCATGACGGCCAACTGCTGACTGCCGGGAAAGTGGTCTTCGCTCCAACGGGAGTGACTGTCCCGGACAGGTCAGCGGTGTCGCAGGCGTTGTGCGAAGATGCCGAGGCGAAGCGCATCCTGACGGACGTGATGAAGGTGAAGCCGCTCGACGAGAGCGTGTGGGGCGACCTGCTTCGCCAATCACTGAGCGGAATCCCAAATTATTCAGAGGAAGCGCGAGACGCCGGGCGGCAGGCGTTTTGGGCAAAGCTGCGCGGGGCACCCGAAACTGTTCGCAAGCAGTTCGTCATGCAAAACAGAAGCCAGATTCGTGTTCGACGCCGCGATGGAACTTGGGTCTTGGCTGATTCGGTTCTTCTGCCCGGCGCGTTGGTGTCCGGCGACGATGCCTCATCGAACCGAGACGTGCTCGTTGATTCCGAAACACACGGCGAGGATGGAGAATCGCTGACGACACTCGGCGTGAGCGAGTTTCCGAAAGGAACGGTGATGGGCAAATGCGACGAACTGAGGGAGTGGTTGTCGCATTGCCGCAGCACATATCAACGGGAGCACCAAACTGTGGCGCGGTCGAACTACCTCGAACCGTCTGGTTTCTTTATGCCGTCCGGTTGGGTTTTCCTTGAACAGCTCACGGGGTGTCCAAACGCAAAGCTCGCGGCATGTTTCCTTGCACGAATCGAGCAAGGCGAGTTCTGCGACCGGCTCAAATTCAGCCATAGCACAACACCGGACCGCTACCCAAAAACTAACGTGTCTCACCCGTTGCCGTGGCTTGTGCTCAAGCACGGCATGGTGCAAGTCGGCAACGAAACCACCCGCTTGGCGGCTATCGTGGCAAAGCGGCAAGAACCTGCGCTGACAAAGATACCCGATTGGCAAACGCTGCTGCCGACGCTGGAAAAACTGGTCGGCGTTGATGGTGCCACTCCGGCGACACCATCCGACTTTCGCAGCTTGTGGCTTGCTCTCATCAAGCAGTTGGCGAATGCCGCTGCTCTCCAAGATGATTCGTTGCGCGAACTTTGGGCGGGCGCGGCGAAGGATGGCGTTGTTCCCGCATCGCTTAGCGCGGAAGCCGGTGAGATTCCGCTGTCGCAGATTCTCGTGACAGGTTCGCCAGACCTCGCCCGCCGCGCGCGGACGCCGAGCCGCATCGTCGTCACGCTGGATGACGCTGCACTGACGCTGTAGCTAAACAACGGCGCGCGGAATCTCTCCGAACTCATCACGGCTGCTTGGGCGAAGGACGCCGGTCCCGCCGACTTGCTCACCTCCGTCATTCCCGAACTTGCCGAAGTTCTGCGGAGTGAAGTCACGGACACCGCGCGCTGCCAGCCGGTTTCGGAATTGAGCCTGAACATCGCCGGGGCGTCGGAACCGGTTCCGTGTCTGATGTGGGAGAACGTCTTGCTCATGGATGCGGAGCAGCTTGCCCGACTTCAACTTTCGCGCGCCGAACGGCTCAAACTCCTGCTGAATGAAATCGCCGCCGCTGGTTGGTTGAAGTGCCAGCCTGCGGAGGCATTGCGGCTTCTTGGCGATTCACAAGTGGATGAGCAGCGTGCGAAAGTTGCGCACGGAGCCTCGCTGCCCGAGCGGCTTTGGATTGCGGTTGGAGAACGTGAGCAGCCGCTGCGTGATGCACTCGGCAATTTGGCGGGCAAGGAGTTCATCCAGCAACTCGCGCCGCTACAACTCGCGGAACTGACGCTCGCACAACTTGGCCCGGCCACGCTGGCGGTTCTCAAAGATACGCTGGCGGCAGAAGGCTTGAAACCGCCGTCGCGTTGGAACACCGCCGAAGCGCGCGCCTTCGTCACGAGCATTGGTTTTCCCGATGAGTTCGCCGCGTCGCCTGAATCCCGCCGGGAGGCAGAAGAATTCATCAGCGGCCCCATTGAGTTGCCTCCGCTGCACGATTTCCAAGACGAAGTGTTGGACGGCATCCGGGCACTGGTCGCCAGCGGAACAACGCGGCGGCGTGCAGTGGTGAGTTTGCCCACGGGCGGCGGTAAGACGCGCGTGACCGTCGAAGCCGCAGTGCTGCTCGTCCTCAAAACAGAAGGCGACCGCCGCAGCGTCGTTTGGGTCGCTCAGACGGATGAGCTTTGCGAGCAGGCGGTGCAAGCGTTCCGGCAAGTGTGGCTCAATCTCGGCGCGCAAAAGACAGACCTGCGCATTGTTCGCTTGTGGGGTGGAAACCCCAGCCCGCCCATTCAGGAACGCGACAAGCCCATCGTCGTTGTCGCGTCCATTCAGACGTTGAACAGCCGCATGGGCAGCGCGGCTCTGGAGTGGCTGCAAAATCCCGGCATCGTCGTGGTGGACGAGTGCCACCACGCCATCACGCCCAGCTACACCAACCTGCTTCGCTGGCTGGACGCCGAAGCGCCAAGACCGGGAGCGCCGACGAAGGACGAACCGCCCATCCTCGGCCTGAGTGCGACGCCGTTCCGCATGGACGATGAAGAAAGCCAGAGGCTCGCACGGCGATTCGACAATCGTTGGCTCCCTACGAAGCAAGAGGAGCTTCACGCTCGGCTGCGCTCTCAAGGCGTGCTGTCACGCGTTGACCACGAGGCTTTGAAGTCAGAAGCCGAATTGATTGAAGCTGAATTGGCGCAACTCGGCGCGCTCAACAATTGGGAAGGACTGGATTTCGAGAACATTCTCGAAGCCATCAATCAACGCCTCGCCGTGGACGAGCAACGAAACCAGCTTCTCGTGGAGCGCATCCGGCAAGCAGGTGAACGCTCTATCCTGTTCTTCGCCAATTCGGTAAAACACGCCGGAGAAATGGCCGCGCGATTGCACCTCGCGGGCATCCCCTCCGCCGTAGTGAGTGGCGAAACACCCACGTCGGCCCGCCGCTACTTCCTCGACCGTTTCCAGAGCGGTAAGATTCGCGTGCTTTGCAACCATAGCGTCCTCATCACGGGATTCGACGCGCCCAAGACCGACATGGTTCTCATTGCACGGCAGGTGTTCAGCCCCGTGCGCTACATGCAGATGGTCGGTCGTGGACTGCGCGGTGAAAAGAACGGCGGCACCGAGCGATGCCGGATTGTGACGGTTCTCGATAATCTGCGTCAGTTCGAGGACAAGCACCCCTACCACTACTGCGAGAAGTATTTTTCGGAGGGCATCGTTTGAACAACCACGAGAGCACGCCGCCCCGCCGTGAAATCCGTCATCCACACCCGCGCCACACCGATTTTCCTCCGCACAACTTACGCAATACCAGAGTGATCTTCAAAGCACCGGGCAACAGCGGCCTGCAACTGGTCATCAAACCCGAAGAGTTGATCGAAGGCTTCCGCCCCCGCCGCATCGTCCGGCTGCTCCCAGAAAGCTGGGGCGTGGACGATCTCCCGTGGGAGGAAATGCTGTGGCCCTCGGACAATCGGGTTAAATGATACCACTCATCAAACACGCCCTTCTCACGACGCTCATCTTCCCGCTGGCCGCTGCACGCCGCGCAGACGCCGACGAAGGCGGATGCCGATGTCCTGCTGCGAGTCGCCTTGAACGAGGGCGCTGGGAACGTAGCGAAGAGGTATGCTAGGAAGCCCGCCGGGTGGCGCAAGAGACGACTGCTGGCGGTGAAGCAAGCCGGTTTGCACCTGCGCGACGGCGACGAGAGGCTACACGAGCGAGTGCGAAGCGTGGACCACCCGCCCTCCATCCGTGCGAGCAAATGTGGGACATCGTGAAGGACGACACAGCCAACCAAGTCTACCCCATGTGAGCGACTTGCGCCGCTATTGGGAGGACTCTCAGACCGTCCTCCGCCTCATCGTTTGCGACGGGCTACTTCCTCAACTAAACGCTTCTCGGAAAAGTCAGGTCGCCGTTTAATTTAATGGGACGGTATTAGTAAACGTCGCGGCGGTAGCGTTTCTCGGTCTTCATCATCGTCTCCTCCACGTAAAATTTCGCCTCCTCGGCAGTCTTGCCGCCGTGCTGGGCGACGACGGCGATCAGCGCGTCATGCACATCTTTAGCCATGCGATTCTTATCCCCGCAGATGTAAAAATACGCGCCCTCCGAGAGCCACTTCCACAGCTCCGCGCCTGCTTCGGTGATGCGGTTTTGCACGTAGATCTTGTTCTCCTGATCGCGCGAGAACGCTGTATCCATGCGCGTCAGCAAGCCACTCTTTAGCCAACCTGCGAATTGCTCGCGGTAGAAAAAATCCTGCGCCTCGCGCTGTTCGCCGAAGAAAAGCCAGTTCTTGCCCTTTGCGCCCGACGCCTCGCGATCTTCCAGATACGCGCGGAACGGCGCGACGCCCGTGCCGGGGCCGCACATGATGACGGGTGTATTCGTATCCTCCGGCAGGCGGAAGTGCTTTTGTGCTTGGATGAAAATGCCCGCCGTCATCGCGTCCTTCCACCGCTCTGCGAGGAAATTGGAGGCCAGCCCGCGGCGCTTGCGATCATGCGCCTTCCACGAGACCGTTGCCACCGTGAGATGCACGCCATTCGGGTGCGCCTTTTGCGAGCTGGAGATGGAGTAAAGCCGGATGGCCAGCGCGCGCAGAGTATCCACAAACTCCTGTGGCGTAAATTTCACCTCGGGGAACTCGCGCAACAAATCCGCATAATCCTTGGCCAGATTCCGCCCAGTGAGCACCTCGGCGAGCGCCGCTGCGTTTTCCGGCAGCAGCCATTCCGCCGCCTTCGCCACGCCTTTTTCCGCGAGCTTTTGGATGAATTTCTTCTCCGTGAAGTGCAGGACGTAGTCGCTGAAAAATGCTTCGCTGATCGGCTTCTCCACATCCTTCACCTTTACCACTTCCTCGCCCGTAAAGCCGAGCGCCGCGAGCGTGAGCGCGACGACCTCCAGATCATTCGTGGCCTTTAGCGCCAGCGCATCGCCGGCCTCATACGTCACTCCCGAGCCCGTGAGATCTATCTCGTGATGCCGCGTATCCTTCTCGGAGGCATCGCCTGTGAGCTTGATGTTCACAGGGTGCGTGGCGTGATACGGGTTCTTGTTATTGTAGAGCGGCTTTGTGGTTTCGGTAGTTTCGGTGGACATAGTGCGGGCGTATGTAGCAGCCCCGCCACGCAGCGCAAGCCGGAGCGTTTGCAGAACAGGGGGGAAGCCAGCGCCCTACTTCGGCGGCAGCTTCGAGTCTATGCTGTGCAGGTATTCTGCGATGCGGAAACCGACGACCATCATCTCCGTCCCCATCCTCACCGCGATGAGGTAGAGGCCCGCGACGATGGGCGAGACGATCAAGCAAAAGATGCCCTGCATAAAGCCGCCACTAAAACCCGCTAGGATAAAAGCGAGCACCCCCAGCGCCGCTCCAAGGAGTGCGATGCCGTAGATGATCTTGATGAATTTCGTGGTGATGAAGGAGCTAAACGAAAAGTCGAAAAGCGTGGCGATGAAGCCCTGCGCTTGTTCAGCCGCAGGAGCGTTGGAGTCGGTTTGTGGATTCATGGTATGTGTATGTTGCGATGAAGCCGTTCCGGTATCAGCCCTTCGCTGAAAGCGCGAGCCCTCATCCATCTCCCTCGCCCATCACTCAGCAAAAGTCCAAGCGAGGATGCGGCTCCGCTTTTGGCCTTGCGCCATTTCGATGGTCTTCACACCGGTCGCCCGCGCCGTGCGTAGCGCAGCGCGGAGGCGGGGGAGGTGCTCGCTTTTGGCGACGAGGGTGGTGAACCACTGGCAGCAATCGGGCCGTTCGGCGCTCTGCGCGATCATGCGCTGGATGAAGGCCAGCTCGCCGCCCTCGCACCACAGCTCGCCGCTAGTGCCTCCGAAATTGAGGGTAGGCCTCGTCCCGCCGAGGTTCTGGATTTTCCGACGCGTGCCGGCGGCGGCCTCTGCGGCGGAAGCGTGAAAGGGCGGGTTGCACATCGTGGCCGCAAAGCGTTCACCGTGCTTTATCACGCCGCTGAAACACTGCCTCGCCGAGGGCTGTAGGCGACACTCGATTTGCCTCGGAAAAGCTCCGGCAATCGTGCCGGCACAGCGCACGGCGACGGGATCAATGTCTGCCCCTACGAAGTGCCAGCCGTATTCCGCCGCGCCGATGAGCGGGTAGATGCAGTTTGCCCCCACGCCGATGTCGAGCACCCGCACCGCCTTGCCGCGAGGGACCGCGCCGCCCGCCGCAAGCAAATCGGCGAGGTGGTGGATGTAGTCGCTGCGCCCTGGGATCGGCGGGCACAGATAGCCACTCGGGAGATCCCATGCTTTCACCCCATAGCCGTGGAGGAGCAGGGCTTGGTTCAGCGCCCTCACCGCCGCCGGGTCCGCGTAATCAATAGACGCATCGCCATGAACATTTGCCCGCACAAACGGCGCGAGGGGAGGGGAAGCGGCGCTCAATTTCGCAAAGTCGTAGCGCCCCCGAAAACGATTGCGCGGATGCAGCCCATCCTTCCCCCTGGTGCCCGCAAGCGGCTGGTCTGTGGCGGTCTTTTTCACGGGCATAGGCCGAGAGCGTAGGCGGGGGAGGCATACCGTAGCGAAGGAAAAACGGAGCCGCGCGAGAGCACACGCCACCTCGGAGCTGCGACACTCTTGTCGTAGAGCGTCGGGGTGATTGCGATGGGTGCGGGTTTTCTACGACAGGAGTGTCGTAGCTCCGGCTCAGAGGATCGCTCTCATCTCTTTAAGCTGCTTCGTCGCGATGCCGATGGGGCGGTCCATGGGGACTCCGGCGCAGGCTAGGATCGTGGTGAGGAGGTCGCCTTGGTTGCCTTTGGTATCGGCGAGGAAACGCCCGGTGTGGAGCGAGCCGCCGCCTTTTCCGGCTAGGATGAAGGGGAGGTTTTCGCGGGCGTGTATGTTGCCGTCTTCCAGGCCGGAGCCCCACATCATGATGCAGTTGTCGAGTAGCGTCCCGTCCCCTTCGCGGAGGCTGGCCATCTTTTTCACCATGTAGGCAAACTGCGCGATATTGAAGGCGGTGATGGCGGCGACTTTCCCGACTTGCTCGGGCTTGTTGTTGTGGTGCGTCTGCGAGTGGTGCTCGTCTTTGAAGCCCAGCTCGGGGTAAGAGACGCCATTGGGCGTGGAGCCGATGTAGGTGCTCACGCGCGTCGTGTCGGTCTGGAAAGCGAGCACGTTCAGGTCGCACATCACCTGCATATACTCGCTGCGTTTGTCGCCGATGGGGATTTTGATCTCGATGGGCGGGGAGTCGGAAGCGTTGCGTTTGCTCACGCTGACTCCGGCTTTTTCGAGAGCCGCTTCTTTTTGCCGATACTCGATGGCGGCGATGCGGCGCTCCACGGAACGCACGCTGTCGAGGTATTCGTCGAGCTTGTGTTGGTCGTCCTGCGGGAGCTTGCGGCGCAGTTCTTTCGCCCCGCCGAGGACGAGGTCGAGCATCTGGCGATCCAGTGGGTCGGCTTGGGCGAGGTGCCCGGGCTTGTCGGTTTTTCCAAAGAGCCGCTCCAGCACGCTGCGGGGATTTGTCTCGGCGGGGACGGCCTGCGTGGGCGAGCGGAAGCTGCAATGCGAGTAGTAGCCTTCGTTCAGCCCCTCTTGGTTTTCCTTGTGCGTCTGCGGCATCGTGGCCAACTCCAGCGAAGGCAGCGAAGTCATCGCGCCCACGTAGTTCGCAGCGATCTGGTCGGCGGAGATGGAGATGTGGATTTGGTTGCGCTTATCCGCATCGGGGAGCTGCGCCGTGAGCCAAGTCGAGAGTTCCAGCGCGTGCGGTGCGCCATTGAAAGGAGCGATCGGCACGCCCGAGATGCCCTTCATTAAAAGACAATGCTCCAGCACGCCCCGCAGCGATTCCAAAGCGGGCGGCGGCGAAGTGAGGAAAGTCGCCGGGTCCTTGGGCCAAAACTGATCCATGATGACCCCATGCGGCATATACATAAAACCGAGCCGCACCGGTGGCTTCACGGCCTTTGCCCTGCTGGCTTCCGCCCAGCCCATCGTTTGCAAAAGCGGCAATGCGAGGCTGGCACCGAGCCCCTTCAGGCAGGTGCGACGATCAATGAGGACGTTATTTCCCATGGGACGAGGTGGCTTGTTTTTGGATGCGATGATGGATGAAAAAATCACTGGTGACGATCTCGGTGAAGAGTGTCTGCATACGGTAGCCATCCTTCGCGATGGTTTCCATTAGACGATCCACCACGATTTCCTCATAGCCTTCGAGGGCGACTCCTCACGGCTCCGAGATGACGATGCGCATGAACAGTCGCTCGTTCGCCCCCACGGGCACGCTGAAGAGGTGCTGGGGGGCGATGCCGGTGTCTGGGATGGTGGTCCAGCTTCCGGGCAGTAGGGTCTCGCTCCACTCCGCGCCGTAGGTGATGCCGCTGATGCCGCCGGGCTGGGTGAAGCTCAATGTGAGGTTGCCGCCGCTGAGGTCTGGCTGGGGGAGTTGCATGCTGCTGGCAAGCGTGGGGTCGAGGCCGAAGGCGTATTCGACGAGGTTCGAGAGGCCGTCGAGGTCGGTGTCGCCATTGTTCGGCGCTGCGGCATTGCCGAGGTGGGTGAGTTTCCATTGCTGGAGCGGTGTGTAAAAGGTGAAGCTTGCCACGGATTCCACCAGGCCGGAGCTGCCACTGAGGTAGCCGCCGGTGGTGTGTCCGCGGGCGCGGATCTGGCCGGTGCCGAGGAGCGAGAGGCCGGTGAGTTGCCAGTTGGGCGTGGTGCCGATGCGGGTGCCGCTGCCGAGCGGGGTCCACGTCACGCCGCTGTCGGTGCTTTTCTCAAAGGTCACGAGCGAGACTTCTGGCGAGCTGCCGCCACGGGTCCAGTTGAGCTGGGTCGCGTCGGGCGCGGTGAGGGTCTGAATGGCGGGGTCATTGAGCAGCCGGGCGAAGAGGTTGTGCGGGGATCCGCTCACGGTGGTGAAGGTGCCCCCGAGCAGAACCTTACCGTCCGCCTGCACCGCCACGCTATTGACGGTGTTGTCCGCATTGGGATTGAAGCTCGCGTCGAGCGCGCCAGCGGCATCCACCCGCGCGATGCGGTTGCGCGCGGTCCCACCCATGCTGGTGAAGTAGCCCCCGAGCAGAATCCTGCCATCCGCCTGCACCGCCACGCTAAGGACGGTGCTGCTCGCATTGGGATTGAAGCCCGCGTCGAGCGCGCCAGCGGCATCCACCCGCGCGATGCGGTTGCGCGTGGTCCCGCCCACGGTGGTGAATAATCCCCCGAGCAGAATCCTGCCGTCCGCCTGCACCGCCACGCTATAGACGCTGTTGTTCGCATTGGGATCGAAGCCCGCATCGAGCACGCCAGTGGCATCCACCCGCGCGATGCAGTTGCGCGTGGTCCCGCCCATGCTGGTGAAGTAGCCCCCGAGCAGAATCCCGCCGTCCGCCTGCACCGCCACGCTAAGGACGGTGCTGCTCGCATTGGGATTGAAGCCCGCGTCGAGCACTCCAGCGGCATCCACCCGCGCGATGCGGCTGCGCGTGCTCCCGCCCAGGGTGGTGAAGCTGCCCCCGAGCAGAATCCTGCCGTCCGCCTGCACCGCCAC
>JAYVQK010000048.1:0-10793 GCA_043757005.1 Verrucomicrobiaceae bacterium
TCCTCCATCAAATAGAGCGTGCTCTTTGGCTCCTGCATTTTGCGAAGCCGCGCGTCGCTCTCGCGGGCTGCGCCGCTGGCGAGTTCATACACGAGCTTCAGCCGCTGCGCCTCGCCGCCGCTGAGTGTGGGGCTGGGCTGGCCGAGGCGGAGGTAGCCGAGCCCGGTGTCGCAGAGGAGCGCGAGCGGGCGGTGGATTTTCTTGTGCGGAGCAAAGAAGGAGGCGGCTTCGGCGAGCGACATCTCCATCACGTCGCCGATGCTTTTGCCGTCGTAGAGCACTTCCAGCGTGGCGGGGTTGTAGCGTTTGCCGTGGCAATCCGTGCAGGGCTGCCAGCTCGTAGGCAGGAAGGCCATTTCCATCTTGATCGCGCCCTGCCCGCCGCACGTCTCGCAGCGCCCACCCTCAGTATTAAAGGAGAAACGCGAGGCGGTGTAGCCCCGCATCCGCGAGGCTGGGATCTGTGCGAAGAGCGCGCGGATGGCGTCGAAGACTCCGAGGTAAGTCGCGGGCGTGGAGCGCGAGGTTTTGCCGATAGGAGATTGGTCCACCTCGTGCAGCGCCTCGATGTGCTCGATGCCCTGCAACGCTGTGTAGTCGGGCCGCGCAGGCTTCGTAGCTTTCCCGCTCTTGCGTGCCTTTTTCGCCGCCAACTCAGCGACGACAGCGGGCTTCAAGACGCCGCGCATGAGCGTGCTCTTGCCGCTCCCGCTGATGCCCGTGATGACCGTGAGCCGCCCGATGGGAAAGCGGGCGTCCACCGATTTGAGATTGTTCCGTTTCGCCCCGAGCAACTCCAACCAGCGCACGCCCTCCAACGAGCGCCGTTCGCCGCGTGTAGGATGCCGCATGGGCTCGCGGAAGCTACGGCCTGTGGCGCTCTCGGGGGAGTTTTGCAAGTCCGCGAGCGTGCCCTGCGCGACCACGCGACCGCCCTGCGAGCCCGCACCGGGGCCGAGATCAATCACGGTGTCGGCGTGGCGCATCGTGTCCTCATCGTGCTCCACCACGACGAGGCTGTTGCCCTTAGCCTTCAAGCCCATGAGCGTGTCGAGTAACGCGCGATTGTCGCGCGGGTGGAGGCCGATGGTCGGCTCATCCAGCACGTAAAGCACACCGCGCAAATTGCTGCCGAGCTGCGCCGCGAGCCGTATGCGCTGGCTCTCGCCACCGCTCAGAGTCTTCGCGCTGCGACCGAGCGCGAGGTAATCCAACCCCACCTGCCCCATGAAGCGCAGCCGCTGCAAAATCTCCGGCACGATGTCCTGCGCCACACGCTGCTGGCCGGCGGTGAATTTCAATTTATCCACCAGCACCACCGCATCGCGCACTGCAAGCTCGGCGATTTCACCAATCGCACGACCCTGCAAACGCACAGCGCGCGCTTGGGGATTCAGCCGAGCGCCGAGGCACTGCGGGCATTGCGTGGCTTCGCCGTCGTCGAGCGACTCGCTCTGCCGCTCCACATCCAGCTCCTTCTCCAGCTCGGTTTCGAGACGCGGGTTCTCGTATCGCTTCCACACCTCGCCAAAGCCGCGACACTCCACGCACCAGCCGTGCGGGCTGTTGTAGGAAAACATACGCGGATCGAGTTCCTCAAAAGATTGCCCGCAATCGGGACATGCGCGCTCTGTGCTGAGGATCGTCGCGCGGCCTTTCGCATCCAGCACGCGGATCGTGCCGCGCCCGATCTCCAGCGCGCGCTTCACCAGTTCTCCCGCTCCAGCCGCGCCATTGAGCTCGCCGACGAGCACCTCGATGGTGTGTTCGCGAAAGCGCTCCAGCTTTTCAAAGCCCTTCACCGCCACGAGCGCGCCGTCCACGAGTAGCGTCTCAAAGCCTTGCTGCTTCGCCCACTTCGCGACATCCGTGTGAAAGCCTTTCCGCGCCTTTACCAACGTGGCGAAGACGCGCGCCTTGCCCTTGTCAGCCAGCGCCGCAACGCGCTTGGTCACGGCGGCGGCGGTCTGTTTCTCTACTGCACAACCACAGTCTGGGCAGTGCTGGGTGCCGAGTTTGGAAAAGAGCAGCCTCAGGAAATGATAGACCTCCGTGACGGTGGCGACGGTGCTCTTTCCTCCCCCTCGGGTGACCCGCTGCTCGATGGCTACGCTCGGCGGGAGCCCCGTGATGAGATCCACATCCGGCTTTTCCAACTGCTCCACAAACTGCCGCGCATACGGCGACATCACGTCTAAAAACCGCCGCTGCCCCTCGGCAAAAAGCAGGTCGAAAGCCAGCGTGCTCTTGCCGCTCCCGCTAAGGCCCGTGATGACTACGAGCTGATCGCGCGGGATGGTGAGCGAGATGTTTTTCAAGTTGTGCTCGCGTGCGCCGTGGATGCGAATGGTTGGTGGTTGAGGGTTGAGGGTTGAGTGGAGCGGCTCTTCCGCGACTCGTGCCGCTTGCTCGCTCTCCCACTCCACGCCACGCACACCAAAGCCCGCCAGCACACTGCGCAGGTAGCGCCCGGTGTGGGATTCATGCACGAGTGCGACTTCCTCCGGCGTGCCTTTTGCCACGAGTAATCCGCCCTCCGCGCCAGCCTCGGGGCCGAGGTCGAGGACGTAGTCGGCACACTTGATGACCTCCAAATTGTGCTCGATCACAAGCAAGCTATTCCCCTGCTCCACCAACCGCTCGAAGACGCGCAACAGGATCGCGATGTCGTCGAAATGCAGGCCCGTCGTGGGTTCGTCGAGGATGAGCAAGCTGGGCGTGGCGTCGTGCTTCGCGGGCGCGGTGAGGCGCTCGACGAGTTTTAGCCGCTGGCTCTCGCCGCCGCTGAGGATATTGAGCGGCTGGCCGAGTCGCAGGTAGCCGAGACCGACTTCTTCCAGCACTCGGAATGGACGCACGACGCGCGGAAGCTGGAGCTTTTCAAAAAAGACGATCGCCTCGGTGACGGTGAGCGCCAGCACATCGGCGATGCTTTTTTCCGCGACGCGGATTTTCAAAATATGCGACTGGTAGCGGCTGCCCTCGCACTCCGGGCAGCGCACGAAGACGTCGCTGAGGAACTGCATCTCGATCTTTTCAAACCCACTGCCGCCGCAACGCTCGCAGCGTCCCACGCCGCCATTGAATGAAAACGCGCTCGCCGAGAGCCCCTCGCGCAGCGCCTCCGGCGTGCAAGCGAAACGCTCGCGGATGGTGTCGAAGACGCCCAGATACAGCGCGGGCGTGGACTTCGGAGTGCGGGCGAGTGGCGACTGATCTACGAGGATGACTTCGCCCACGCCCTCCTCGCCGTGCAGCGCGGCGAGCGTGCCGACCGAGTTTTCCGACGCCAGACCTTTTGCACGCAGCAGTTGCTCATAGAGCACGCTGTGGACGAGCGTGCTCTTGCCCGAGCCGCTCACGCCGGTGACGCAGGCAAAGACGCCGAGCGGAATCTCCACACTGAGGTCGCGCAGATTGTGTGCAGTCGCTCCTTCCATGCGTAGCCACTTCGTCGGCACGCGCCGCCGCGCTGGCAGCGGGATGCTGCGTTCGCCGCTGAGATACGCGGCGGTCAAAGACAGACTTTCCGCTTTCTGAGCCGCGCGCTTTTTCGCCTTGGGATAGGTGTTCGATCCGAGCATTGCGGACAGCGGCCCACTGAAGACCAACTGCCCGCCAGCCTCGCCGCGCCCCGGCCCGATTTCCACGAGGTGATCCGCCGCGCGCATGATGCTCTCTTCGTGTTCCACGACGAGCAGCGTGTTTCCTTTGTCGCGCAGCGATTGCATGATGCGGATGAGACGCCCGGTGTCGCGCGGATGTAGGCCCACGCTGGGTTCGTCGAGGACGAAGAGCGTATTTACAAGCGACGCGCCGAGACAGGTGGTGAGGTTCACGCGCTCCGTCTCGCCACCGCTGAGGGTGCGCGTGGGGCGGTCGAGCGAAAGGTAGCCGAGGCCCACTTCCACGAGATAGCCGAGGCGGCTGCGCACTTCAGCGAGGAGCATTTGCGAAGTGCTATCCGCCGGCGTGGATGCGCTGAGAAGCTTGTGTAGATCGGTGATGGGGAGGAGCTGCAACGCGGGTAGCGTTTTCTCCGCGACGCGGAAATTCAGCACCGCTGGCTGATAGCGCGTGCCTCGGCAATCGGGGCACTCCGTGTAATTGCGGTAGCGGCTGAGGAAGACGCGGACGTGCATTTTATACGCCTTGGTCTCCAGCCACCGGAAGAAGCCCGCAACGCCATACCACAGCCCATCCTTCCACAACTCCTCGCCCGTGCGCCGCACGGTCTTCGCGTGATCTTCGCCGTGCAGCAGCCAGTCTTGCTGCTCCTTTGGTAGCTCGTGAAACGGCACCCGCACATTGACTCCACTCGTCTTCGCGCAGCGCAACAAATCGCGCTGGCACTCCTGCCCATTCTCCGTCTGGAACGGCTTCACACAACCACCCGCGATGCTCAATGCGTGGTCGGGCACGGCACGCGGAATATCTATCGCGATCGTGCGCCCAAAGCCACGACACGTCGGGCAGGCACCCTGCGGATGATTAAACGAAAACAGCCCCGGCGAGGGCGGCGTAATATCGAGGTCGCAATGCGCACAGTGCCAGCGAGTGCTGTGAGGATTTAAGATTTTTGATTTGAGATTTAGGATTTGGGTCTTCCCGGAACCAAGGCGCAGAGCGGTTTCCACGGCCTCGCTGATGCGCGTGCGGTTTTCCTCAGCAATAGCGATGCGGTCTTGAATCACGGACACCATCGCGGGCAGGTTTTTCGCTTTTGCGGGCTCATCCGTCCGCACGATTTCGCCCTCCAGCCAGATTCGCAGGTAGCCTTGTTGCGTGAGGAAGGCGTAGAAATCGGCGGGCCTCGTCTCCGCTGGCACCGCCACTCGGAAGGTGACGAGCACCGTGTCGCCCGCACTTTCTACAAAGAGCTGCGCGACGATGCTCGCGGCGCTCTCGGGGCGGATTTGTCGGTCGCACTTCGGGCAATGCGCCGTAGCGATACGGGGGAAGAGCAGCTTCAAGTAGTCGTTGATGTCCGTCATCGTGCCGACCGTGGAGCGCGTGCTTTTTACGTGGTTTGATTGCTCGATGGCGATGGCGGGCGGGATGCCGCGAATCTCGTCCACCTGTGGCTTGTCCATGCGGTCGAGGAATTGCCGCGTGTAAGGCGAAAACGTCTCCACATAGCGCCGCTGCCCTTCGGCATAGACTGTGTCAAAAGCGAGTGACGACTTCCCGCTCCCGCTCGGCCCCGTGACCACGATCAATTTGCCCAGCGGCAAATCCAGATCGAACCCCTTCAAGTTATTCTGCCGCGCCCCACGAATGACGATGGAATCAGGCGGCACGACGACGGTGAGTGCAGGACGTTTTGTAGGCATTAGAAAATGGACGCGGAAGCTAAACTATACACGCGCTCTTTAACAAACGATGCGCGAAAAGAGTCCCCCAATTCCATCAAAGATCTCGCCCAAACTCCCCATGGGAAAAAGACGATGTCATGTCCCCATTAATTTTCGCTGACCTCTCGCTCGGCGGTTTCGTTTTCGGACGTAGGCACGGGGAGTTCGAGTAGCTTTGCGGCCTCGCTCGCTGGCAGCTCTTCTGCGGTGCGGAGCTTGCGTTCGACGGCGCGGGAGCGCTTCGATGCATCCTCGATGCTGTTGCTCGCTTCGTTGAGTTTCTTTTGCACTTTATCGAGCGCCGCCCCGAATTTCCCAAACTCCGTCTTCACTGCGCCGAGCACGTTCCAGACTTCGCTCGAACGCTTCTCGATAGCCAACGTGCGGAAGCCCATTTGCAGGCTCGTGAGCATCGCCGCAAGCGTGGTCGGCCCGCTGATCATGACGCGCTGTTCGCGCTGGATGCCGTCGCACAGACCGGGTCGCCGGAGCACTTCCGCAAAGAGCCCTTCCGTCGGCAGGAAGAGGATTGCGAAATCCGTCGTGTGCGGTGGATTGAGATACTTCCCGCTGATTTTCTTCGCCTCGTTTTTCACGCCGTTTTCCAGTGCTTGCGAGGCGAGCGCCGCTGCCTCGGCATCGCCGCGCTCCTCCGCATCCACGAGGCGCTGGTATTCTTCCTGCGGAAATTTCGCATCAATCGGCAACCATACGGGCGCGCCGTTGTCGTCGCGGCCCGGCAGTTTTACTGCGTATTCTACACGCTCGGCGCTGTCGGGATTTGGGGCTACGTTTTGCGCGTATTGGTCTGGGGTAAAAATCTCCGCCAGCAAGTTTCCGAGCTGCACTTCGCCCCAGCCACCGCGCGTCTTGATGTTGGTGAGCACCTTCTTCAAATCGCCCACGCCCGTCGCTAGCGTGCGCATCTCGCCGAGCCCGGCGTGGACGAGTTCCAGCCGGTCGCTCACGATTTTAAACGACTCGCCAAGCCGCTGCTCCAGCGTGGCGTGCAGCTTCTCATCCACCGTCGCGCGCATCTGCTCTAGCTTCGCCGTGTTGTCTTGCTGGAGGTCGGTGAGCTTCCGCTCCACCGTGAGCCGCACAGCCTCCAGCTTCTGCTCGTTGCTCTGCGAGAGGTTGGTAAAATTCGTCGCAAATGCGGCAAGCTGCTCTTTTTGAAAGGTCGCGATTTCCGTCATCCTTGCAGTCAGAGCGTCGCTCGTCGCTTTCATGGAGCGCGCCAGCTCCTCGCGCGCCGCCCCGTGCTGTAGGCCGGCATCTGCTCGCAGCTCTCCGAGATGCCGCGTGACGGTTGAGCGGATGGCCTCCAGCTTTTCCTCATTGCCTACCGCGAGTGCCGCGAGCTGTTGGGCAAATGAAGCGAGCTGGGTCTGCTGCAGTTGGGTGAGTTCCGCCACGCGCGCCTGCACCGTATCGCCAAACGCCTTCAACGAACGCCCGCTCTCTTCACGAGTCATCGCGTGCTGTTGCCCAGCGTCGCTTTTGAAGTCGCCGAGATTTTGCGCCACCGTCGTGCGAATGGTCTCCAGCTTTTCATCGTTGCTGGCGATCAGCATTTCAAATTTCCCGAGCACATTATCGCCGAAGTTTCGCACACCCGCCGTGAGTTCCTCGCGCAGATCGCGCGTCGCCGCACTACTCTCCTCGCGATTGCGCCTAAACTCCTCGCGCACGCTCCGCTCCACGCGCTCGCTGCTACTTGTGATGGCTGCGATCTGCGTATCCGCAGGTCTTCGCGCGAACTGCACGAACTGTAGAAAAAGAAGAACAACAAGAATGATGATGATGACGACATCGGGCCACATAGAAGCGAAACTAAATGGCCCGCGCAGCACGGGTGCAAGCAGCATCGGCTGCCATTGAGGTGCGCTAGATTCTTGGACCAGAACCCACTAAAGGGGACTCCCGAAAACTCAAACAATCCGCTAGTCGCAAGCAGCTCAAAATTAAAAATCGCTAAGAGTTGGATATTTTATGGAAGAGCTTTGTGTTTTCGGGTGCGCTCTTAACACAGTAAAACTATGGAAATGCTGATTTAATCGCTCGGAGTCCTATTGGTGTCTTCAAATGGGGGGCGTGCTTCGGGTAGGGTGGGCGTCCCGCCCGGCACCCCACGAACGTGGATGGATGCGCCTTCGCGAGCGATACATCTCTCGTGCGTTCGCATGATCTAGGCAGGATGCCCAGATCGGCAGGCGGGACGCCCACCCTACCCCGCACTCGTCGCTCGGCTTTATTTAGCGTCTCACTAAGGAAACGCTGATTGATCCACGGAAGGCACAGAAGGACACGGAAAGTAGGGCCATTTCTCGAAGTCTTTCGCTGAAGGATGGCGAAAATGGAAGATGCGGTGCTTTCCTATCAACCCTGCCGCTTCACCCATTCAGCTCGGCGAGGATGCCGGGGTCGCGGACGTCGGCCCATTCGCCAGTCAGCTCTAGGACTTGCACGCGGGCTCCGCTTTGGGCTTGGGCGCGGATGGCGTCGGTGAGTTCGTATTCGCCTCGGGGGGAGAGGGTCAGTCGGGCGGTGAAGTGGAAGATGCTGGGGCGGAAGGTATAGACTCCGGCGTTATACCAAGGGCTCGGGGCTTTGCCGGTGGGTTTTTCGATGAGGTCGGTGAGCTCGAAGCGGTCGTTCACTACGACGCAGCCGCCTTGGGCGATTTCGCCTTCGTTGTGCTTCACACTCACGAGGGCTTCGGCGTCGAGGGTGGTGAGGCGGGCGTAGTTCTCGGGGGCGATGAGGATGTCGCCGTAGCTGAGGACGAAGGGATCGCTGCCGACAAATTCTTTGGCCAACTCGACGACGCGGCCTGTGCCGTCTTGGACGACTTGGGTGACGTAGGTGATGTGGATGCCGAGTGCTGTGCCGTCGCCAAAATAGCTGGTGACGACATCCGCGCGGTAGCCGACGACGATGCAGAAGTGGGTGACGCCTGCGGCGCGGAGTCCCTCGATGATGTGGAGGAGGATGGGCTTGCCACGGACGGCGAGCATGGGTTTTGGCAGGTCGTTGGTGAGCTCCAACATGCGGGTGCCTTTACCTGCGGCGAGAAGGACGGCTTTGGTGACGTTCATGGCGTGGTGTGTGGGCTATTTGCGGACTTCGGCGACGAACTCGGCCATGCGCTCCATGGCGATTTTGATTTTCTCCATGCCGGTGGCGTAGCTGCAGCGGACGTAGCCTTCGCCGCTGGCTCCAAAGGCGGGGCCGGGGACGCAGGCGACTTTCTTTTTATCGAGCAGGCCGAGTGAGAACTCGCGGCTGGTGAGGCCGGTGCTGCGGATGTCGGGGAAGACGTAGAACGCGCCTTGTGGCTGGAAGCACGGGAGGCCCATTTCGTTGAGGCTGCTGACGATGAAGTTGCGCCGGGCTTCGTATTGCTTGCGCATGGTGGCGACGTCGTTTTCGCCGCTCTCCAGTGCCTCAATGGCGGCGTCTTGCGACATGGTGTTGGCGCAGAGGATGGCGTATTGGTGGACTTTCATCATGGCCTCGGTGAGGGCGGGCGGGGAGCAGGCGTAGCCGATGCGAAAGCCGGTCATGGCAAAGGCCTTCGAGAAGCCGTGGAGGAAGACGCAACGCTCGCGCATCCCCGGTAAAGCAGCGATGCTGGTGTGGGTCGCGCCGTCGTAGGTGAGCTCGCTGTAGATCTCGTCGGTGAGGACGATGAGGTTGTTTTGCACGCAGAGTTGCGCGATTTTTTCCAGCTCCTCGCGGGTCTGTGTCGCTCCGGTGGGGTTGCAGGGGAAGTTCATCATCAACACTTTGGATTTTGGCGTGATGTGCTTAGCGAGTTCCTCGGCGGTGAGGCGGAAATGATCCGCTGCGTGCGTGGGGACGGCGACCGGGATGCCGTGCGCCATGACGACGCTCGGGCTGTAGCTGACGTAGCAGGGCTCGTGGTAGAGGACTTCGTCGCCGGGGTTGATGAGCGCGCGGAGGGCGAGGTCAATCGCCTCGCTGACGCCCACGGTGACGATGATCTCCGTGGCGGGATCGTAGGCGACGTGGAAGTGCTGGGCGACGTAACGCGAGATGCACTCGCGGAGGCGCGGCAGGCCGAGATTACTCGTGTAGCCGGTGTGCCCGCGCTCCAGCGAATAGATGGCGGCTTCGCGGATGCGCCAAGGGGTGTGGAAATCGGGTTCCCCGATGCCGAGCGAGATGACGTCCTGCATGGTTTGGACGATCTCGAAGAAGTCGCGAATCCCCGAACGCGGTATGTCGCGGACGTGGTTGGCGATGAGTGATGTGAGATTCATGAAATAGGTAATACGTGTGTTGAAGTGTGTGTTTCTTTCGATGGAATGGCGTGGGAGACGAACCGCGCCGGTGCCCATTCCATCAAAGAAGGTCACACTCCGGCGCGGCGACTAGCTGCCGCTGCTCGTGCGGCGGCGGGGGCGGCTTTCATCGTTGGCAGGAAATCGCGCATCTTCTTTACGGGGCGACGGCGAGTCGTTGCGGGCCGACTTCGCGGCGGATCTCCACGCCGTTTTCTTTATACACCTTTAGCCGGAAATGCGTGGCGGTGGAGAGCACGCCTTTGATCGTGCTGAGCTTCTCGGAGACGAAGCCCGCGACTTCTTGCAAGGTGCGGCCTTCGACGATGACCAGGAGGTCGTAGCCGCCGCTCATCAGGTAGCAATTCTGCACCTCGGGAAAGCGCGCGATGCGCTCCGCGAGCTTATCGAAGCCACCCTCGCGCTCCGGCGTGATCTTTACCTCAATGACCGAGGTGACCACTTCGCGGGCGATCTTTTTCGGATCCACGATGGCCTGATAGCCGAGAATCACGCCGTCTTCCTCCAGCTTGCGGATGCGCTCGACGACTTCCGCCTCGCTCAAGTTCGTGGCCTTGGCGAGATCGGCGATAGACGTGCGAGCGTCGTGGCGAAGCAGCGGTAAGATTTTTTCCATATTCCCAAAAAACGGGCGCAACGTGTCGCGTGCCGAGGGCAAAGGGGCAAGTCAAAATGATTTCTACGCCGCGTAATACTTTGGATACCGATAGTAGTAGTAGTCGGGCAGCTCGGTATCCACGCAGTTCATGATGAGCCCGAGCACGTTCACCTGCCGCTGATAAAGCGAATTCAGCGCATTGCGCGTGAGCCGCGCACTCGTGAAGCTCGCACGAATAACCATCAGCGTGCCGTCAAAATTCGGCGCAAGCGTCGGCGTATCATCCGTGGCGAGAATTGGCGCGGTATTGAAGATCACGAGATCGAAGTTCGCTTTCCATTCCTCCAGCAACTTGCCCACGATGGGGAGGAGCAAAAGCTCACCACTCTGATTCGTCACCGGCCCGCGCGGGACGACGCTGAGAGTGGGGCACACCTCTTTCGTCTGGATGCAATTACGCCACGGCACCTCACCCCGCAGGATATTCGAGAGCCCCTGCCGTCCATCAAT
>JAYVQK010000049.1:0-10785 GCA_043757005.1 Verrucomicrobiaceae bacterium
CATGAGCTTTTCCAAGATCGCACGAGCCCGAGCGACCAGCGCCAACGCCACCTCGCGCTCGATCTCGGCACGGCGGAGAAGCCCGTGCCCACCGGAAAAATCCCGACGCTCACGCCCCGCCTCGCCCGCGCCTACGCAACGCGGACGCCCAAGACCGTGCAACGCGACCTCGCCGAGCTGGAGCGGCTGGGCCTCGCGGAGCGGACGCCCGACGGCGCGCGGGCCTGCCGTGAACGCATCCTCGCTTTCCTCCCGTGGAGGAAACAGGAAGTGTAGGCCATGCCGAAAAAAACGAAGACCAAAAAGCACGCCTCCCCACAGTCACTCAATGCGGCCATCAAGAGCATCTGCGACATCATGCGACGCTCGAATTGCGCCGGGGCTCTGCAATATGTGCCGGAGCTGACGTGGATACTTTTCCTCCGCATCCTCGATGAGCGTGAGATGAAGGAAGCGGAGGAAGCACACGCTGTCGGAGCGTCGTTCGAGCCATCGCTGGGTGCGCCTTTCCGCTGGCGGGATTAGGCTGCGCCGGGCTCGCCGCTGCGGGAGGACAAGCACGCGAGCGTGTGGCATTTTCTACACGAAGAGCTGTTGTCGCATCTCAAAAAGCTGGAGAAGCGGCCGGGTGCAACGGCGCGACAGAAGGTCATCAGCGAAATCATGTCGAGCGTGGACAGGAGCCGGATTGATTCGGAGAAGAACTTCCTCGATGTGCTCGATAAGGTGCATGAAATCACCGCCGAGACAGTGGACGATACGCACGTCTTCACGCTCTCGCAGGTGTATGAGGGGCTGCTGCTGAAAATGGGCGAAAAAGGGAACGATGGCGGGCAATTTTTCACCCCGCGCGAGGTGATCCGCGCGATGGTGCGCGTGGTGGCTCCGCGCATTGGCGAGACGGTGTATGATCCGGGGTGCGGCACGGGCGGATTTCTGGCGCAGGCGTTCGAGTATATGCGAGCGACGGCGAAGACAGGGCCGGAGCTGGAGCGGCTGCGGCAGCATACCTTTTACGGGCGGGAAAAGGACAACGCGGTGTATCCCATCGCGCTGGCGAATCTCGTGCTGCACGGGATAGACGAGCCGCACATTTGGCACGGCAATGCGCTCTCGAAGCAGGAGACTTACGGCGGGCTCTTTGCCGGGGCACGGCAGTTTTTCGACGTGGTGTTGATGAATCCGCCCTTTGGCGGCAAGGAGGGCAAGGAAGCGCAGACACACTACGACTACAAGACGGGCGCGACGCAGGTGCTTTTTTTGCAAAACGTGCTGGAGAGTATGAAGAGCGGGAGCCGCTGCGGGATCGTGCTGGATGAAGGCGTGCTCTTTCGCGCAAACGAGACGGCTTTTGTGAAAACAAAGATGCGCCTGCTCGAAGAGTGCGATGTGTGGTGCATCGTGAGCCTGCCCGGCGGGGTCTTCTCCTCGGCGGGTGCGGGTGTGAAAACGAACCTCATCTTTTTCACGAAGGGTAAGCCCACGGAGCGCGTATGGTATTTCGATCTCTCGGATGTGAAGATGGGCAAGAAGACGCCGCTCACGCTGGAACATTTCGAGGAGTTCTTCCGCCTGCTCCCCGAGCGCGCCGCGAGCGAGCGGAGCTGGACGGTTGATTTCCCGGCACGCCAGCAAGCTGCGCTGGAAGCCGCGCGCCCATACCGCGAGCAAGCCGAGGCTGCGAGCGTGCAAGCCAAAGCGGTCGGGCTGCAACTCATGGAAGCTCGGAGGGCTAAAGCCGCCGCCAGCGCCCTCGCCGCACTCGAAGATCAATGTCGCGAATTTATCCGCCAAGAGCGCGAGGCTGAGGCCAAAGCGCAGGACATCGAAAACGCGGTCTATGACATCAAGGCCGTGAACCCGAACCGCGTGGATACCGAAGACAAACGCACCCCCGCAGGCGCTCCTCGCGCAAATCAGCAGCAAAGGCACCGAAGCCGATGCCGCGCTCCAGCGGCTCCAATCACTATTGGCCTCGCCCGTTGGTGCGTAGTTCAGCGAACGGCGACTCAAACTGGTGAGACGTTTCTTGCTGCGGTGGACATTGCCGGAAAGGGGCGGAAAACGGTGGCGTTGCTTGCACTTTACCTTTTTCCCACCCTCGAAAACCCGCAAACCCTGATGTTTGCAGGGGGAGTGGCTGGAGCCGGAATCGAACCGGCGACACGAGGATTTTCAATCCTCTGCTCTACCAACTGAGCTATCCAGCCTTTGGTGATGGGTGGGGAAGAATCCATAGCGGCGCGGACTTGGCAAGCGTGATTTCATTTCGGGGGCGTTTTTTGTAAAAAACTTGCGGCAGTTGGGCGTCACCAAAGCGTTTTGGGTGAGCGCGGATCAGCAAATGCGGACGTTGCTTTTAGCGAGACGCTGATCGAATCGAACAGGTCAGCTAAAGCTGCTAAAAGGGGCTAAAAAAACATCTACGCCCCCCATTTTAGCCCCTTTTAGCGGCTTTAGCTGACTGAATCAGAGTCGCTTTTACTGGGCGGGGAGGGCGACTGGGCGGTCGCTGATTTTAGGGACGGGTGGGCCTCCGACGATGGGGGCTTGTTGGTGGGTGGCTCCGGCGACGACCATGGTGCCGTCGGGTTTTTTGCGGACGGTGGGGGTGCCGCGTGAGGCGCTCCACATGGTTTGGCCGAGCCATTCGCCGTTGACGCTGATTTTGGAGAGGGCGTATTGGCTGGGGCCGCTGTTGTGGAGGGCGTAGAGGGTGTTGTTGTCGTCAAATTCACCGGTGGGGCGAGCCCCTTGCATGATGCGCCCGAGGGGGTAGGTGCCGAGGATGGAGCCGGTGGTTTGGTCTTCGATGCGGGCGTAGAGGGTGAGTTCTTTTTGGGTCTGGAAGGTGAGGAGGCTGAGGTCGTGGTATTCGCCTGCGCCGGGTTTGCTGTCGGGGACGCCGACGATGCGGTTCCAGACTTTGTGTCCGTCGCTGATGTCAATTTTGAGTTCGTCGGACTCGATGTATTTTTTGGTCTCGTAGAAATAGACGGCGGCTCGAAGTTTGTAGGTGGCGAGTTCGTTGACGGGGTAGAGGGCGAGGAGGTTCACTTTGCGGGTCACGGAGTCGCCGTTGAGTAAAGTGAGGGGCTCATTTTTATACGCGATGTCGTGGGGGGCGATGGGGGTGTCGTTGCCGCGAAAAATCTCGAAGCTGAACCATTGGTGGCCTTCGGTGTCGCGGAGGGTGACTTCGTGGCCGGTGAGGTTGCGGATGCTGACGCTGGCCTCGACGGCTTCACCTCGTAGGAAGATGCGGCGCGGGATGACGAGGCGGACATCGAGCTGGGCGCTGACTGGTAGATACGCGGCGAGGAGGAGTAGGAATGTGAGTAGGTATTTCATGGCGTTGTGTGTTTTGGATTAAACCACGGTGGGCACGGAGCGCACGAAGTGGTTCGAGGTATCTTTATTTCCGTTTCACGGTGCGGAAGCCGATGTAGAGGGTCTGGACGTTGGCGGTGATGGGGTCGCCGACGTAGAATTTCTCGCGCTCGCCGGGGCGTGGGAGGGCGTTTGCTTTCGGTTTTTGTGCAGCGGGGTAGGTGTTCCAGCAGTCGTCGGCGAGGATGGTTTTTATGCTTTCAAACATGGCGGCAGGGGGCGTGGCAAAGGAGCCGCCGCGCAGCTCGGGGGTTTGGGTTTTGCCTTCGGTGTGATAGACCCATTCGGAGACGTTGCCGGCCATGCCGCGCACTTTGAAGGGGCTTTCGTCGTTGGTGAAAAGGTCCACGGGGGACCAGTAGTTATAGCCGTCTGGGGGGACGTTTTTGCCGGGGGCCATGGATTGGTAGGCTTCGTTGGAGTTGAGGTATTTGAGCTTTAGCTCGTCGCCCCAGGGATACTTGTAGCCTTTGGTGCCGCGTGCGGCGGTTTCCCATTCTTCGTCGGTGGGGAGGGAGCGTCCTCGGAAGCTGGCGTAGGCGTAGGCGTCCCACCAGGTGATGCCGACGATGGGGCAGTTCATATCTACGAGCACGCCGGGATCGGTGTCGGTATGGAAGACGGTTTGGCCATTGGCTTTGGCGTTGGCGATGAGTTTTTTAACATCCTCGGTGGCGTGGGAAAATTGGCGTTTCGCGTTCGGGTGATCGTATTTGTGCTCTTGGTCGGTATTTTTTTCGCAGAACTCGATGAACTCGGCGTAGTCGCCGATGGTGACTTCGTATTTATCAATCTCGAACGCGCCGAGGCTGGCTTTGCGCCCGCTGCCGATGTCGCCGATGAGGTAGTCGCCAGCGGGGATCTGCACTTGTTCGAGGAGCTGGCGCTTGTTGGAGATGCCGTATTTAAAAATGACAAATGTCACCGCGATGACGAGGGCGACGAGGGTGATGATATTCAGCACGATGGAGCGTTTCTGCGCTTT
The DNA here is from genome assembly GCA_043757005.1 of Verrucomicrobiaceae bacterium. Classification (GTDB taxonomy): domain Bacteria; phylum Verrucomicrobiota; class Verrucomicrobiia; order Chthoniobacterales; family Chthoniobacteraceae; genus SXWH01. The sequence goes on from JAYVQK010000049.1 coordinate 4,376, forward strand.
GCGGGCGGCGTCCACGGCTTTCATCGCGGCGGCGTCGGCTGCTTTGATTTTGGCGGCTTCGACGGGGATGACTTTCGGCTCCAGGGCCTTCACGGCTTGGAGGACGATGGGCCAGGCGATGATGGCGTTGCCACCGCCGCTCATGCGGGCGAGCAGCGCGCGGAGGCCGGGGGTCTGGGCGTGCGCGGGGACGAGCTGGCTGACGAGGGCGGAGACGGTGAGGATTTCCGCCTCGGGCGAGACGAGTGGGTCGGGGGTGCTGGAGGCGAGGTTCGCGAGGCGGGGGATGTTGTCTTTGCCGATGCGGAGGCTGGTGCCATCGAGGAGGATGTGGGCGAGGTTGTGCGACCAGAGGTAGTTCAGGCCTTCGGCGCAGACTTTCAGCACTTGGAGGGCGGCTCGCTCATCCATCGGCTCGCCGCGCTCAATGAGGGCGTCGAGCGTGGAGCCTTCGAGGTGCTCGTTTGTGTAAAAGGCGAGGCCGTTGCGGTCGTCGGCCTCGAAGACGGAGACGATGAAGGGGTGCTGCACGGCGGCTTTGGCGCGCGCGTCGGCGAGGAAAAGGGAGCGTTGATTTTCGTCCTGAGCGCGCTCGGGGGCGATGACGTTGAGATCCACTGCGCGGTTCACACTGAGCTGGATGGCGAGATAGACGTTGCCCCAATCCTGCTTCCCGAGCAGCCGCTGCACCCGGTAATCGCCAAGTTGCACGCCGATGAGCGGGTCGCCCGAGGTATCCGCCACGCCAGCGATGCCCGAGACGGCGCGCACGCCGGACTGCGGCTGATGATGGCCCCCGCGCGTAGCGGAGGCTGGGAGCGAGGTGGCGACGGCGACAGTGGGGCGCAGCACACGCGGTTGGATGGGCGGGGTGGCCTCCGGTTGTGGCCCGCCGGTGACGCCCGAGAGCATCTCGCGCACGCTGCCCATGAGCAGCCCGCGCAGCACGCCGGAGTCCACGGGCTTGGTCAGCACGTGGGCTCCTGCGATTTGCTCGCCGTAATCGCTGAGGTCGTAGCCGGTCATAAAGACGACGCACACGTCCGGGTAGAGCGCCACTAGCTCGTCGCGCAAAGTGAAGCCATCGGTGGGCTCCATCACCACGTCGGTGATGAGCATATCAATCCCGCCAAGATTGGCCGCTTGCTCGTGGGCTTTTTGCGCGGTGACGGCTACGCGCACTTCGTGGCCGGGGACGGTTTTGATGATCGCCAAGATCGCTTGGATTACTTCGGAGTCGTCATCTACTAGCAGGATTCTCATGGTGTGTTTTTTATTCGGAAAGTTGGAATGGAGCGGGGAATTTCTGATTCAGCGCGGCGGGCTCGGCCTGCGTGTCTTGCAGCTCGCCCTTGTAATAGACGCGCACGATGTAGCCGTAGTATTCGCGCGGCTCGCTGCGCACGGCGCTCATCGGCAGATCGTAGGTGACCTCCAGCGTCTCGCTCTCGCCATCGGCCCAATCCGTCGGCGGCGTCGCCCAGCGGTTGTTCACGTTCGCCAAAGTGCGCCCGATTTCCTTGCTCCCGACTTTGTCGTAAAAAAGCACGAAAACTTTCATCTCCCGCGCGATGATTTTTTCGCCCGCCCTCGCGCGCACAGGCACTCGGAGGAGAAACCTTTTCGCAGAACCGGGATCCGCATCGTCTTGGATTGTCGGGCTACCGATCGCCAGCGATTTCCCCTCCGCGATCTGCGTGCTGGCGGGCGTGCCACCGACTTCGCGAGTCGTAGCCATCACCGCTGCATCGAGCTTCGATTTCGCGGCGGAAAAATAAACTCCCCCTCCCTCCCCCAGCGCCAGCACGCGCCGCCACTGCTCGGCGGCGCGATCATTGAGCCCCATTTTTTCATACGTGTAGGCGGACTCTGCGATGGGCAGCGGATTCGCCGGATCGAGCACCATGGCCTCTCGCAGCTTGGCGAGCGCACCCGCCGTGTCGCCATTGCCGCGCAGCAGCTTGCCCTGCTCGACCAGCTCCGGCACGCGGGGATCGGTCTTCGGCGTAAAGGCGGAAAGCGGCACCGGCGTAGGCCGCGCAGGCTGGCTCGGAGGCAAGCTCGCGATGGGCGCGGCGCTGGCGGGATTCTCCGGCACGGCGGTGGGCGGCAGCGGTGCAGGGTTCACGGAGAAAGCGCGCGTGGGCTGTGTATCCACGGGCGGCGGCGAATCCACGATAAGCTGGCGCACATCTATCCTCTCCGGCGGGCGACGTTCCGGCTCCACGGCGGCGTTCGCAACACCCGCCGTTTTCTTTTTTAAATGCGAAGCCGCCACCCCTCCAACCAGCGCCAGTGCTGCAAAGCCAAGCAACCCCGCCGCCACGATGAACGTGCGGCCAAGCGATGAGCTGGTGGTGATGGGCGATAAAGATGGCATGGATACCGGCGAAGAAAAGCGAACGCTAGGGAGCCCGCCAAAGACTGTCAAACGCTCGCCAGCGCGCGCTCTACAATCCTCCGAACACGCAGCGCGTCGCGCAGCATCCGCAGGGAATCGCGGAGGATGTGGACTTTGCTGCCGTCGGCGTTCGTCCACTCCACGGGCATATCCTCCACGCGCAGGCCGAGGCGTTCGGCGAGGAGGAGGACTTCTACGTCGAAGGCAAAGCCGTCGAGTGTTTGGCGGGGGAAGATGGCGTCCACGGCGCGGCGGCGGAAGGCTTTGAAGCCGCACTGCGTATCGCGCACGCGGATGCCTGCCAAGAGGCGGAGAATAGCGTTAAACGTCTGCCCCATTTTGCGGCGCGGCAGGCTCTGGCGGCGGAGGATGGCGCTGTGTGCGTGTTGGCGATTGCCGATGAGCACGTCCACCTCCGGTTGCGCGGCGAGCCGCGCGAGGAAGCGCCCGATTTCCGCCAGCGGCGTGGAGAGATCGGCATCCATAAAAAAGGCGATGTCCCCGCGTGCTGCGAGCATCCCCTCGCGGACGGCGTGGCCTTTCCCCCGCTGCACGTCGTGGGCGAGGATGCGGAAGACGGGCTGGTCGGCGGTGAGCTCGCGCGCCAGCTCCAGCGTGCCATCCGTGCTGCGCTCGATGACGAGGAGGATCTCGTGCGGCCAGTTCACGCCCGCGAGGTAGGCGCGCAAAGCCGCCACGCTCGCAGCGAGGCGCTGGGCCTCGTGGTAGGCGGGGATGATGAGAGATACAAATGGCTGGCCGCTTGCGAACATCGCGGCACTCCCCTAACAGCATCCGGTCGCCCGCGTCAAAGCCATGCCACTCCAGCCACTCCACAGCACCATTTTCGCCCACGCGCCCGCAGGAGGGCGCGCGTGAATCGGCGTGAGCGTGCGTGCGCCGCGCTCATCGTCGCGCTGGCTCTGGCACTACGTTTGTGGGCGCTCGGCTACAAGCCCGCGCATTTCGACGAGGGTGTGAATGGCTTCTTTATAGACGAGATGCGGACGACGGGCTTCTACCACTACGACCCGGCGAATTACCACGGGCCGCTGCATTTCTACGTGCTCTTCGCCGCGCAACAGCTTCTCGGGCGCGCGCTGTGGGTGCTGCGTCTGCCCACGGTGCTCGCCTCCACGGCGGCAGTCGTGCTCGTATTAAAAATGCACCGCTTTCTGCCATTCCGAGCGGTCGCCGTGGCAGCGGTGGCGATGGCTATTTCGCCCGCGATGGTCTTCTACGCACGCTACGCCATCCACGAAAGTTGGCTCCCGTTTTTCTCCCTGCTCGCGCTCCTCGGCGGGCTCGGCCTTGCGCAGAAGCGCGAATGGCACGCACAGCTCGCGCGTGGCGAATTGCCAGTCGGCTCAGCCCCCGCGGCCTCTGCCTCACACGATCTGTGGGCGTTTGGCCTCGGCCTCGCGGGCATGGTGCTGACAAAGGAAACGTATCTCCTGCATTGCGTCGCCGCTGCGATGGCGATGGGCGTCGTATGGCTGCAAAATGTGAGCGTCAACACGCACCGCACGCGGGTGAATACCGCCGCGCTTTTCCTCCCCACCCACGACGAGCACACGGCGGCGGCGGATGCGGATGAAACGCTCGCCGTCTATCCCCGCACGGGCCTGCGCGTCGTGGCAAAAATCGCAGCGATCTGCGCGGGCATCGTCGTCGCCTTTTACGCGGGCTTCGGCCTCGATCCAAATGGCGTGAGCGGCTTGTGGGAGACTTGGTTGCCGATGCTGCACAAAGGCTACGCCAAGGGCGCAGGCACTGAGGAGGCCCACAGCAAGGAGCTGCTTTATTACATGAAGCTGCTCTTCCACTACGAGTGGCCCGCGCTGCTCGGCCTGCTTGCCGCGCCACTCGTCGCGCTACGCCGCTCGGCCTGGCTGGCGGCGGCGGCGGCGATTGCAGGAGCGGCCTTACTCATCGCGGGCATCGTGGATTTTCGCGCGATGTCGGAAAGCGCGCGCGCATCCAATGAAGGGCTCGCACCCCATTGGTATCTCACCACCAAAGGCGCAGTGGGTGCCGTGCTGCTGTGGGTCGCGCTTCTATCGCTGCCCTCGCGCACCGAGCCGCCGCGCGCGATTCGTTTCCTCGCCCTGTATGGGCTGGCGTCGTTCGCCGCGTATTCGCTCATCCCTTACAAGACGCCGTGGTGCTCGCTCGCCGCACTCTGCCCGCTGCTGCTCGTGCTCGGCTGGCTGGCAGACAGGCTCATGCGCTCGGTCTCCGTGCCCGTCGTCGGCATGGCGCTGGCCGTTCTTTTTTCTCAACCCGCGCAGGATATGTGGGAGCTGAATTTCGGCGCACAGCGCAAAGGCCACATCAACCCTACCAACGACAAAAGCCGCTACGCCTACGTGCAGACGACTTTTGAGATTTCAAAAGTGCTGCAACCTCTGCGTGCCGTCGCCGCACAAAGCGCCGCAGGCCGCCAGCTCACAGGCCACATCTTCGGCGATGCTTTCCCACTCCACTGGCAGCTCGGCGATTTTCCGAATGTGCAGTTCTGGGATGAAAAAGCGCGCCCACCGGTGCTCGACGCCGACTTCCTCCTCATCACCGAGAGCCGCGTGGACGAGCTGGAGCACGAGCTGCGCGGCGTCTATTTCAGCGAGCGCGTGATGCTGCGCGACGGCGCGGAAGCGTGCTGGCTCTACTTCGCCGCCGAGCGCTTCGCCGCGCAATTCCCCGGACGCACGCCCGAGCTGCGCCCGCGCATCCCACTGGAGGAGTCCGCGCCATGAACACGATCGCCGCCATCCTCTACGCCGTCGCCAGCTCCGTGCTGCTCGGCATCGCGCTCGGCTTCTCGCACGGCGGGCTGGATGCCGCGATGGCGGCGCTTGCGCTCGGCGGCGGTGCGCTCATCGGGCTTGCGTCGCTGTGGCGCAGAACCACCACGCCGCTGCCCCGCCCGCGTGGCTGGCAATGGCTACCTGTCTTGCTCTTTGGCCTCTTCGCGGTGCGCGCGTTTTTGTGGCTCGTCTTCGAGCAAAAGGACGAGCTGCGCGTGCTCTCGCCAAATAACCTCGGCGACCTCTCGCTGCATCTCACCTTCATCCGCTATCTCGCAAATGGCGCACCGTTTTGGCCCGATAGCCCGATCTTTGCGAACGGCAAACTCGCCTACGCCGTGGGCATGGATCTTTTTAATAGCCTGCTCACCCTCGTCGGCGTGGACGTGCTGCGCGGGTTGATCTGGGCAGGGCTCGGCGGCGCGGTGCTCACGGGCTTTGCGCTGTGGCGATGGGGCGGCGCGTTCACGCTCATGGGCTTTTTGTGCAATGGCGGGCTGCTCGCGTTTGCCGCGTTCACCGCGAGCGGACACGAGCCGATCTTCCAAGACTACGCGGGCAATTTGAAATTCGATTGGGCGTGGAAAAGCCTGCCGCTCTCCATCCTCGTCACGCAGCGCGGCTTCCTCTTTGCGTTGCCCGCTGGCCTGCTCCTGCTCACATCCTGGCGCTCGCGCTGGCTGCGCGGAGAAGGCTGGCGTCTCCCTTTCGCGGGCGAGCTTTTGCTCTACGCGGCGATGCCTGTTTTTCACGTCCACACCTTCCTCGCGCTGTCGCTCATGCTTGCCGCGTTTTGGATCGCGCGGCGCGGGCAAAAGCGGAGCATCGCCACGCTCATCGCGGCGGCGCTCGTGCCTGCGACGGTGCTCGTGTGGCTCACGGTCGGGATGTTCAAAGCGAACGCCGAACCGACTTGGAGCAACATGAGCCAGATCGAAAATCCGCCAAAGCGCCGCCCCATCGAAGCCCTCGGCTGGCAGCCCGGCTGGATGGTGAACGACGACACCGTCACCCAAGCATGGGCCCACGCCACTGCCGCCGCGCCCGCCCTCCGCAGCGTGGATGCCCACGGGCGCTTCCTCTTTTTTTGGCTCGGCAATTTCGGCATCCTCCCCTTCCTCGCCGCCGCACTGGCGCTGGCGCTCGTGCGGATGCTCTGGCCATCGAAGTCTCAGACAGGGCCTCAGCATTTATTAACCACG
>JAYVQK010000050.1:0-10752 GCA_043757005.1 Verrucomicrobiaceae bacterium
CATCCATCTAGGCCAAACATTCTTTTCGCCATCGCCGATGATTGGGGAAAGCACGCTGGGGCTTATGGGACGGGATGGGTGAAGACTCCGGCGTTTGATCGCGTCGCGCGGGAGGGGCTTCTTTTTGCCAACGCCTACACGCCAAACGCCAAGTGTGCGCCGTCGCGTGCGTGTATTTTGACGGGGCGCAATTCGTGGCAACTCAAGGAGGCGGCAAATCACATCTGTTACTTCCCGCAAGAGTTCAAGGGCTGGGGCGAAGTGCTCGCGGAGCATGGGTGGAAGGTAGGACACACGCAGAAGGGCTGGGGGCCCGGCGTGGCGAACGATGCTAGCGGCAAGCCGCGACTCATGACGGGGAGAGCCTTTAACGCACGCCAAGCCGAGCCGCTGACGAAGGAGATCAGCCGCAATGATTATGCGGGGAATTTCGCCGACTTCCTCGATGCTGCGCCTGCCGATCAACCGTGGGCTTTCTGGTATGGAGCAGTGGAGCCGCATCGTGCTTACGAGTTTGGCTCCGGCATCGCGAAGGGCGGCAAGAAGCTCGCCGATGTGGATCACGTGCCCGCCTACTGGCCGGATAATGAGACGACGCGCACCGATATGCTCGACTACGCATTGGAGGCGGAGCATTTCGACACGCATCTCGGGCGGATGCTCGCGGAACTGGAAAAGCGCGGGCTGCTCGCCAACACGCTCGTCGTCGTCACCAGCGACCACGGGATGCCTTTTCCTCGCGTGAAAGGGAACGCATATGAGGCCGCAAACCATGTCCCATTTGCGGCGATGTGGCCGCGCGGCATCGCAAAGCCGGGACGCACGGTGGAGGGCTTTGTCAGCTTCGTAGATCTCGCGCCGACCTTCATAGAACTCGCCGGGCTGACATGGGCGCAAAGCGGTATGGCTGCGACGCCGGGACACAGCCTCGCCGATATTTTTCGCGCAGAGAAAACCACACGCGATCACGTGCTCATTGGTAAAGAGCGCACCGACATCGGGCGACCAAACGACGCCGGGTATCCGACGCGAGGCATCATCCGCGACGGCTGGCTTTATTTGCAAAACTTCGAGCCCATGCGCTGGCCCGCTGGCAATCCTGAGACTGGCTACCTCGATTGCGACGCTGGCGCGACGAAAACCTTCATTCTCGACGCGCATCGCAAGCAGCCCGCCGATCCATTCTGGGCGCTGTGCTTCGGGCTGCGCCCCGGCGAGGAACTCTACGATCTACGAAAAGACCCTGATTGCCTGCAAAACATCGCCGATATCGCCACTGAGAAGCGCACGGAATTACACACCGCACTGCGAGCCGAACTCACCGAGCAAGGCGACCCTCGTATGACTGGCGACGGCAGCGTCTTCGACCGTTACGAGCACGCGAATAAAGTCCATGTCGGCTTCTACGAACGCTTCATGCGTGGAGAAAAACTGAGCACCGGCTGGGTGAATAAAACGGACTACGAACCCGAGCCGTTACCTTCCGTGAAGCCTCTTCCGTGAAGCACGCAGTGGCTGCTACCCGGCGCGGCATCGCGTCGACGCCACGACCATCACGGTGTAAGTGGCGCAGATCGCCGCGCTGTGGGGGATGAAGAGCGACTGAGGCTTTTACCCCAGCTCGCTAATTATTCATGGGGCTGCCCGTTTACAGGAGCCACCTCTTGGTTACGTTGAGTTCGTCACCATTCCAAAAAGCGCGGTGGCATTTATGCTAAATCTAAAGCCGAATTCCCGCCGTGTGAGCCCAGCTATTGAGGCGCTGGAGTCGCGTATCGCGCTTTCGGCGACGCCGCTTTCTGTGGGGCGTGCGCTGGATTTACCGGCTGGCACGGAGGTCGTTTTGCATGGGGATGCGGCTTCTTTTGCCACGATGCTACTGGGGGCGACGGGGCAGTTGCTCGGCTTCCCGAGCGGGGGCGATGGGGATTTCCTCATCCTCAGCACAGGCGTGGCCTCGCAGATCACCACGCTGGGGAATACCGGCGGCAGCCAGGGCACGGATCTCGGGCCAGTGGGGTCGGTCGGCGACACGGCGAGTGTGAATTTCACCCTGCAAGTGCCGACGGGCAGCGCAGATCAGCGGTTGAAGTTGGATTTTATGTTCCTCACGGAGGAGTTCCCGGAGTTCCTGCACGCGGGGTTTAACGATACGTTTAGCGTGAAAATTAACGGCACGAATTACGCCGTGGACGAGATGGGGAGCCTTGTGGAGGTGGATAACGTGTATTTCACGGGTGAAGCCGCGCCGGGGACTTTCTTCGACGGGCGCACGAGCAAGCTCACGCTCTCGTATGCCGTCCCGGCGGGCACGACTTCGCTGGATGTGGAGCTGAGTATCGCGGATGTGGGCGACGGCACTTTCGACTCCGCCGCACTCGTGGATAACGTGCGCTTTGAGACGCCGCAGGTCGTCTATTTGGATTTCGGCGGCAGCACGGTGCAGAATCAATTTGGCCCCGGCATCCACACGCCACTCCCCGCCTTCACCGCCGCAGACCTTGGCTCCAGCAGCGATACCGCCGCGCTCATCGCGGACATCACGGCAAAACTGGAGTCGAAATTTTCGCTCTACGACATCCTCTTCACCACCACGCAGCCTGGCGCGGGCGACTTCACCACGCTGCACATCGGCGGTAGCGATGCGCTGTTGCTGGATATTTCCGGCGCGAGCCCGCTGGTGAAAAGCCACTTCCCCGCTGGCAGCCCCACGATCAATAACTTCCTCGGGCTAAATGGCGAAAGTTTGCTCGGCCTCGCGGGTGCGCCGGATGTGGGGAATAGCAATCACAACGACCAAGCCATCGTCTTCTCCGGCGAACTCGGGGCCTTTTACAGCAGCGCCACGCCGGAGGAAAAACTTGACCACCTCGTCGTCACCCTCGCCCACGAGCTAGGCCACAATCTCGGCCTCCGGCATCTCACCGACACGGCGCTCAACGACATCATGAAACAGAGCGACCCGCGCGATGTGGGCGTCGTCTTTGGCAGCACGCTGGAGGCGCTCGCGGAGCATTGGGTGGATGGCACGACGGACCAAAACGACGAGGCGTATCTCACCTCCATCCTCGGCAAGCAAAGCGGCTCCGGCCTTGCGCCAACAAGCGTCGGCGGCTCTGGAGACGCCAACCCGACGACCGCGAAAACGCTTTACGATGTGACCATCACCATCGGCACAGGCGACGTGGATGCCTCCCCCGTGCAGCTCCATTTTGCAAAGCTCGATGGCTCGCAAAACATCGCACTCCCCATCCTCACTGGCGGCGCAGTCATCACCATCTCCGGCGCTTCAAAGCTCGGCGGAGTTATAGATATTTTCAGCGGCAAAGCCACCGGCGGCGTGCTCACCGACACTGCGAGCGCCGTGCCGCTCTACGATGCCAATGACCACCTCAAAAGCATCCCGCTCACCAAAATCACCAACGGCAAAACCGCCAGCTTCGGCACGCTCCCGCTCAAGCTGAATCAGCTCGGCGACGTCTCCGTGCTGCCGAAAAAAATCGGCACTTTCACCGATAGCGACGGCGACATTTACACGGTGAAACTCACCGGCCCCGGCCAGCTCGGCTACGTGCTCGACGACCCCGATCACGACGGCAAGGGCGGCCTCTCACGCCTCTCGGTGGACGGGACTAGCGCCAGCGCGAGCACCCTCAGCATCACCGTGACAAAAGCCAAAACTGGCGACGGGCGCGTGGACATCGGTGCGATCACGGGCTCATTTGGCGCGGGGCTAAAAAGCCTCGCCGCCCCTGCGGTGGACATCACCGGCAACGGCATGAATTTCAGCAGCGCGCTCGCCAGCGTCTCGCTGCACGATCTGAAAAACGGCGCGCATTTATTCGGCGGCGTCGGCAGCGGCGTGAAGACCAGCGTGCGCCTCCACGACGTGCAGAGCGGCTCAGACATTGCGTTTGGCACCGATGTCGCCTTTTTCAAAGCCGCGCAATTTGCCGACTCCACGCTCCACGCGCCCTCGCTCGCGAAGATGGTCGTCACCGCCAGTCTCGCCGGGCAACTCCACATCTCTGGCCGCATCGGATCGCTCACCACGGGCGACCTGCTCGGCACGGCGATGGTGGATGGCGGGGGCTCTATCTTCGACAGCACGGCGCTCGCATTTCACGAAGTGATGAACGGCGCGAGCGTGGCCCTAGCTAGCACGATCACCACGCTCAAAGCCGCGAAGATCGGCGACGCGCGCATCACCGCCGAGAGCTTTGGCAGCATCACCCTCACCGGCGATTTTGCGGGAGACTTGCTCGCCGTGGGCAAGCTCGGCGCGCTCACCGCGCACGACATCCTCAGCGGCGCGAGCATCGCAGCGGGCGGCATCCCGAGCGACGTGAGCACGCTGAAGCTCCACCAAGTCGAGGCAGGCGTGAGCATCACCCTCGGCAGCACGATTGCGAAACTGACCGCTGCAAAAATCGGCAACGCCACCATCGCCGCCGCCGCCATCGGCAGCCTGCTCGTTACCGGCGATTTCAAGGCCGCGCTCGTCGGCGATTTCGATGCCGATGTGACTCTCAGCGGTGGCCTCAGCAGCTTCCGTAACGACATCGCCACCGCCCTCATCCAGGGCCGCATCCACGACGCCACGCTCCGCCTCGACGGCATCGGCAGCTTCAGCGCGTATGCCTTTATAAACAGCACACTCTTTGCAGGCTACACCCCCGCCGATGAAGCCCAGCCCATGCTCGGCGGCAGTTTCCTCGATAGCGGCACGATCAAATCTTTCACCCTCAAAGATACCAACGCCGCCTACAGCGGCAGCATCGTCGCCGCAAAAAACATCGGCACTCTCAGCCTCGCCAGCGTCACCACGAGCAACGGCGGCGACGTCTTCGGCATCCTTACCCACACGCCCCTCGGCAAAGTCACTATCCCCGGTTTCCTCTACGACAAAACGCTCGCCGACAACCAAGCCGCCGACTTCCACATCCTCGTCGCGTAAGCCTCCACACAAAACCGCTAGTCGCCCGCCGCTGCGCTCGCTACACACGACGCTATGTCTTCTCTCTACGTGCTCATCCTCGCTGGCGGCAGCGGCGAACGCTTCTGGCCGCTCAGTCGCAAATCGCGGCCCAAACAACTGCTCGCGCTCTTCGGCGAAGAGACGCTGCTGGAGGCCACGCTGCGCCGCCTCGATGGGCTGCTCCCGCCGGAGAATATCCTCATCCTCACAAACTCCGATCAAGAGTGCGGCGTGCGCGCTTTGGCCAAGCAACTCCCGCACGAAAACATCGTAGCCGAGCCCGCCAAACGCGACACCGCTGCGGCCATCGCGCTCGGCGTCGGCTGGGTGGCGGCGCACGATGCGCACGCGACGATGGTGGTGCTACCAGCGGACCATGTGATCCAAGACACGGCAGGTTTTCAAAAGACGCTGCTCACTGCCGCCGCCGCCGCGCGACAGACGGGCGAGCTGGTGACCATCGGCATCCAGCCCACATGGGCGTGCCCCGGTTTCGGCTACGTGGAAATGGGTGCGCAAATCGCCGTGGCGGGCACGGAGAGCGGGCCAGCAGTCCACGATGTCGTGCGCTTTCGCGAAAAGCCGAACGCGGAATTAGCCGAGCAATTTCTGCGGCAAGGGAACTTCCGATGGAACGCGGGGATGTTCATCTGGACGATCCCGGCGATCCTCAGCGCGTTCCAGCGGCACGTCTCCGTGCTGGCGGCGTTTGTCTCGCGCATCCACTCGGGGGAAAACTTCGAGAAGCTCTTGCGTGAGGAATTCCCGAAGCTGCCAAAGGTCTCGATTGACTACGCCGTGATGGAGAAAGCCGAGCGCGTGCTGATGGTGGAGAGCGCGTTTGATTGGGACGATGTGGGGAGCTGGACGGCGCTGGCGAAGTATCTGCCAGACCAAGGCGCAGGCAACGTCTCGAACACCCCACTGCACGCGCTGGAGGCCGACAACAACATCGTCTTTTCGCAATCCAAGCGGCGAGTCGGCCTGCTCGGCGTGAGCGATCTCATCGTCGTGGAGACGGCGGACGCGATCCTCATTTGCAACCGCCACGAAGCCGAAAAGATCAAACACCTCGTAGGCCAAGTCCCGCCCGAGCTGCAATGAAGCGCGCGCTCGGCATAGATCACGGCGACGCGCGCATCGGCCTCGCGATGTCGGATGAACTCAGGATGATGGCGCACCCGCTGGAGACCGTGGCGGTGAAAGACACGCCCGATCCCATCGCGCACATCGCCGCTGTCGTCGCCGCAAAAGACATCGACACCATCGTCATCGGCCTGCCGAAAAACATGGACGGCACGACTGGCAACGCCGCCGAGAAGGTGCGACTTTTTGTAGAAAAACTGCGCCTAAAAGTGACATGCCCCGTGCTGCTGTGGGACGAACGCCTCACGACCGTCGCCGCGCAACGCTCGCTCCACGAGGCAGGCCGCAACGTGAAAGAAAGCCGCAAGGTGATAGACCAAGTCGCCGCGCAACTCATCCTGCAAGGCTGGCTAGATTCGCAGAGTTTCGTGCTGTGAGCGCCGAACCCACCGAGCGACTGAAGCTGCTCATCGCTTACGATGGCCGCGCCTTTTCCGGCTGGCAGAGTCAGGCCAAACGAAACGGCGTGCAGGATCACCTCGAAGCCGTGCTGCAAAAATTCCTCGGCACCCGCGTCGTCGTCCACGGCTCAGGCCGCACGGATTCAGGCGTCCACGCCCTCGGTCAAGTCGCGCACGCGGAGGTGCCGCGCGGACGGCTCACGGCGGAGAAATGGCGCGACTTGCTGAATGGCCACCTCGTCCACGAAGTCCGCATCCTCCGCTGCACGCTCGTGCGCGGCGGGCGCGACGGCTTCCACGCGCGCTTCGACGTGCGGGGGAAACGCTACACTTACCGCATCTGGAATGAACGCTGGATGCACCCGCTGGAGATTGGCCGCGCATGGCACGACCCGCTCCCGCTCGATCTCCCCACGCTCCGCGCCGCCGCCGAGCTGCTCGTGGGCACACACGATTTCGCGGGCTTCGCCGCCAATCGCGGCACGCCCGTGGAGGACACCACGCGCACCATCCACCGCATCCTCATCCAGCGGCGCGGGCCGCTCATCACGCTGCACTTCGAGGGGCAAGGCTTCCTCTACCACATGGTGCGCCTGCTCACTGGCACGCTTGCGCGCGTCGCACACGGGCGCGCATCGCTCGATACCATCCGCGACCTGCTCGCGCGCCGTGGCCCGGAAAAGACGCACTACCTCGCGCCTGCGGAGGGGCTGTATTTGGCGAAGGTCTTTTATAAATAGCAGCCGCTTTAAACTTCGAGCATTGCCGCCGCGACCACCGCGACCGCCGTGGTTTAAATACCAGCGTCTCAGTGCTGGACTTGCTGCCCTCCGTTAGCGGCATACTGCGCGCGCCGATGCAGGAAGAAGTCTTTTATATTTACCATCTCGGAGAGCAGCGCGGGCCTTACACCGCGCGGCAGGTGAATCATTTGCACAAATGCGGCTACATCAACGACGACACGATGTATTGGCGCGAGGGCATGGAGCAGTGGCACCCGATCTCCGAGATCGTGGAGCTGCGTGCGCAGCAAAAGCGGATGATCAAATGGGGCATCGCCGCCGCCGTGCTGGCGCTACTCGCCGTGCTGGCGTGGCTTTTTGGCCCGGTGACGATGGCCGCGTGGCGCGAGCTGACGAGCGGCGAATATACCGAGACCTCCGCGTGGTGGCGCGCGCGCGGCATCGTGCGCGGGCAGCTCGCGGCGGGAGAAAATGTGGCGTTTGATCCCTACCACGATGCGCGTGTGGCGCTAGAGCCGCCCGCTGCTGCGACGGTGATGTTGGGCGGGAATTTCACCGCCGCAGATGGCCACACCGAGCACGCATCGTGGCGAGTGCGGATGGCCTTTGACGCCGCGCACGGCGAGTGGTCGCCCGCTCCACACACGACAGACAATCCATGAAAAATCCCATCACTCCACTCGCCCTCATCGCGTTCCTTTTCACCGCCTGCGAGAAGCCAAAGCCCACACCGCAGCCGCCGAAGAAGATCGAGAGCGTGGCGGATTTTGCCGTGCCAAAAGATGTGCCTCCGCCAGTGGAGACGATCCCTTTTGAAGAAGGCTACAAGGCGGGAGAGGCCGCTGGCACAGCCTTCGCGCACGAGCCGAGGAAGCCGCACGAGCGCATCGCAGCGCCGACGGACGATGATCTAGCCGTGCGCGCTCTCGCCGCTGCCGGGGCCGATCCCGCGCGCGCGGCGAAGTGGCAACGCGGCTGGGAAAGCGGTTTCAAGGAAGCCTACACGCGCATCGTAGAGCATCGGCGATAAGCATGAAAATCTTCTCCATCATTGACCTGCCAGTCGCCGCGACCACTTACGCCGGAGCGGTGGAGTGGGTTTTGGAGCACGCCCGAAAAGGCGACGCAGCCTACGCGGTCGAGGCCGCAAATACTCACGTCGCCGCGTTGGCTCGGGTGGATGCTGCGTTTGCCGAATCCATGCGGCACTTCGACCTCATCTGCCCGGACGGGATGCCGCTGGTCTGGGCGCTGAATGGCCAGCTCGGGGCAGCGGAAAAGCTGAGGGATCGCGTCTATGGCCCGACTTTGATGCTGGAGGTGCTACGAGCTACGAACCAGCCATCATGCGGCCTGCGGCACTTCCTGCTCGGCGGAAAACAAAGCACACTCGACAGCCTCGTGGGGAAGTTCGCCGAACAATTTCCCCACGCCGCGATCGTCGCTGCACACTCACCACCCTTTGGCGAATGGCCGGAGAATGAGTTCGATCTGATCGTAGAAAAAATCACGCACTCGGGCGCGAATCTCATCTGGGTCGGCCTCGGCTGCCCTAAGCAGGAGCACTGGATCGCCCGCAATAAACATCGCCTGCCGAACGGCGTTTATTTCGGCATCGGTGCCGCCTTCGCCTTCCATGCCGGAGAGGTGAAGCAAGCCCCGCGCGTCTTTCAAAAACTCGGCCTCGAATGGGCCTACCGCCTCGCGATGGAACCGCGCCGCCTCTTCCGCCGCTACGCGACCTACAACGCCATCTTCCTCTGGCACCTCGCAGGGGAAAAGCTGCGGCGGGTGTTTCGGTAACCAGTATTTCTTTCAAATAAAGCTGTAGAGGAGCGCCTGCTTTTTTCCTCGCTCGCAAATCTCCTCCCCTCCACTCTCCGCGCGCTTATGGCCTCAGACTCTTCTCTTCCTTGGTGGAAACAGCTCACCCGTTATCACTGGTTCGTCTTCTGCGTCGCGTCGGCGGCGTGGTTTTTTGATTGCCTGGACCAGCGGCTCTTTTCCCTCGCACGCATCCCGGCCCTCGCCTCGCTCATGGGCAAGCCGGGGACGGATGTGGCGGTGCAGGCGTTTGGAAAAGTGGTCACCGCTTGGTTTCTCATCGGCTGGGGCGTGGGCGGGATGATCTTTGGCGCGCTCGGCGACCGCTACGGGCGGGCGCGGATGCTCACGACGACGATCCTCATTTACTCGGTCTTCACGGGGCTGAGTTATTTCAGCCGGAGCGAGATGGATTTCACCGTCTTCCGCTTCCTCACTGGGCTGGGCGTGGGCGGCGTCTTCGGGCTGGCGGTGGCACTCATCGCGGAGACCGTGCCGAGCGGCGCGCGCGTGCAATGCCTCGGGCTCCTACAAGTGCTCTCCACCATCGGCAACGTGACGGCGGGCTTTGCCAAGATGGGCATTGATGCGCTGGAGCGCAGCGGCACGCTGGCCACGGGCCAAGGCTGGCGCTGGATGTTTCTGATCGGCGCACTGCCTGCAGTGATGGTCATTTTTACCAAGAAGTATCTGCAAGAACCGGCCACCTGGCAGAAGCTGCGCGACGAGGGCCGTCTGCCCCAAGGGAGCATCTTTGCGCCCTACGTGAGCCTGCTCTCGGACAAGCGTTGGCGGAAAAATCTCGTCGTCGGCGCGCTCATCGCCTCTACGGGCGTCGTCGGTCTATGGGCCATCGGCGAGTATGCCGTGGATCTGCAAACGAATATCTTTAAGACCTACTATGAGAAGCTCGTGCCTGCCGCTGAGGTGAAGGCGCTCGTGGATAATGCAAAAACTTACGCTTACCTGCTGAGTATGCTCGGGGCCGCAATCGGGATGTGGGCGTTCACGCGCTTCGCCAATGCGGTGGGGCGGCGGCTCGCGTTTCTTGTGGGCTTTATCTTCGCGATGGTGGTGACGTTTGGCGTCTATTGGAAGATGGAGTCGCCACAAGACGCCTACTGGATGATGCCACTCATGGGCGCTTCACAACTCGGCGTCTTCGCGGGCTTCGCGATTTATTTGCCCGAGCTTTTCCCCAGCCGCCTGCGCAGCACTGGCACAAGCTTCTGCTACAATCTAGGCCGCTTCGCCGCCGCAGCCGGGAGCTTTTACTCGTCCGAGCTGACGAAGCAATTCAGCGCCCACGCCGCCCCACTCCCCCTGCGCTACTCGGCAATGGCGATGTGCGTGATCTTCCTCGTAGGCATCGTCACGGTAGCCTTCGCCCCCGAGACTAAAGGCCAGCCGCTGCCAGAGGAGTAGCGGGGGGCGTTGCTGGATGCTCGTTGCTCGTGCCTTTATTTGCCGCTTAACGGCTGCCTTCAGGCTACAGCTCCACAATCTTCTCATCTCGATAACGAATCGGTATGACACCAACCCCAGCGAATAAACAGACAGGGAGCGGTGCGATATCGTCGCAGAGGAACCACTGAGTCCATCGTTGGTGTCGTTTCCCGAGTGGCGGGGCTTGGCACAGGCGTCCCGCATGGGCCACTTT
>JAYVQK010000051.1:0-10651 GCA_043757005.1 Verrucomicrobiaceae bacterium
ATGGGGCCGGTGCAGACGGCGGCGGCGTGCTCTAGGGCGTTGCGGAGTTCGCGGAGGTTGCCGGGCCAGGGGTGGCGGGCGAGGAGGGCAAGGGTCTCGGGGGCGAGGGTGAGGGGGCGGGCGGCGGCCCGGAGGAAATTCGCGGCGAGTGCGGGGAGGTCGGCGGCGCGGGAGGCGAGGGGGGGCATCTCGATCTCTAGGACGTGGAGGCGGTAGAAGAGGTCTTCGCGGAAGCGCCCGGCGCGGACTTCTTCGCGGAGGTTTTTATTGGTGGCGGTGATGAGACGCAGCTCAACGCGGATGTCTTCGCGTCCGCCGACTCGGGTGAGGGCGCGCTCTTCTACGAAGCGGAGGAGCTTGGCCTGCACTGCGGGGGAAATATCGCCGATCTCATCAAGGAAAAGCGTGCCGCCGCGGGCGCGCTCGATGTGCCCTTCCCGGGCGGTGAGTGCGCCGGTGAAGGCGCCCTTTTCATGCCCGAAAAGCTCGCTCTCCAGCAGTGCCTCGGAGAGTGCGCCGCAATGCAGGGCGACGAAGGGAGCGGCGGCGCGGCGGCTGTGTTGGTGGATGACGCGGGCGGCGAGTGTTTTCCCCGCACCGGTGGGCCCGGCGAGGAGGACGGGGGCGTCGGTGGTGGTGGCGTGGGCGATCTCTAGGAAGACGCGCTGCATGGCGGGGCTGGTGCCGATGAGGCGGGGGGCGCCGAGCTCGCTGGGGGCGGCTGGGGCGGGGGCGGCAGGGGTGAGGATTTGGCGGATGGTGGATTGGAGTTCGCGGAGGTCGAGGGGCTTTACGAGGTAGGCGGCGGCTCCGAGTTTGCGGGCGGTGACGGCGTTTTCGAGCGTGCCATGGGCGGTGATGATGATGGTGGGGATGCCGCTGATTTGCTGGAGCACGTCGAGGCCGCTGAGGTCGGGGAGGCCGATGTCGAGGATGACTAAATCTACGCCGCCTGCTGCGAGAAGCGCGAGGCCGGCGCGCCCGCTGGCGGAGGTGCGGGTGTCGTGGCCGAGACGTTTGCAGACGGTGGCGAGGGCGGCGGCGAGGGCGGGCTCGTCTTCGATGATGAGGGTGAGCATTTAGGATGTAAGATGGTGGGTTTCTGCTAGCGGGAGGGTGATCGTGACTTGTGCGCCGCCGGTGCTGGCGTTGGCGATTTTCAGCGTGCCGCCCTGGGCTTTTACGATCTCGGCGGTGACGCTGAGGCCGATGCCCATGCCGCCTTCTTTTTCGCTGTAGAAAAGCTCGGTGGCGCGGGCGAGCGCGGCTTCGGTGAAGCCGGGGCCGGTGTCGGTGATTTGGAGGTTGATGGTTGATGGTTGATGGTTGATAGCGGCGGTAATTCTTACTTCGCCGCCGCGCGCGCTGGTGGCTTGGATGGCGTTGGTGAAGAGATTGGCTAGGGCTTGGGCGAGGCGTCGGCGGTCGGCTCGGATGGGGAGCGGGGTGGCGATTTCATTCACGATGTGGACGGCGGCGTGCTCGGCGGCGGGGGTGTGGGTGCGGATGGCGGCGGCGATGAGTTCCGCGAGGTCGCAGGGGGCGAGCTGCGGGGGCTGGGGGCGGGTGAGGAACATCCATTGATTCACGAGGCTTTCGATTTTTTCGTTTTCGCCGAGGATCACGCGGATGCGCTCGGCGTCTTCGGGGGGCAGGTCGGCTTCGAGCAGTTGCGCGTGGAGTTTGATGGCGGCTACGGGGTTATTGATCTCGTGCGCGAGCCCTGTGGCCATGCGGCCCAGCGCGGCGAGGCGCTCGGTGGTGAGCTGCTGGCGGGTATCCACGTAAGCGAGCGCCAGCGTGAGCAGCCAAAATACGCCGAGCACCACCAGCGTGCGCGGCTGCCAGATGCTCCCCATCGCGGGCGCAGTGCGGAGGAGGAGGAGGCTGGTCGCGCCATCGAGCGGGAGCCGCACGGTCTCGCTGCCAGCGTGGGCGTGGACTTCGCCGGGCGTGCCGTTTTTTGTATCAGAAAAAGCGGTGCTGGGTGGGAAAGAAACCGTCACCCCGAGCACTTCGCTGAGGGCCGCTGCGGTGCGCTCGGTGGTGGGGAGATGTTGCGCGCGGATGAACTCCACATTCGTCCGCGCCATGGCCGCAAAAAGCTGGCGGGACTCGCGCTTTTCCTCGTGCTGGAGCCACGCGAGCAGCGCGAGCGAGCCGATGGCGACAAAGGCGACAAAAGGCAGCGCGAGGCGGAGCCAGAGAGTGGAAGTGGGGCGGTTCAAAGCGTGAGCACGTTATGACCATGATGGCAAAAAGCTACGAATACTTTTTCTCCTCAGTGTTCTGGCTGTCACGCGGGTTTGCACGCGAAAGTATCCATTTTACAGAGTAGGACGACTCTCGTGCGGCCACTGGCACGCCTCGCGCTAAGGTGCGGCCAGCTTTTAAAACAAACCACACCCTATGACCAAAACCACGATCATCGCTCTAGCCACCCTCGGCTCCATGCTCACTGCTGCCGAAAAAACCGCTGCATCCAATCTGCCACAGGAAGTCGTGCGGATGGATACTTCGCTCCTCGCAGAAGAACAGGCCGTGGGCGTCACGGGACGCCCGGAGTGGACGGGCGCTCGCCGCTTCCCCGGCACGCGCGTTTACATCCAAAAGGAGCCCGGCGAAGTCGGCTTGGAGAGCTGGTGGCGCTTCAAAAAGAAGCGGAATGGCCAAGTGGCGAACCGGCTGCTGGAGGAGATCGAGATCGGTCTGCCTCACCGGATGCAGCTCGATCTTTATAATGACATCGAGGGCGACGGGAGCGGGCGATTCCACTACCAGAGCTTCAATGTGGAACTGCGCTGGGCGCTGGCGGACTGGGGCCAAATCTGGGGCAACCCGACGCTCTACGCCGAATACAAATTCGCCGACAAAAAATGGGGGCCGGACGTGTATGAGTTCAAGGTATTGCTCGGCGATCAGCTCGCGCCGCAGTGGCATTGGGGCGTGAATTTCGTCTGGGAAGCGGAGATGGGCGGCGAGCGGGAGCAGGAGTTCCAAATCACCGGCGGCCTGAGCTACACGGTGCTGGATGGCCGATTCGGCGTGGGTGTGGAGGCGTTCTACGATCGCGACACGGTGAAAGGAGAGCGCGGCGAGGAGGCGAACATCTTCGCCGTCGGGCCAAGCGTGCAGTGGCGCGTGACGGACAATCTCCATGTGGATCTGAACTGGATGTTTGGCACCAATAACGACTCCGAGCGGCACATCGCATTCCTCGTAGTGGGCTACGATTTCGGCTCGCCGAAAAAGCAGGAGAAGCACGGCTACATGCCCATCAGCGGCCAGCGGAACTGAGCCGCTGTGCTATAGTAGCCCATGCGTATCACTCGCACTCGCGCCATCTTCGCCTCGCTCGCCGTCCACGGCTGCGTGGTGGCGTTGGCTGCGCATTGGCTGCCGCAATCGGGAGGGCCGCCGTCGCTGAGTTGCGAGCTCTGCGTGGCGCTGCAAATCCCGGAGCCAGCGGGCGGCTTACTCGCGGAAGAGCCCGCCGCCGAACCCGAGGAAAGCGCCGAGTCCTCGCAGCCGCCGGAGCCTGTCGCCGAGCTGGAGATACGGCCCACGGAGATCACCGCCCCCCCTTCCCTCGCGCAAAATGAACCGCTCCCGCCGCCGAGCCCGCGCACCCTCGCGATGAGCGTGCCCGCCGCCGTCGCGCAGCCTACAAAGGCCAGCCGCACTCGGAGCGCGCTCGCAGCCAGCGCGGGCAGCAGCGGAAACCAATCAGGTGGCCCCCACGGCGGAGAGGCTGGCGATCGTGCCGCCACCCCTCCCCGTCTTCTCCGCAAAGTCCGCCCGCTTTACCCGGAAATCGCCCGCCGCAGCGGTTGGGAAGGCGCGGTGGAGCTCACCCTCTCCGTGGATACACAAGGCCGCGTCGCCCGCGTGCGCGTGCAGCGTAGCAGCGGCCACGAGGCTCTGGATGCCGCCGCCGTCGCCGCCGCCCGCAGCTACGAATTTTCCCCGGCCCTCGCGGAGGGACGTCCGATCGCGTGGACTTTCGAGCACCGCATCGTCTTCACGCGGAAGTAGCGAGCGCCTCGCACCAATTCACTCCCCTACTATTGGAGCGTCGCGTCCGCTGGCGGCTCGGTTTTCTCGACTTTCTCGGCTTGAAGCACGGAGATGCGGCGACCTTTTTCGATGGGGAAAGTGGGGACGCCGGTGATTTTCACCCACGTCATCTCGGGCACGCCGGGTGGCTTTTCCATCTCCACGAGCGTCGCCACGGGGCGGGCGTCGGCGGCGCAGCAAGTCATAAACATTCGCACGGCTTTGAAGCGTTTGCCGTCTGGATTACTAGCGGTGTCGGGCATGAATTGGCCGACAAGCTCCACCCGTTTGCCCTCGAAATCCTGCCGCAGCACATTGTCCTGCGCGGCGTAAAGGAGATCGAGCACTTCGGTCACGATGTTCCCCTCGGGCGTGCGGACGAGCCAGTCCGTCGGGTTTTTCTCCGCGATCTTGCCGGGAATGGCGGGCGCGGCTGGATCGGTGGCGGCGGGCAGCGGCGGCGGGAGTTGGGCGGCTTGCTGGCGTTTTTCAAAAGACGCAGTGACGAGTGCGGAATCGCCGCTGAGTTCCTTGCGATTTTCCGCGAGGACTTTCTTCAGCGCCTCGGGGTCTGCTTTGAATACCAGCAGCATCGGCACGGCGAGCACGAGGAAAGTGAGGAGCTTGCCCGCGCCGAAGCGGCTGAGGCCGTGGCCGCACGCGGAGTCGCTGCAACACGAGGCGTCGGCCTTTTTTTGCAGCAGGAAAACGAGTGCGCCAAGTGCGAGCAGCACGCCCGCGATGAGCGCGTAGGTGCGGAACTCTCCGGCGAGCGCGGTCTTCACGCGGCCATCGAATGTGAAGACCAGAATGATGGCGCTCCAAGCGGCGAGGGTTGCGCACGGAAGCCAGCGAGAAAAGAGCTGCGACATGGTGATGAGAGTAATCTATTTCACCGGCAGCGCCAGTGTGGAGTCTATGGAGTTGCTGGCTGGTAAAGGAGCGGGCGCGGGCGCGGGTTTGCGCGACCATGCTTCGACGCTGTCTATTTGTAGGCAGATAAAGAGGACGAGAGCGGCCATACCAGTGGCCATGAGAAGGACGAAGCGGCGCTTGAAAATCATCCCGTAGAGCCAGAAGAGTTTGGCGTCGAAAAGCGGGCCAAAGACGAGGAAGGCGACGTTTGCGGCGAGGGAAAATTCGCGGAAGGAATTGGCCGCGACAAACGCATCCGTCGTGCTGCACAGGCACAGCAGCGAGGCCACGGCCATGAGCGTGATGATCGGCAGGAGGTGCCCCGAGGCCAGCGGTTCAATGGCCGATTCCCGCAGTCCGATGAAGAGCGAGGCGAGGCTGGCTCCGATGATGAAAAAGAACGCGACATCCAGAAAGTCCGACGTGGCCGATTGCACCGCGAGCAGCAGCTTGCGCCCTGTCGTGGCCTCCGCGACCACGGTAGCAAAATCCGGCGTCTCCCCATTTTCCTCCCCCGGCGCGCTCGCGATGCGCAAGCCCGCGCGCCTTTGTGCAGGCTGTGCGGCGAGGAGCGAGGGCTGGAGGATGAGCCGCTTTGGCAGGCGCTGCACGACGAGCGCCACGATCACAGCGACGGAGAATCCGATGCCGAGCCGCAGCGAGACCATCAGCCACGGACTCATGCCGGTGAAGGCCTTGTAAGTGCTGATCGCCACGATGGGGCTCACGATGGGCGCGGCCAGCATATAGGCCACTGCACTGCCGAGCGGCAGCCCCTTGCGGACGAAACGCCGCACGACGATCACACTCCCACATTCACAAATCGGAAACACGAGCCCCATCAGCCCGGAGAGAAAAATCGAGCCCACGGCGTTCTTGGGCATGAATTTCGCGACCCGTTCGGATGACACAAAAACATCCACCACGCCCGAGATGATCGAGCCGAGAAGCAAGAATGGCAGGCCCTCGAAAAGGATACTGAGTAGCGCAAAAGAAAACGCTTCGAGATTGAGATTGAACCAGCTCATTTGGAAAGTCCCCGAACCCTGCACGGCCCGTGTCCAAAACACCATACTCCTGATGCCGGGCTGCGAAGCGCAGTCGTATTTTCAAAACTCATACCGCGTGCTCACCCCGAGCGACCAGGTGCTGAGGCGCACGCTGCTGCGCGAGTATTCGCCGGAGAGCAGGCGGGAATCGCCGACCTCCTGCGTGTGCGGCAGCTCCCACTGCGCGGCGAGATCCCAAGTCCACGGCCCGCTCGTGTAGCCTACGCCGAGGCCGAGCGTGTGCTCGGCGATGGCGGCGGTGAGCGGTGTGAGCGTGGCACTCGGCACGGGGCTGGCGGCGTAGCTGTAACCTGCACGAAGCATCCAGTCAGCGGTGAGCGCGTATTCCAGTCCGAGGCGGAAGACCCACTGGTCGCGCCAATCGAGTGGGATTTCGTCGTGCAGATCGCGAGTGCGGGTGAGGCCGTTGAGATCGCGGTTGTTGCCGTTTTTCAGACCCACCACGAGCGTGTCGAAAGTGCGCACCCAGCCGATCCAATCCACCTGCCCAGCGATGCGCAGCTTTGGCGTAGCCTGCCATTCTGCGCCGAGCGCGGCGATGGGCGGGAGGGTGTTATTCACCGAGGCATCGTAGGCGAAATCGGAACGCGCAGCGCCGAGGCCGAGGCGGTCGAGCTGGCGGCGGGCGTCGCCACGCGCGGAGCCGTCGCTTTCGATCCGCACCTCGCTGCGATAGGCGAGGCCGAGCGTGAGCTTGTCCGAGGGCTTCCAGCGCAAGCCCGCCTGCACGCCCCAGCCGAGGCCGTAGGTATTCAGATCGAGCAGGGTTTTCACGCTGCGAAGCGTGGCTTGATTTTGAAAAGTGTAGGGCGCTCGAAGGTGGTTCTCGTTATAGACCGCGCCGACGCTCACCCCGAGCGAGAGCGTCGGCGTGGCCTGCCATGCGATGCCTGCGGCGGTGCGCAGTGCCGTGATCTCCGACTCATGCGTTCGCTTGCCATAGCTCATGCCACCATTCGCACCACCGGGAGCGTCCACATAGTCCCAGTGGGCGCGCAGAGCGATGTCTGGCACGAAACCGAGGCCCAGCGTGAAACCGCTGGTGCCGAGCGGCAGCGCGAGTGCGAGGCCGGGCTTGATGCCGGATTCGAGTAGCGACGCGCCATCATTCGCGGAGTTGCGGAAAGTGCCACGCGCCTGCACGAAGCCGATGCTGAGACCCGCGACGGGGCGATTAAACGCTGCGAGTCCGGCGGGATTCGTAGCAAAGCAATCGAGCGGGCTGGTGCCGCCAGTGGCGTCTATACCGCCGAGCGCCGCAGCGCGTGCAGTCTGGCCGCTAGCGTAAAGTCCCGCGGCTTTAGATGCCGCAGGCCAGAGCGCCAATACGACAGCCGCGCATCGGAAGAGTGGGCTGATTTTTGCGCAGATCATGTAGCCACTTTCTAGCAACGGCTGTGCCATCGGTTCACCTCCGGTAGGAATATGCGACGCGGTGGAATGGCCTCTGCTATTTCAAAAAGGGAAACATCATGCCACACGACGCCTCACGGCCCCGTGCGGCTCCACGCCATGTCACAATCTCACATCCTCACAAATGCCGACGAAGCCGCGCAAGCTGGCAGCGGCGAAGTGTTGCGCCTAGAGCGCCTGCTGGAGCTGGAGCGCGCCGGGCGGCGTGCCAACGAGCTGGCGCTGGCGCAGACGCACGAGGAGCTGGTGCGCGTCCAGCGGAGCGAACTCTACTTCCGCTACCTCACGGAATACTCGCTGGACTACACGACCATCCTCGATGCCGATGGCACGATCCGCTTCGAGAGCCATTCCATCGAGCGCGACCTCGGCTACAGCAAGGAAGATTACATTGGGAAGAATGCGTTCGATTTCGTGCATCACGAAGATGTGCCGCGCGTGATGCAGGCGTTTATGAACGCGCTCCAAAGCCACGGAAATACGCCGATGTTGAGCTTTCGATTCCGCCATAAAGACGGCAGCTATCGCGTGCTCGAAGGATGGGGAAACAACTTGCTGAATTCCTCCGAAGTGAGAGGCATCGTTTTCAACAGCCGCGATGTCACCGAGAAGCGGCGTATCGAGGAGCAGTTCCTCCAGTCGCAGAAAGTGCAAGCCATCGGGCAGCTCACCGGCGGCGTGGCGCATGACTTTAATAACATCCTCACCGCCATCCTCGGCTACGCCGATCTCGCTCTCACGCAAATCCCCGCCGCGAGCACGCCGCACCAGCAAGTCGCCGAGATTCGCAAGGCGGGCGAGCGGGCGGCGGCACTCACCCGGCAACTCCTCGCATTCAGCCGCAAGCAAGTGCTGAAGCCGCGCGTCATCAATCTCGTGACGGCCATCGCGGACATGGAAAAAATGCTGCGCCGCCTGCTGGGCGCAAACATAGACCTCGCGACCATCGCCGACAAAGACGTGGGCAATGTGAGCGTGGACCAAAGCCAGCTCGAACAAGTGCTGCTAAATCTCACGGTAAATGCGCGCGATGCGATGCTGGATGGCGGACAGCTCACGATCAGCGCGCAGAACGTGACGCTGGATGAAACCTACACCGCCACGCGCGCCGAAGTGCGGGCGGGAGATTACGTGATGCTGGCCATCACGGACACCGGCAGCGGCATGAGCGCGGAAGTGCAGGCGCGGCTGTTTGAGCCCTTCTTTACCATGAAAGATCAGGGCAAAGGCACAGGGCTCGGGCTCGCGACTTGCCACGGGATCATCAAGCAAAGCGGCGGGCATATCGCCGTGTATAGCGAGGTCGGTGCAGGCACGACCTTCAAAGTTTTCCTGCCGCGTGTAATGGAAGCCGTGGAGGAAATCGCCGCCGCCGAAGCTCCTGCCCCGATGGAGTGCGGACACGAGACGGTGCTGCTCGTGGAAGATGAGCCGATGCTGCGCGAGCTGGGCGAGACGGTGCTGCAAGAGCTGGGCTACCGCGTATATTGCGCCGAGAACGGCAAGCGCGCACTGGCCTTGATGCACGAAAATCCCGACGTCTCGATTGATCTCCTTTTCACCGATATGATGATGCCCGAGATGGGCGGGCGCGAGCTCGTGGAGCGGATGCGCCCGCTCTCACCCCATACGAAAGTGATCTACTGCTCGGGCTACACGGAGGACGCCGTTTTCCGCTCCGGCGGCATCGAGGCAGGCGTCTTCTTCCTACAAAAACCCTACACGCTCGCCTCGGTGGCGAAGACGGTGCGCGCGGCGTTGGCGCGCTGAGCGGACGATATTCACGAGCCGCCCCCCCGCGCACGATTCCACGAAGGGTTCGACTTTTTCCCTCGCTCGCGCTAGACACTCTGCCGTGCGCGAATCCGTAACTATCACCAACAGCTTGGCGGGCAGTTTGCTCGTCGCGCATCCTAGTCTGCTCGATCCGAATTTCCACCGCGCCGTCATCCATCTGCCCGATCACAGCGCGAAAGACGGGAGCTTTGGCCTCGTGCTCAATCGCCCCACCGGCAAGGTTCTCGGCGAGCTTCTTGGCAGCCAACCGCTCGGCCAGCTTGCGCAAGTCCCCGTGCTCGCGGGTGGGCCGGTGGAAACAGAGCAGCTCTTGATTGCGGCGTTTCGTTGGCACCCGCAGACGCGCCACATGGAGTGCCGCCATCACCTCTCACTGGAGGAAGCCGAGGGGCTCGTCTCCGCGCAAAATCACACCGTGCGCGCTTTCGTCGGCTACACGGGGTGGAGCAGCGGGCAGCTCGAATCCGAGATCGCTCACCACTCCTGGCTCGTGCGCCGCGCGGATGCCGAGCGCGCGCTGGATCTCGCCCTCGCGCCACGCATCTGGCGCGAGCTGACGAGCACTTTTGGCCCGTGGTTTAAATTGGTCGCCGAAGCGCCGGACAATCCTTCGTGTAATTAAGGCGACTCCCGCCCCCCCCCTCTTCAAAGGCGAATCTCCCCCCATTGCTCCAGCGGCAAGTGCTCAATAGCCTCCTCGATTTCAACCAGCGTGCTCATGCGCGGAAAATGCCCGACTTCCCGCGTGGCGTCCACGGGATGCTGGCGCGAAAAACCTCATTATTCTCACACAAAGACACAAAGGCACAAAGGGCGCTGAGGCAGCAGTGGAACGCCCATTCAACACCCCTTTGTGTCTTTGTGTGAGCATAGAAGCGCGGCTTGCAGGGGCGGTATCCTACCGCCCAGCACCGCGAAGCGCCCCCCCCCATAGAACCTCGCTTTCCTCTGAGAACCCCGTCTTTTTGGGAACCCCTTCGCGGCTCAGAGCGGTATAAAACCGCCGCTCCTATCGCATTTCGCCAGCCCATCGCCCTCTGAAATTCCCAGATGACGCTAATAATCTGTCAGTCCCCCGGCGCTTGGCGGTCATTTGGGTTCGGTGGTTCCGCCAAAGGAAAATAGGCTCGTGGAGGCGCGGATGGAACCACGGCTGCAAGTAACATAATAGTTCCGATGACTGCGGTGAACATAGCCATGAGCTTGAACATCTGGGCGGCTTCCTCGGGATTGATTCTGGTTGGGGTATTTTTCAGTTCAAACGTTAGTGCCAAATCGTATGCTGGCATGAGTGCTACGATGAGGCCGAGAGTGAGCAGTGCTCCTCCGGTGATTGCGAGTCCTTTCATTGTTGATGAGTTCTGTGTGGTTTCGCTGGGCGCGTAGCAACGCCTAACGAC
>JAYVQK010000052.1:0-10495 GCA_043757005.1 Verrucomicrobiaceae bacterium
GATTGAATTTCTACCAACTTAATCGATGATTTTCAGTTGTTTGCGACTTTCAGTTACCCTTCGTTTTTTGGGGCTCCGAGATCAAAGGCGGCGTTCGGGTTTAAAGGCCGGCCCCAGTTTGTGACGCCCCTTCGGGGCTTGGTTCTTTCCCGATCCAAACCCAGGGCGTTGCCGCTGGGCTGGCATGGTTCGCACCGTTGGTGCTTCTGAGGCATCACGCCGCTCGGTGTGCCCGGCAGGATGCCGGACACGGGAGCGTGATTTTTACGCCGGAGAGCTTGCGCCTCCGCCTCTCTGAGCTACTTCTAGCGCCTGTAGATGCTAAAGAAAATATTCACGAACAACCTGTTGGCGAAATTCCTCTCAGTGGTGCTCGCCACGCTGCTGTGGGCGGTCATCAAAAAGAGCCAGATCAGCGAGCCAGCGACCTCGTCGCCTAAAGAAACCAACATCGAATTTGGAGCCGCCGCGTATGGGAAATAACGCCGCCTCTCGCAAAATCTTCGGCACCGACGGAGTCCGTGGCATCGCCAATCTGGAGCCCGTCACCGCCGAGACCGCACTGAAGCTCGGTCGCGCTGCGGCGCACGTTTTCGCCTCCGGCGGAAAGCCACGCCGCACGGGTCGGCGACCCGTGATCGTGATCGGCAAGGACACGCGCATCTCCGGCTATATGCTGGAAAACGCGCTCGCTGCGGGCGTGATGTCGCTCGGCGTGGATGTCTTCCTCCTCGGCCCCATCCCCTCGCCCGGCGTCGCGTATCTCACGCGCACCCTGCGCGCCGATGCGGGCATCGTCCTCAGCGCCTCGCACAATTCTTACGAAGACAACGGCATCAAATTTTTCCGCCACGACGGCTACAAACTCGACGACGCCATCGAGGAGCGCATCGAGTCCCTCGTCTTCAGCGGCGAGATCGAAAATATCCGCCCTACCTCCGGCAACATCGGCCAAGCCAAGCGCATTGACGACGCCCTTGCCCGCTACGTGGAGCACGCGAAATCCAGCTTTCCCAAAGGTCTCACGCTGGAAGGCATCCACATCGCCGTGGATGCCGCGAACGGTGCCGCTTACAAAAGCACGCCGTGGATTTTGCAGGAACTCGGCGCGGCGTGCAGCGTCTTCCACAACGAGCCCAACGGCAAAAACATCAACGCCGACTGCGGCAGCACTTACCCGCAAGAAATCGCGCGCCTCGTGAAACAAACCGGCGCGCACGTCGGCATCAGCCACGACGGCGACGCTGACCGCGTGCAGCTCTGCGATGAAAACGCCGAGATCGTGGACGGCGACGAAATCCTCGCCATCTGCGCCTGCGACGCCATCCGCCGAGGCGCGCTCGCGCAAAATACCCTCGTCGCCACGGTGATGAGCAATTTCGGCCTCGATGAAACACTCCGCGAAAACCACGGGCGCGTCCTCCGCACCAAAGTCGGCGACCGCTACGTGCTCGAAGCGATGATGAAGCAAGACCTCAACATCGGCGGCGAGCAAAGCGGGCACATGATCTTCCGCGACTACTCCACCACCGGCGACGGCATCGTCGCCGCGCTGCAAGTCCTCCGCATCATGGCCGAAACCGGCAAGCCCCTCAGCGAACTCAAACGCTGCCTGCGCAAATATCCCCAAGCCCAGCGCAACCTCAAAGTCCGCGAAAAGCGCCCGTTAGAACAACTCCCCGAAGTGCTCAAACTCATCGCCCTCGCCGAAGCCGAACTCGAAGGCGCAGGCCGAGTCCTCCTCCGCTACAGCGGCACCGAGCCCAAAATCCGCCTCCTCATCGAAGGCCGCGACGACACCCAAATCGCCGCCCACGCCGACCGCATCGCCGAAACCATCCAAAAGCAAATCGGCGTATAGCACAGGCGCGAAAAAGCCCCGCCTTCTTGCGAGAGCGGGGCTTTGTGTGGGTGGATGGCTCGTAGCTGATGGTTGATGGCTCGCGGAGCGACTAAAGGCGCAAGCCCGCGAGAAGGCTTTGAGCGTGCTCGGGAGGCAAGAGCCTGTCTGCCACCTCTGCTTTTCTCACAAAAATCTGTCAGTCCCTCGGCGCTTCGATTGTCGCCGCTCCTCGGCTTTCTTTAGGTTTCAATGGGCTGCGAATAATCAGTCTCGCACCTTTGACTATTAGGCGTCTGGTCTGCTGAATGGTTTTGTGAGGTCATGTTGTTCAAAATGCTTCTGCCATTTCAGCCATTTCGCTTCGTCCCCCTTCTTGCCTGTGATGATGAGCTTTGGGCGTTTTTTGGTATCATGGGCCAAGTGTCGAATACACTCCAATGCTGCCTCTGCGATGTCGTCATCAGTGACTTCGTCCTTGGCTAATCTTGGGTGACTGAGTTCTTCAAAGCGCACATAAACCTCGGCCTCACTGCCAAAGATGCGAACGCCTGCGCTCGAAAGTAAATTCGAGTCGTCAGACAGAACGGAGCGAGGAGCGTCAGTTAATATTTTGGTTGGGTTCCGTGATGGCATCATATGGCGCATGACCTTGATCGTGGTAACGCTGAAATGGGACGGGCAGAATTAAAAATCCCTTGGGGGTCTCTGTGGGTTCAGACTCGCTCGCTGTAATGATGGGCTGATAAACAATGTAAACAGCCGAAACGCCTGCCCTGCAAGGGGCGCAACCGAGCAATAGGGCAACGACTGGGCCTAGCCGGGTGAGGGCTAGGGTGGCGAGTAGGAATGTGCGGATGGCTTTCATGGTTGGCGGTGCGCTAGGTTTTGAGCGAGGGGTGGAAAGGGTGCTTTATGCGTGGGCGAGGACCCAGCTTTTCCAGTCGCTCCAGAGGCCGAATTCTTCGCCTTTGTAGAGGTAGGTGAGGCGGACTTTGATGGTGGCGGTGGTGCCGGAGGGGGGGAGCCAGGCGAGGGTGTAGTTGGGGCGCAGGTCCACGTCGGTCTTCATGCCGGCGGCTCCTAGGTCGAGCTCTAGTTTCACTCCGTCGAAGACGCCGCGCGTCCAGACGACTTCTAGTTTGCCGCCGGTGGTGGGGCGGAGGCTGAAGTCGGGGACGGTGGTGGCGGGGTCGGGCGCGGCTTTTTCGCTGCCTTCGGTGCCGAGGGCTTGGCCGACTTCGGAGTCGTAGGCGGGGGCGACTTTGATGACGCCGGTCACGTAGGTAAAGACGCGCTTGAGGGCGCCATATTGCACGGCGGCGGGGGCTCCGGCGGGCATGGTGAAGGTCTCCCAAGCGATGGTGGTGGCGAGGTCGCTGTGGAGGATGTTTTCGATGAGTTGGTAGCCAGAATCGGTGAAGCTTTCGAGGGCTCCACGGTATTTTTCTAGGGCAAAAAGGAGGTTATCTATATCGAGCAAGATGGCGGCTAGGGCGGCTGGGGCGAGCCCGAGGAGGGTGGCTTTGCCGGGTAGCTTGGTCTTGAGGTTGGTGAGCCAAACGATTTGATCGCCGATGCGGGAGGGGAAGTAGCTGTTGTGTTTCATTTTTTTATGTTTTTTTGTGGTTTGGTTACTCGATGTGAGGTCTGTATCCCAATTCCCGCTGTCTCAGGTCCCGCCTGGCTCGTCCCAAGGGGTCATTTAAGCCGCCCTCCTCTGATGATGGGTAGGATATTTTGGAAATGTTGCAGGATACCCGGCGCGGTAAGCGAGATGTTTTGGAAATATCCTGAGAATGTCGGCGGGGTGAGCGGAATACCCGGCGGGTAGGGCAGAATACCCGGCGGGCAGGGGTGGATATTTTAGCAATATCTTGAGAATGTCGGCGGTAAGGCGGGATGCCCAGCGGGTAGAGCAGAACATTTTAGAAATATCCTGAAAATGGCGACGGGTGGAGCAGGATACCCGCAGGTTGGGTAGGATATTTTAGGAATATCCTGAGAATGTCGGCGGGTAGAGCGCGATACCCGGCGGGTAATGCGCCACTGCTGGCGATCTTTCCGGCACTACTGGCGCGCTTTTCACCCCTCCCGCTAGGAGTTGCGCGGGGGGCGCTGGGGGTGGTGGCGGTGGGGGTGGATTTTGCGCGCGGGGTGCGCGGTAGCTGCTCGGTGGGATGGTTTGCGGCCTTCCGGCGTTCCGAGTGGAGCGCGGTAGTTTCTAGGTAGCTGCGTTGGCTGGCTGAGGTTTGCACAGGTTTGGGACGCCTATTCTTGGTAGGCGGGAGACTCATACGAGGATCCCTGGGGGTGTCAAACTTTTTTTCACCCCCAATAGGAAGGGGCCAATAGGGAACGATGGATGCCAAAGACTTATGGGAAACTCTAGGAACTTCGAACTCTGAACTTAGAACTTCGAACTCTGAACGACGCTCTCGAAGCATTATGGTTCAATGTTCGAAGTTCAGAGTTCAAAGTTCAGAGTTCCCATAGGTTCCTTAATCCCGAACGCCGCCTTTGAGGGCCAAAGGCCAGGCTCTATGCCAGCCTAGGCCAAAGCGAGGAACGAGCGACGGCCTAGGTCGGGACACGATGAAAATCCAAGGGCCAAAGGCCCGATCCATCGCGGCGATCCCCCGGACAAAATGGGCCGGACCTTCGGCCCTCAATCGCGGCGTTCGAGATAATACCATCAACCCTGCCGCTTATACCAACTCGCAGAAATAAAGAGGCGTGGCGCGGGTAGGGCGGGTATCCTACCCGCCGCGCCGGGTATGCTACCCGGTGCTACTCGGAGTAGGAGGGATGTTCCTTCGCCAAGCAACACGTCTTCGACTCCGTGAGCACTGTGCAGGATGCACAGCGCGGCGGGTAGGATACCCGCCCTACCCGCGCCACGTCCCTCGGCTTCGCTAACGTCTCTTTATTTCGGGTAGATGGTATTAGAAGCCGAAGCTCTGCATGCCGGGCTTGATTTCTTTGAACGCGCCTTGGTTTTGCGAGGCGAGGTCTTGCATGAATTTCTGGCCGCCGTCGGCGAGGTAGGCGATGACGTTGATGACGGCGGGGCGGGGCATTTGCTTTTGCTTCGTCTGCACGTCCGTCAAAATCTGCGCCGCGATTTTATCGCTCGGGATGCCGTCGCTGACGAAGCAGATGGCGTCGGGATTCATGGAAAAGGCGAGGTCGAGCGCGGCGGAGGCGCGGGTGCCGCCGTGGTTGAATTTGGTGACGTTATTCGTGGCTCCGGCGACGGGCTTGAAGCCAGCGGCGGCACGGTCTGCGGCGCGAGCTTCGGCGACGACGTTGAGACCTGGATTGCGCTCTTGGATCCATTTGATGGCGCGCTCTTTTTCGGAATCAATCGCGGGCTTTAGCATGGGCTGGTAGGTCTCCACGTCGCCAGCAAAGCAGACGACACTGAAGCTCATGGAGCCATCGAGAGTGCGGATGGCGCGGGCGACTTCGCGCTCCAGCGCGGCGTAGGTGGCGGGGCCTTTCACGGCTTTGTGGGGCATGGAGCTGGCGGGCAGGCCGGGCGTGGCGACGACTCCTAGATTGAGATCTACGACCATGCTGTCCGAGACATCTACGAGGAAAACGATGGTCTTGGCGCGGGTGTGGAGGCCGAAGAAATTGATGCCGCTGCCGCTGCCGCTGCCGCCGCCGCCGGGTGCGCCCGTGGCTCCAAAGGCGCTGCCTGCGCCGCCGAGGCCGATGGCGCGATTGGCAAAGACATCGGTGGTGGCGGTGGGGAGTTCGGGCATTTCAGGCAGGGCGACTTTGGCAAAGGCGCTATTCGTGGTGACGCGCTTGGCCTGGTCGGGCGCGCTCATGGTGCTCTGCTTTCTGCCTAGCGAGACTTTGTGCTCCGCGCCTTGCTTGGCGGCGTCGGCCCCGGCCCCGGGGGCCATGAATTTCTTGCGCGTGACGCTCTCGCTTTTGATGACGTAGAAGGTCGCGCCGATGGCGAGGAGGATGTGGACGAGGATGGAGACGAAGAGGAATTTCCGGGTGAGGATTTTCTGCCAGATCGTGGGCTCTTGCGGGCCGGAGGCGGTAGCGGTTGCGGTGGCCATACTAGGATGAAGGTAGTGTGTGGATTGCGGTAGCCGAAGAGAGGGCGGCGGATAAAACTCTGAACTCTGAAAGCTCTACACTGCACGCCATGCACGATGGCAGCCGCGTTGGGAGTTCGGAGTTCAAAGTTCGAAATTCGGAGTTCAAAGTGCAGGTTTGTTTGGGTCGGCGAGTTGCTCGCGGCGTTTCTTTACGCGGGCTTCGAGTTCGTCGGTAAGTTTGGCCTCGGCGGTGCCGGCGAAGTTGTCGCGGAGTTCTTTGATGGAGACCATCGCGCGGTCGAAGTCCTCGATGCCGAGGTAGGCCCGCGCCGCGCCGTAGGTGGCCTGCGGCAGATACATCCGCTGGCCGGGGTAGAGCGCGGGGATGCGGAGGTAGCTGAGGAGCGCCTCTTCGTAGCGGACGGCAGATTTGCCCAGCTCGCCCTTGGCCTTTAACACGTCGCCGATGGCCACGAGGCTGTCGCCGCGATTCACAGCGATGAGGCCGAGGATGTCTATGCGCTTGGTGGCTTTCGCGGCTTCGTCGTAAAGCGAAAGCGCGGACTCGTGCTCGCCCTTGCGAGTGCGGGCGACGGCGGTGAAGGCGAGGCTGAGTTTTTTGATCTCTTCATCGCTGGCGAGGCGTGCGAAGGACTCGGCGATGTCTACGGCTTCCTTGTCGCGTTTGAGGGCGAGCAGCGCTTGGATTTGCAGCGGCACGGCGTCCACCCACCAGCTACCGGGCGCGTCGCGGAAGCCCGTGTAGTATTTCAAAATGGGATCGAGCTGCGCGAGCGCGGCCTCGGCTTTCCCGCTGGCAATGAGGCCGGGCGCGGTGTTCAGCACATCGGGCTTTGGGAAGACGAGGCGGAAGATGTCCTTCAAAGCAAAGCCCACATCCGCGCGCTGCACTGGCGTGCCGACGGGCGCAGTGGAGGCCGGCGGCGTCTCCAGCGTGGCGATGATCGTGTCCTTCTCGCGCCGCATTTGCTTCGGGTAAAGCACGCGACCATCCGCGAGTTCGAGCCGTGGATCGTTCGGCCCCGGCTGCGGGTCAGCGGCGATAGCCAGTGTGGCGAGGAGGCAGAAAATTAGCACGCGTAGTGGGTTCATACGGTTCCTCCGAGTTCGACGAGCCGCTTCCGAGCCTTTTCGATTTCTGGCAGGTCTTTGAATTTCTCCATCTTCTTTTCATCCACCGCCCCTTGCGCATCGTGGGGCGAGATGAGGTCGGTGAGCTTTTTCTTCGCGTCCTCGTTTTTGCCCTGCCGATAGTAACCCTCCGCCGCGCCGAGATACGCTCGCGCGACCCACACGGGGTATTTGCCCTGCGAGGCGGCGAGACGTTCGTAGGATTGCGTGGACTCGGCGAATTTCCCCATCCGCGCTTGGATGTCCGCGATGTAGAAGAGCGCCATCGCCGTGCTCTCGCCGCGCCACTCGCGCACGCTGGCGACTTCCTCGAAAGTCTTCTTTGCCTTCTCCAGCTTCGCCACTTTGTCTGCGCCGTCGCCTGCGGATTCCATGTTGCACTTTGCTTGGCCGATCAGCGCCTCCTTGAGCTTCCACGGAGCGCCGAGGCGATCTATCGCAAACGTATAAAGCTCCATCGCTTTTTTATAGTCCTTGCGGGCGAGCTGCACATCGCCCAGCCCCACCCAGCCTGCATCCACGCGCTCGGACTTGGGAAAGTTTTCTTTCAGCGTGCGGAAGAGCGTCTCTGCGCGATCCACCTCGCCTTTTGCCAGCACGTAGTCGCCGACCTCCATGAGCAAATGCGGGCTGAGGTCTTCCGGCTTCGTCTTCTCCGCGATCGCCGCGATCGCCGCCAAGCGCTTTTCTGGCGCGCGGTTGATGCGGCCCATTTCGCCACGGGCGTAAAGGAGACGCGCCTCGGCAGTCACGTTGGCCCCCTCGGCGAGCGGCTTCAGCATCCGCTCCAGCTCGGCGTCGGCGTCCCATTTCGGCGCGGGCGTGTCGCTCACTTTCGTGGCGGGACGACGCCGCGCCCACTCGGCGAGCTGGCTCAGCATCATCTCCACGCTCTCGCGTTTCGGGTCGGCGATGTATTTTTTCAGCGTCTCGATCACCAGTTCCTTCGCCTCTTCCAGCTTGCCAAGTTTGGCCTTCGCTTTGCCCACCCAATAAATCGCCGTGACTGCCGCCGGATGCTCCGCGCGCGTCTTCACAAACTCCGTGTAAAGCCGCTCGATCCCCTCCCAATCGCCCGCCTTCTGGAGCTGCTTACCCGCCTCGAAAAGCGCATACGTCAGCACCTCATCCGTCGTCGCCCGCTTGTAAGCCTCGATGTAGGCCGTCGCCGCTTCCGCCGGATGCTTTAGCGCCGCGTGGGCGTCGCCCAAAAGCGAATACACCTCGGGCTGGAGCAGCTCTTTCGGGTCTGCGCCGTAGGCCGCCAGCCACTCCTCACATTCCTTCACGCACAGATCGTTTTCGTATGCGGCGAAACGGCACACACCCAGCCGATACTTCGCGTCGCTGCCATAGCCAGACTTGATCCCCCACTTCGCAAGATACGCTTGCAGCCGCTCAATCGCCCCGTCGCCCTCCGCCGCTTTGTCCGGGTCTTTTGCGTAGTGGCCGGTGAAAAGATGACACAGCGCGAGCTGATACTCCGCGTCCTCCATGAACGCCCCTTTCCCCTCCGCCACATTCCCAAATTCCGCCACAAACTGCGTGAAATCCGCCCGCGCCACGTCGAACTTATTTTGCAAAAACCGCGCGTTCGCCAGTTGATAACGCGCCTCCGTCCAGTAGAGCTTTTTCTGATCCTCCGGCAGCGTCGCCAAGATCTTCAGCGCCTCCTCGAAATACTTTTCCCCCACCACCCACTCCTTCTTCTTCATCGCCGTCGTGCCCTTCGTATAGGCCACCTGCCCCGCGTGCGGGCCGTTCGGGTATTCCTTCAAATATTCATCGCACAGCGTGTAGGAGCGTTCCGCGATGCCGAGATCGGAATACAGCGCCAGCCGACTAAAGATCACCAACTCCCGAGCCGACGACTTCGGGTAGTCCTCTAGGATTTGATTGAAGACCACAATCGCTTCCCACTTCTTATTCATATCCGTATGGCAGCGAGCCATGCGGAAATAGAGCGACGGCATGAAGTCCGGCAGCTTCTCAAACTCCGCGAGGATCTTCTTTGCCTCCTCCAGCCTTGGTTTGATCGCCTCCTCATTCAGCCGCAGCGCTTTGTTGTAAGCCACCGGGTCTTTCCCCGCGCCTTTGATGTTTTGATCCATCGCCGCTTCCATTCCCTTCACCCGCGACTTCTGCATTTGCAACACCACCTCCCGATTCCGCACCGCCCAATAAGCCTCCAGCGCCTTCGGATACGCATTCACATCCAGGAGCTGGTCGCCCAACTTGATTGCGATGCCATTCAGCGCGATGAAGTTTTCCACCAGATGGATCTTCATTTGCAGCTTCTTCAAAAGCCCGATTGCCTTGTCTGCAAAGTCCATCGTCTTCGCATCCGCCGGGTCATGCTTTAGCGCGTAGAGCGCCATCAGCCGCACCGCACCCTCCGCCGATTCCTGCGAATTAAAATCGGGATACACCAGCCGCTCCAGCACCGGCACCTCCTCATCCGGCGTCTTGAGCTGGCGGTAGCAATACGCCTGCCCCGCCAGCGAGTGTTCCCGCAGCGGCAGCACATCCTTCGACATCTGCTCCACCTGCTTCCACCACTCGATGGCCTTCTCCCACTTCTTCATTTTCATGAAAGTCTGCGCGATGCCCCCCTTTACCTCCACCACCTTCGGGTCCGCCGGCCAGCGACGGATGAATTCCACCCAGTAGCTATCAATCGCCTTCATGAAATTCACATCTCCGCCCAGCCCGTAGTAGCACTCCCCCAGCACCAGATAAACCAGCGGCCTCTTCGAGATTTCCTCCGGCGTAAGCTGCCCGAGGAAGTCCTCCAGCCGAGTGATCGCCTCCTGATATTTCTGCCCCTCGAAAAACTGCATCCCCCCATTGTAAAGCTGCGCCAGCTTCACCGCCCGAGAATCCGGCAGCCCCACCCCGCTCGCCCCTTGCACGCCCGAAGCAGCCTGAGAAAAAGCCCCCGTCGGCAGCGCAAGCGCGGACAAAGCAACGGCAAAAGAAATGGAAGAAAAGCGAGTCATGGAAGGGCGATCAAAGGACTGTCCCGCACGTAAAAAGTCCAGCCGAGATTTACCAACAGCGTGATTTTAACACCTACCAAAAAGCTACAACCCGAGAGCCACCAGCTCTCCCTTGTTATTGCGGGCAAAAATGCGGCCATTCGCAAGGGTGGGCTGAACCCAGTTGCGCGCGCCGAGCACGTGTTTGCGGGAGATTTCCTTGTAGCCACTGGGACTGGGGTCCGCGAGGACGATGTCGCCAGTCTCGGTGAGGATGAGTAGTTTGTCGCCCGCGAGGATGAGGGAGCCGCCTTGCACGTTTTTGCTTTTCCACTTGGTCTCACCGTTTTCTAAATCCACGCACACGAGTGGAGCCTTCGGATCAGCGGTGCCATCAATGCCATAGGCAAAGCCACCCACGACGACAGGCGAATTAAAATGCGCGCGCAGGCTTTTATTAA
>JAYVQK010000053.1:0-10436 GCA_043757005.1 Verrucomicrobiaceae bacterium
GCCCCCCCGATCCCATACAACTTCTTCGTCGCCTCTGTCTCCTTACTAATATCCATCACACCCGGCAACTGACTCTGCATCTTAAACGCCAACTCATAGCTCTCAATCACCCCCTCGATCTCCGGGTTATACCTATCCCGCCGCAGCGACTCCTTATTCAGCGTCTGGATCAGCTCTAGCTCCGCCCTCTGCGCCCCCGGAGCCAGCGTCCCCTCGATATTCCGCACACTCGCATTCGCGATGTTCCGATTCTCACTCCCGATCTTCGTCGCCTGATACACCGCCGGCAAAAACGCACTCCCATAATTCTGCGCCCCCCCGAACCCCTGCGAAGGACTCAGCGTAATAAACCCCGGCAAATTCTCATTCACCGTCCCCAGACCATATAAAGTCCACGCCCCCAGCGACGGGCGCACAAACTGCGAATTCCCCGTGTGCATCTTCACCGTCGCCTGCGGATGCGCCGGGATGTCCGTCTGCATCGAACGCACAAGACACAAATCATCCGCGTGCTGCGATACCCCAGGGAAAAGATCCGAGATCCACAGCCCCGATTTCCCCCGCTGCTGAAACTTCCACTTCGATCCCATCAACTTCGTCCCCGGCCTCCTCCCCTCCTTATCATTATCCGCCAATAGCTTTGGCTTATAATCAAAAGTATCCACATGAGACGGCCCCCCTCGCATCGAAAGGAAAATCACCCGCTTCGCCCTAGCCGGGAAATGCGGAGCCCTCGGAGCCAACCCATTCCCCTCCGCCGCCAAAGCATCCCTCCCCGCCAACCCCGAAAACGCCAACCACCCAAACCCACAAGCCAACGTCTGTAAAACATCCCGCCGAGTCGTGAGTGGCGTAACGTGACCGCAAGAGTGAGCATTCATGGTGTATAGATGAGCAAGTGATTCCTGCCCCCCTAAACACACCCCTCCCCCAAAGGTTGCGCCAGCAACATTGAGGCGCGCTAGATTCTTGGACCAGAACCCACTAAATCCCAGAAAGAACCGCTATAGGATAGTCTCGTCCTCGTCAATACGGCCACTTATGCACCAGCCGCCACACGGAAAGCCGAGCGACAAAGCCGCGTCCAAGGCTGCGCGATCAACGACAGTTTGGCCTCGGTTTCACGGGGTGGTTAGCAAGCGCCTAGTATTTTTCTCTACAGCTTCTGAATCAAAAGAGGATTTGGCACTGGGCGCGGTGGAGCTACGGGCTGTGGGGCGAGCGGGCGCACTTTTAGATTCCGAAAGGAGACACTAGTGCCCTCGTCGAGGATGCAGAGCTGCGTCCTCGTCTTCATGCCGAAAGTGGTGCCCACGCGGTTGCCGTGACTCTCGGCGACCTTCCGTAGTGCGGGCCCGAGCTCGAATTCCAAGACCTTCGCCCCATTCATCCAATGCTCCACGTGTGAGCCTTGCACCACGATGCGCCCTTCATTCCACGGATCACCTATTTTATTAAGCGGATCCGCCTCGCGCAGAATGGCGTTTGGCCCGACTGGTAGCACGTTATCGAGAGATGCCGAGCGACGCAGCAGGCCACCTTTTAGACCGATCGTATTATGGACATTATCCACGATCTGATACTCCA
The DNA here is from genome assembly GCA_043757005.1 of Verrucomicrobiaceae bacterium. Lineage (GTDB taxonomy): Bacteria > Verrucomicrobiota > Verrucomicrobiia > Chthoniobacterales > Chthoniobacteraceae > SXWH01. The sequence continues at coordinate 1,588 of JAYVQK010000053.1, forward strand.
GCCCGCTGGGCGTCTGGCCGATGCCCGTGGCCATCATGTAGCGGATGCCGCTGTTTGCAGAGGTCATCGCTTTCCATTCAAAACGAAACTCGAAATCGTAATAAAGATCCGTGGTGATGAGGTCGCCGCCACCTCCTTTATCGGGATCCTTGGAGTTTTCTGGGATGCTAATTTCACCATTTCCTAACTTAAATCCATCGCCGAAAGAGCCGCCAGCCTTCATTCCCTTGAGCCCTGTGAGCTTCTGCCCATCAAAGAGCAGCCGCCAGCCAGCCGCCTTCTCCTCGGGCGTGAGCGTGTTCGGAATCACATTGACCACATCCGCCACTGGCACCGTTTCTTTGGCCATTTCGGGGATCGTGGCGGGCGGTTTTGTCTCCACCGGCACGACCGGCACGACCGGCACGACCGGGCGAGTAGTCGGCACGACGGGCTTCGTCGTGTCGAAAGGATTCACTGGCCGAGTCGGGTTTAGCGAGGACGGCGGAAGCTGCGCCCACACCGAAGTGGCGAAGCAGAGACACGGAATAAGACGAGTGATAGACATGAAGATGACTGTGATTAAATGCGCTGCCCCTCGGAATCTTAGCCCCTCAGGGAACTCAGCACGTGCGAAGTAGCCGCAAATCACCGAGTGAGTCGAGCATGGAATAGTGGCGTGGATTTTAAAATGTTGAACTCCGAACGTTGTGGAGACTCACGCAAAAGCGCAAAGACGCAAAGAGAAGGCTTTACCAAGATTTACCGGGCGCGAGAGCGTCTTGGGGAACCTTTCGGGAGTCTCTTAAAAAAGCAGGTTTGGGTTACGACTTTAGCACGATCTTCACAGGGCTTTGCGTTTTCGCTGGGGCGAAGCTATCTATTAGCGTTGCGGCTTGCACGGCGGCGGGTTTTGGCGCGGTGGGGGCGGCTCCGAGAGCTTGGCGGAGGGCTCCTTCTACGAGCTGGGCGCAGTGGATTTTCATGGGCGGCAGAGGGCCGAGGGGGGCGCTGAGTGCGGCTCCGTCCATGGCGAGGGCTTCTTCGGCGGTTTTGCCTCGGATGAGCTGTGTGGCGAGGCTGGCGACGGCGATGGCGGTCTCGCAGCCGAAGGTCTGGAAGCTGGCGCGATCTATGACTCTCCTACCGCCTTCGTCTTTGAATTTCACCCACATCCGCAGCATATCGCCGCATTCGGCGCTGCCCATGGTGCCCACGGCGTCGGCGTCGGTCATCTCGCCGAGGTTCTGTGGTTGGGCGAGGGTTTGTTGGATTTTTTGTTGCAGATCGGTGCTCATATTTTAGGCGAGGTCGTAGCGTGGCAGGGTGGCGTCCACCTCGCAACTCCAGGCGTCTATGCCGCCGCGCAGGACGCGCACATTTTCCAGCCCATGCCCGGCGAAGTAAGCGGCGGCATCCATGCTGCGGGTGCCGTAGTGGCAGGTGAAAATGATGAGCTGCTCGCGGGGCCAGCTGCCCAGCTCGTGCATGAGTTCCTGAGTGAAGAAGGTGCTGCCGGGTATTTGCACGGCGTCGAATTCTTCGCGGGTGCGGATGTCCACGATCTTGGCTCCCCCGGCTGCGACGAGGGCGGCGGCGGCGGCGGGGGCGAGTTGGATTTTTTCATCCGTCTCGCGTGCGGTGTCCAGCGTGGCGATCACGTCGGCCACGGGGAGGTTTTCATTGCGCGCGCAGACTTCCGCGAGCGTCTCCGCTGGCTGGAAGCCGCAGCTCGCGCAGCCGCCGATGTGGTAGGCGCGGAAAAGTGCGCGCTGTGCGCCGGGGAATTGCGCGGTGAGTTCGCCCATGGTGATGCTCGGTGAAATGGTCATGCGCACACCATAGCGCATCCGCCCGGAAGCGGGAGAGGGAAATCGGCAGCAGCCGTGTAGAAGCGACGCCCCGTCGCTTTTCGCAGCATCGCTGCGCTTGGCTGCATAAAGCGACGGGGGCGTCGCTTCTACAGCCCTTCGACTTTGATGCCCGTATTCAGCTTTGGCGCAGCGACAGGAGCCGCAGTGGCACCCTTTGGCTTCACATTGATGGCGAAGCGATCATAGACGAACTCCACTTGCGCCAAGTCGCCGATGTAGCGCAGCACTTCACTGAAAGGCACATTACTCAGCGAGAGCGTCACCTTCGTCGCCTTCGTCGCGTCATCGAGTTGCACGACGAAATTGATCGCCGTCTTTCCATCATCGAGCTGATTCCCCTTTTGCCGCAGAAACTCCAGAGCCTCTGCCAGACTTGCTTCGCGGAGATCAAGCTTCGGTATGATGAGCTTCGTCAGCGCCACCTTCGTCGCATTTCCCGGCCCCAGTTCTGCTGTCGCTTTTGCCTCATCCGTCGCGATCCGCCGCAGCGAACTCACGGCAATCCGGTTCTGCGGATCGAGCTTCCGCACCAGCTCAAACTTTTCTTTTGCCACCGCGATTTCTCCGCGCAAATAAGCACGTTGAGCCTCCGTGAGAAGGTCGCTGAGTTCCTGCCCGCCGAGTGCCACCGAGGCAAAAGCGATGCACGTAGTGAGGATGATGAGGCGTGTGTTCCATAGGAGTTTCATGCCCACACCTTGCGACTCCTCCGCCGTCTTGCAATAGAACAAATCGTTATCCCTCCCACCACATCGCAGAATCTGCCGCGCTAATATCAAAAAAGCAAACGGGGCACAGATTGCTCTGTGCCCCGTTGCGGGATTTTTTACTTTGGTGGTTGGTTACGCTTTTTCCTCATCAATCGTGAGGATTTTGTAGCCACCGATGGTTTTAAAGTAGAGCAGGATCAGAAGGTAGATCGCGGCCATGGTCATCGGGATGTAACTGTCAAACTTAAGCGTCTTGCGGTCGCTGGCTTGATCGGCTGCGACGACCTTTTCCTGTGCAGGAGTGCGGGTCTTAGCTTCCTTGGCATCGCCGAGCTTTTTACCATCGAGGCCAAAAGCAGAGGTGGACGCGATATTCAGGAAGTTACTGGGTTTAGCAGCTTTGTATTCCTCAAAAAGCGCCGCATCTGCGGTTTTAAGTTCCTCCCCTGCGAAGCGATCTTTCAAGTAGCCTAGGCCAGGGCCACCGATGGTGCCGACGGAGAGCATCCCGATGCCACCCATGATGGAGATGGCGACAGCGCCTGTGCGTGGATAACGATCAGAGGCTACTGCGAGCATGGTTGGCCAGAAGAAGGTCTTGCCGACTGCGTAGATGCCGAGGGCGACGAGTGCGATCTCGAAGGTCTTCATCGTGCTGGAGAGCTGGAGCCCGATGGCTGCAATGATGGAGCAAACCAGCAGCAGTGCGATGGGCGAGAGCTTGAGAGTTTTCTCGATCCAGTGCGCGCAGAAGCGCAAGCTAAACATGATCACCGATGTCCAAAGGAACAGGATTTTGCCCTGTTGCGAATTGAAGAGGCTGCCAGTGATAAACTGGATCCACTGGTCGGTGCCGAGTTCCACAGAGCCGATCAGCAGGTGGGTGACGAAGAGCACGAAAAGGAGGATGGAGCCAATAGAGAATTTCGTGAGGATGCCCACTGCAATCACCGCAACACCGCCGACGACATAACCGACAGTCTGTGCCGTATCAGGCGATAGACCAAAGAGGGGAAGGAAGCTGCCGCAGAATAATACGAGCAGCGCAGAGACGACCATCGCTCCGAGGATGCCGACATCTTTGAACATCTCGCCGAGACTTGCGCCTTTTGCAGCGGCTTCGGATTTTGGGAATGTCTGTCCGAGGAACATAAAGCCGTAAATAGCGGTAGGGACGAGGTAAAGGGCGAGCTGATACTTCCAGTGAAGCTGCTGGATGTCGTCGAGCCACCAGCCGAGCGCGGTGCCGACGATCATGCCCGCTGGCCAGCTTGCATGGAGGATGTTCAGATAGTGCGTGCGGTTTTTAGGAAACAACGTGGCCACGAGAGGATTTGCCACGGCTTCGAGGGTTCCATTGGCAAACGCGAAGATGAACATACCACCGAAGAGGAAATTGTATGCGGTGGATTGCGCGGCTGCGCTGCCATCGCCGGGCACGGCGGCAAACGTCACAAACGCCGAGACGATGTGGAGGAGGAAGGCTGCGACGACGAGTTTGCCGTAGCCGACTTTGTCGCAGATGATGCCGCCGATGATGATGCCGAAGCAGAAGCCGGATAAACCTGCTCCGCCGATGGAACCGAGTTGTGCCCCGGTGAATCCGAATTCTTTGCCCCAGTTATCGAAAATACCGCCACGAATGGCGAATCCGACGCCTGCGGCGAGGATGGCCATGAATCCGGCTAATAGGAGCCGGTTGGCGTTTGGCGCGATGCCTTCAGTTTTTGCTGACATAGTTGTGTAGTAGTTGGGTGTGTTGGTTGGTTGTTAGTTGTTGGAGGGATTGGATTGCCTCTTGTGAGGGGCAAAATTTAATAGACTTCATCGTGTGTGCCGACATCAATCAAGATAATGTCCTCGGTGTGAGGTCGCGCGCCAGACTCAATGCGGAAGATGATGCGGCAATCGTAACCGCAGGAGCATGAGAGCAGTCCTTGCTTTGCCCCGCGCAAGGGGTGGGTTTCGAGCGACGCATCTCGCGGGTCTGCGAGCATTTGGAGGAAAGTTTCGACCATGCAGAGTAGTCGCTTCTTATCGCGCCCGATGTGGTGTTTGATGGCGCGCTCAAAGCGAGCACTTGAAAGTAGCGCGCGAGATATTTCACTCCTCATCTGAGTTATAGATTTCCTGACAGAGGGCTCTGATTTCTTCGGGAGAAGAAACGGCCCGCAGATTACCAGCGCGGTAATCCTTCATTACCTCTTCAGTTGCAGCCTCGATTTTCGCCACCCACACTTTACGGCGACGCTCTCTCATTTCGAGAAACAACTTATCACGGTCTTTGGCCGCGAGTTGATCCACAATTTTGAGAACTTTGCTGTATGTGACGGCGGTAGCCATGCGCGGAAGATGCCCTAGAGCGACCAGCTTGGCAATTTCACAATCTTGCCGCCTGCCATCGCGCTCTCGTGGGCGCAGAGGCCGACGCAGGTCCAGTTGGCGGATTGTTTGGCGTTGGGAAATGGGTCGCGGCCCTCTACGAGCGACATCACGAATTCATTCGCGAGGTGCGGGTGGCTGCCGCCGTGGCCTGCGCCTTGGGTAAAGGAGAGGTGGCCTTTTTTGCCTTTGCCGCCATAGACGCCGCCGGTGGTGAAGGGCTGGATCGCTTTGGGCAGACGCTTGGCAAAATCGGGGCATTTGATCTTCTTGGGGATCTTCGGCTCGGGGAGCTTGGCGGTGTGCATCACGAGGCCGTCGTGCTCGATGAGCGGCCACTCCACGCTGGCCTTACTGCCATACACGTCAATGCTCTCGCGGTATTGGCGGGCGGTGTCGAAGAGCGAGCGGATGATGCGCGCGCTGACGTCGCTGCCTTTGTATTTGATGTGCGCAGTCTCCACGGCGAATGGGCTGCCGTATTTCTTCGCCAGCTCGGGGCGCACGGTGCCGCTACCAAAGCACGAGACGTATTCCGCCGGAGCACCGATGAGGCCGGAGACGGGGCCGACGCAGTGCGTGGCATACCACATCGGCGGGAGGCCGGGCCAGTAGTTCGGCCAGCCGTCCATATCCTGCTGGTGGCTCGCTTGCACGAACTGGAGCTTCCCGAGCTTCCCGGTATCGAGCAGTTCCTTCATGTAGAGATACTCGCGGGCATACACGACGGTCTCGGCCATCGTGTATTTCAGGCCGGTTTTTTTGACTAAAGCGACGATCTCTTTGCACTCCGCGATGGTCGTGGCCATGGGCACAGTGCAGCTCACGTGCTTGCCCGCCTTGAGCGCGGCGAGGGTCATCCAGCCGTGATCGGGGATCGGCGAATTGATATGCACGGCGTCCACTTTCGGGTCCTTCAGCAGATCCTTAAAATCGGTATAGCGTTTTTCGATGTCGAAGTTGTCGCCGATGGTCTGGAGTTTCTTCGGGTCGCGCTGGCAGATCGCGTAAAGGTTCGCGTTCGGGTGGCGTTGATAGATCGGGATGAACTCTGCTCCGAAGCCGAGTCCGACGATGGCGATATTAACTTTTTTAGACATGAGTAAAGTGTGTGCTGGGTAGTGAAATTGGGCGCACGGAGTGAAGCGGCGACGCGCTGTGATCGTCAAGGCCATTGTCGTTTCTGATTTGTAAAAATGCCCGTTGCTGGCTGCGCACTTCGCTCGATCACTGCCGCCACCCAAATCACAAACGCGGCTGGCTCAAGAAAGAAACTGAATCACTCCACGATAGAATACCAATAGATGCCGTCTTCTATCTTTTGGTATTTCGCGTGACTCGCTTTGGGCGTGGCGCTCATGCCATCGGGGGCAATGTGGAGCCCGCTTTGAGTGCTGTTTTTGCCGACAAGAGTGAGCGTGAAACCATCGCGCGAGGCCCCCACTTGCATGGGCCGGAGGAGCGCAAAACTGGCGGGCCATTGCGAGGGCTTGAGGGTGAGGGAGTCCGCCGATGGGGAGGAAAAGAGCTGCTTGTAGAGTATGGCGGCATCGTGCCGGAGGCGGGGCGTGCCGATTTCGCGGAGCTGTTTTTGCGCAGCATGGCGCGAGTCCGTGCAAGCGGCGAGAAGCAGGAGGAGGCAGATGCAGAGTTGATGGACGCGCGGCACGCGCGGCTGTGCTCCATCAACCATCAACAAAGAACCATCAACCCTGCCCCTCACAGTGCGGCGACGAGGAAGACGATCTCGCCTTTTGCGGGGTGAGCGGTGTAGTGCGCGAGCAGCTCGGGGGCCGGGCCTCGGCGGTATTCCTCGAAGGTCTTGGTGAGTTCGCGGGCGACGCAGAGATTGCGACCTGGGAGGAAGTCCACAGCGGCGGCGAGGGTTTTTAAAATGCGATGGGGGGACTCAAAGAAGACGCTGGTTTCTTCGCGGGCAGCGGCGGCGCGGAGTTCGCGCTCTCGGCCTCCGCTTTTCACGGGCAGGAAGCCGCCGTAGTAAAAGCTCTCGGAATCAAAGCCAGAGCCGATGAGCGCGGTGAGCACGGCGCTGGGGCCGGGGAGGATGGTGTAGGGGATGGCGCGCTGCTGGCAGGCGCGAAGCAGGCGGTGTCCGGGGTCGCTGATGCCGGGCATCCCCGCGTCGGTGATGATGGCGACGCTTTTGCCGGCGGCAAGTTGCTCGATAAGTTCGGCGGTGCGGCGGGCTTCATTATGCTCGTGGTAGCTCACGAGCGGTTTCGCGATGGCGAAATGGCGGAGGAGATTGCCGCTGTGGCGGGTGTCTTCGCACGCGATGACGTCCACGCTTTTCAGCACCTCCAGCGCGCGGACGGTGATGTCGCCTAGATTGCCGATGGGGGTTGGGACGAGGTAGAGCATGGTGTTGTTTTGGAGATTAAAAATTAAGAGTTAAGAGTTTTTGTTTGGCGTTCAGAAAAACTCTTAACTCTTAACTCTTAATTTTTAACGCTCCGGTGCCTACCAGCCTTCGCTCACAAGGCTGGCGATGCGGATGGCGAGGTCTTCGGCGGCGAGGGGGAGGGCTTGGGCTTCGTCTTGATTGGAGTCGGCGATGAGCAGGCTCTGGCCGGTGGCGGCACCGGTGACGAAGAAACTCGTGCTGGCGGTGACTTTGCGGTTGTCGAGCACGCGGCCCGTTTTGGCTTCGGTGACGATGTAGTGGGCGCGAAGGTTCAGCAGGTATTCGCGGGTTTGCAGCGTGTTGCCGCGCAGCGAACGGGCGGGGCGGCGTTGCTTCTCGTCGAGCGTGCCTTGGAGGATGGCGTCGGCGTGGGCCTCGTCGGTGACTTCGTAGGTGGTGTCGAGCTGGAGTTGTTTGATGAGGGAGCTGGCGAGCAGCACGCCCACGCGGGGTTCGAGCGTGTCGTTCTTAAAATTTTTCACACAAATGCGGCGCACATTTTTCATCGGCGTCGGGCGGATGGGGCCGACGGTGTAGCCCGCGCAGCCGCATAGGAACAGGGCTACGAGGGCGGAAAGTGCAGCCTTCATTTCTTTTTCGCGGCCTTGGGTTTCACGGGCACGGTGGAGTCGTCAGCGGCAGGCGCGTCTGCTTTTGGAGCGGGCGCGAGGGGCGCGAGCAGTGGGTCGCCTGCGGGCAGCGGCGGCGGGAGTGCGCCATTTTGCAGCGGGTCGCCGGTGGGTAAAGCGGGCTCTACGACGGGGCCGATGGGCGAGGTTCGCATCTGCGGATGCGCGCCGCCGGGCAGTGAAACGAAAGGGTAATTGATCGGCGGGCCGTTGAAGTCCGGGCGGCTGGCGATGTCCACTTTTGAAAGCGCATGACGACGGGCGAGGGCCATTGCGCCGCTCTCGGCTTTCTCCGGGCCGGAGCGCAGGGCATCCGCGCCGACGAGGCTTTTGAGTTCGCCGAGGCGCTTTTTCGCGTAGTCGGCCTCGGTGCCCGTGGGAGCGAGGCTGATGACTTCGCTGTAGTAGATGGCGGCGGCTTTGTAGTTCTTCGCTTTGTCGTAATAGCGGGCGATATCGGCGGTGCCCTTCACGTCCACATTGGCGAGAGTCTGGATGTTTTGCCGAGCTTGCGCCGCTTTCTCGCTGGCGGGGTAGCGGTTCAGGAAATCCTCGAACGAGTCGCGCGCCTTCACACGATCTGCCTGATCGTAGCTGCCCTCCTGCGTCTCGTGCAGACGCACGTAGCCGATCTGGTAATGCGCGTCGTCTGCCACGGCGTCGCCGGGATAGCGGGAGATGACTTCTTGATACGCTGCGATGGCCTCGGCGGGCTTGGCGTCTTTTTCTAAAGCCTGCCCGATATTAAACTGCGACATCGCCGCGAGTTTGTGAAAAGGCGCGCGCTTCACGATCTCTCCAAACATCACCTGCGCACGGTCGTAGCGCGTGCCGACGGAGACGCCGAGGA
>JAYVQK010000054.1:0-35520 GCA_043757005.1 Verrucomicrobiaceae bacterium
AATGCCATTGAGGCGCTCTACCAACTGAGCTAAGACCCCATTCGCAACGCGATACCAGTGAGTTTGAGCGAAGTGGAAGCGCTGTTAAAAAGCACCCCAGTCACCCCGTTTATCCTCCCCGGTATTCGGAAGAGCGGTGAAAATATCAGGCCACTGTTTTGGGTCAAGAGAAACCTTATCAGTCCTGTGCAGTCCTTGTTGGGGGCAGGGGGTCTGTTGCGGAAAAAAGGCGTTCAATTGCGTGCAGAAAACAATCCCTTGAAGAGGCCCTGCTCCCGTCGCACTTGGACATCATCATGTCTCAACAAATTCTGTCCAAGTCCAACCCCTCACGCGAGCAAATGTCCATCGAAGTCACAGACAGCAGCATCCAGCTTTACGTCAAAGTTGCCAATTTTCCTGGCCTCTATCGCCACTCAAAAAACGGACGTTACTACGGGGTCAAAAAAGTGCATGGTCGTCGCAAAGAACGTAGCTTGGAAACTGCGGACAGGAAGATCGCGGAGCGTCGCTACAAAGAATGGGTGACCAATTTGGAGAAGGTGGACACGGAGGTGGAAAAGACTACGCTCAATCAACTCATTGCCCGGTTTCGAGCTGTCACCCAAGGCATGGTGCAGAACACGCAGGTCACCAATAACGCTATCATCAATTCGTTTATCAAGTGGTGGCCTCACGGTTTGGATTTTCAGGTGCGGAATATCAGACCCTCTCAACTGGACGAATGGTTGGCCATTCAGGAGCCGAGATTGCGTAACACTACCTACAATCGTTACGCTGGCTTTCTGAAACAGCTTTTCGAGATTGCCGTCAAAGACCGCATGATTGCGGAGTTCCCAGCAAAGAAACTCAAGACTCCTTGGAAGAAGCCTCAGCAACCCGTGCGGCGCATACCCACCGTGGAGCAATTTGAAGCCATCTTTTGTTCGTGCAGTGGGCCACAGCTACCAGATGACTTGGTGAAAACTGCCGAAGATATTTATGTCCGTTTCCACGGTATCAAATAATGGTATCGTCACGATTATAGCCCCAACGAACTGGCCGTATGGGCTGAAAAGATACGGCAAAGTGGAGCGTCCCGTGTTTGGGTGTATTTCAATAATGATCGCGATCGATTTGCGATTAAAAATGCGCAGACATTAATAAAACTCCTGCGCATTTGACGCTCACCGACGCTTTTTGGTTTCGCGCGAGCGAAGGGGCTTTGGGTTGTTTTTGCTTGCATCTACGGATGGCGTAGGATGCGGCGATGAATGGGATCGAGGCGTATTTCAAGATTGAGGATGATGCGATTTTTCGCGCGGATACGTGCGAGCGCTGGGCCGGGTGATGGCGGAGTTGCCGGAATTTGGATCCCGCACCCGCGAGGCCGCGCCTTCAGTGGATTGAGACGGGCACGCCGGCTTTCACTTTCGCGGCGAGACGGACGACGTCCCAATTCGCCAGCCGCACGCAGCCGTGGCTGGCGTTGCGTCCGATGCCGTCGGGGTCATTCGTGCCGTGCATGCCGATCCCCTTTTTGTTAAGCTGAATCCAGATGACGCCCACGGGATTGTTAGGGCCGGGCGGGAGCATGTGGAAATCGCCGCTGCGCTTGCCGTGATTGAGCATCGCCTTGTCGTAGCGAAAATTCGGCATCTTCGCCACACCGCGCACGATCCAATCCCCGACCGGCGATTTCGTCTGCACGGAGCCAATGGTCACGGGATAGGCGGCGATGAGTTTTTCGCTTTCATAGACGGTGAGTAAATTGGTCTTCACGTCCACTTTCACCGCCGTGGTCGGTGCGGCGGGTTCGCTTGCTGGCACCTTGGGGGCTGGCTTGCCTTTCGTCTTCTTCGCGGGGGCTTCCTCGTCGAAGTCATTGGCGGCCTGTGCCGGGATTTCGTTGCCGGGCTGCAGATCCTTCACCTCGGGCAGTTCGAAGGGTTCGACATTCGGGACGCTGAGCGCGTCGCCTGCCTTGATCGCCTTGGTTTTGCCGGGGTTCAGCTCCGCGAGAAAATCGGGATCGGTGTGAAATTTCTCCGCAATGGCCTCGACGGCATTTTTGTAGGGCAGCGATTTCTTTTTCGCCTGCTCGGAGACGGAAGCGGGGAGTTCACCGATGCCCTTCAAGTCGGCCTCCATCACGGTGTAGTTGAGAAAGACGGGGTCGAGGCTCGGGAGATCGAGGCCGGTGGTGTCCGGCGCGACTTGCGGGGTGTGCTTGGCTTTTTTGGTCGGCGGTGCGGGAGCTGGCGCGGCAGCGGGTGCGGGCGGTCCACCGTGTGCCTCGCGATACAGGGCGAGCGCCTTCAGCGTGAACTCCCCATAGTGCCCATCAATCTTTCCCGGAGCGAACTCCGCACGGTCGAGAAAAACCTGGAGGCGCGTGGCTGCCTCAATGTCCGCTTTCGTCCGCACCTTGACCGCCACCGCGGCGTGGCCGGAGAGAGTCTTGAAAAGGATGGCGGCGACGAAAGCAGTGCGAAGGCATAAGGTCATGCGGGGTAATCGGCGGACAGTGTGCCGCTGGCCGTGTGCTGGAAGCCGAAACTCCTAACTCCACGCGCTAGGAAGCAGGGCGACGCAAGAAACCCCAAAGCGATGGCTTTCACCAAGGCAGGCTGCTTTCCGGAACGGCTGCACCGTATCCGAACTACGCGAGCGTCATCACTCCCCGCGATAGCCGGTCCAAGTCCACACGAGCGTATCGGCCAGCGTTTGATTGAAGACTTTGCCGTCGCAGTGGCCGGTTGCTTTGCTGAAGACGAAGCGATGGTGGTAGCCTTTGGCGGTTAGCGCGGCGGAGGTGCGCTGGCCGGCCATCACCCAATTGTGATGCCCGTCCTCGGCTGCCTTGGCGCCGATATCGTTTTCCGAGACGTGGGAGAAAATGCGTAGCGGCTTTACCTCGCTCGCTTCGATGAGCTTCATGCCGGAGTGGAATTCCCAAGCTCCGTGCGGATACTTCGCTTCTTCGGGGGCGTCGTCATCCTGCTGATCCACGAAGGTGCCGGAGTAGGCGATGATGCGGCGGAAGAGGTCGGGCCGGGACCAGCCCATGATCAGCGCTGCCGCGCCGCCGGAGCTGCACCCCATCGTGGCGTGGCCCCACGGATTTTTCGTGAAGGCGAGCTTGGGGTAGGCGGCTTTGATGTCGGCGTTTGCGAGCACGGCTGGAACAACTTCCTCCGCGATGAAGCGGGCGAGCCGGTCGGACATCGTATCATACTCCAGACCGCGCTCGCTATTCTTGCCGTCGTTGCCGCCGTTTTCCACGGCGATGGCGATGAAAGCGGGCAACTTGCGCTTCGCGTCCTTTGAGATGGTGAGATTGTCGAGGGCGTTACGCACGGATTTCAACGGGCCGGGACCGTCGTGGATGATAAGGTAGGGTGCCGCAGTGCCGTCTTTGTAGGCGGCAGGGATGTATACGGAAATTTTGCGCTCAGTGCGGACGGTTTTCTTGTCCGGTTCGAGCGTCTTGTCGTCGCCCCGGAAGATTTTGCTGTCGGCGAGCTTCATGGTGAACTCGAATGATTTTCCCTTTGGAGCGCCGAGGTCGGTGAGGTCTTTGTCGGTCGTGTATTCGGGGCCGACGATGAATTCGCCGTCGCCCTCAATGCCGGGATTTTCGGCGGCGGGCTCAGCGGCAATGGCGGTATCCACCATCAGGCACGTGATGCCGATGAGGATGAGGAGCGAAAGAAAAACGCGGAGTGATGTGCGGCTGGAGTGATTCATGATGCTGGTGGTATAGGGGAGCCGGACGGCGGGGCAATCCCGCAATGGCAGAGTTTTGCTAGGGTCACGAAACCGCGGGCATTGAGCCCACAGCCCAAGGGAAGCGCGTTCTTGAAGCTATGCTCAAGCTGGTGAACTGTTTTCGTGGAGACGCTCAACAACCTGCCCACTCCGGAGGTGCTTTATGCAAGTTTGCGGCAGTGGCGCGGTTTATTTCATTGCGCAAATTTGCGGAACTCCCTGCGCTAGCGTCGTCTTTAAGTGGGGACAAGGTGTAAGCATCAGTCCCCCCGATCAGTCCCCCTTTGTAAGCCAGAACAGGGCTCCAATTGTCCCTCTCAGGCCTGAACACGGCAATAAACGATCAGAGTTCATTTTCAATGTCAGCCCTGAGTGGACTCCACATATTCATTTCGGGGTCATTTAAGTCCACATACGGCAAAGAAAAAATGCCATTGAGGCGCTCTACCAACTGAGCTAAGACCCCATTCGCAACGCGAGGGGCGGAAGATGCAAATCGCGGCGCTGATTGGCAAGGGCAAAGTTGCGCGCAGCCCATTTGGATCGCAGGATTGATCTCCCAACTTTTCATTCCGCTGATGGGGAAAGTGTCGGTGCGCGTCATTCGGGTTTCGCCATTTCTCATTCTTTCATTCAGTGTGCGCACACTTTGAATCCCATCTTTTATACGACCAGTGCGCGGATCGGCGGCTCGGGGCTGGATGCTGTGGCGCTGGAGTCGCTCCGCGCTCTCGATGCGGCGCGGCTGGATTGGCACGCGCTCGCTTTTGAAAACCGCAGCGAGCTCCCAGATGCCCGCATCCACACGCTCCGCTGGCACCCCGTGCGGCTGTTGAGCGGGCTGGGTAGTGAGCATTATTACGGGGCGAAAAAACACGCGCTGGATCGCGCGGCGGCGCAACGGCTCGCTCGCGGGGAGTGGAGCACTTTCCACGGCTGGAGTGGTGATGCGCTGCGCACTTTGCGCGTGGCAAAAGAGCGCGGCATCCCGAGTTTGCTGGAGATCCCGACGTGGCACAGGCACAAGGGCAAAGACAAGCCGCTGCGGCAGACGCGCAGCGAGATAGATGCCTCGGCGCTGCGCGGCTGGGCGGGCTGGAAGCAAGGGCTACTCATCTCGCGCCACCAGATGCTGGAGGAATACGCGCTCGCGGATCGCATCCTTGTCCTCAGCGAAATCGCGGAGCAAACCTTCCTCGCCGCAGGCGTCCCGCAGGCGAAGCTTTTCCGCCATCAGCGCGGGGTGGATGTGGAGCGGTTCACGCCCGCCGAGCGAGTGCCGGAGAAGTTTCGCGCGGTCTTCGTCGGTGCAGTCACGGAGCGCAAAGGCGTGCATCATCTCCTCCGAGTGTGGCGGCAGCTCGCGCTGAAAAATGCGGAGCTGGTGCTCGTGGGCACCGTGCATCCCGAGATCGAGCCGGTGCTGCGTGAGTGTGCGGGGGATGACATTGTGGTGCGCGGTTTTGTGCCTCGCGTGGAGGAGGAGTTTCGCGCCGCCGCCGTCCACATTTTCCCCAGCGAATGTGAGGGCAGTGCGAAATGCACCTACGAAGCCGCCGCCTGCGGCATCCCGCAAATTACCACGCGCGAGGCGGGCGACATCGTGCAGGATGGGGTGAATGGCCTCATCATCCCGCCGAATAATCCCGCCGCTCTCGCCGCCGCCATTGAGCGCCTCTACCGCGACCGCTCTCTCGCCGCCAGCCTTGGCGCTGCCGGGCGCGAGCGGGTGGTGGAGCATTTCACATGGCAGCACTTCCGCGCGCGGATGCTGGAGGCGTATCGTTTCGCGTAGGCGTTTACACTACCTTCCAAAATGAAGAAGCCACCACGAAGCCGAGCGGCCTGTGTGGACGGAGCGCACGCATCTTGCGTGTAGCGGCGGGCATCCTGCCCGGCGCAGTGCGGCGCTCGGAGTAAGAGAAATGTTCTTCTTCGAGTGGCTCGTCTCTCATGCGCTGGGCAAGATGCCCAACGCTGCACGCAGGATGCGCGCGCTCCGGCCATACAAGTCCCTCCTGTTTCTAGGCGTCTGCTTAATTTTGGAAGGAGCGTTACTTTTTTACCCCGCGCACGAAGTCCTCGGTGGCGCGGCGGATCTCGGCGGCGACATCGGCGCGCTGGGTGGCGAACTTCGGCTTGAACCACGGGAAGAGGCCGATCACGTCGTGCAGCACGAGCACCTGGCCGTCGCAGTCTGCGCCTGCACCGATGCCGATGGTGGGGATTTTTACGCGCTGCGTAATGGCGTGCGCGACCTCGGGCACCACGAGTTCCAGCAGTAGGCCAAATGCGCCCGCCTTTTCCACCGCCACAGCGTCTTCCAGCAGCGCGCTGGCCTGCTCGGTCGTCTTGCCTTTGATGTGGTAGCCGCCCTCGATGCGGACGCGCTGGGGCTGCATCCCGATGTGGGCCATCACGGGGATGCTCGCGGCGGCGAGCGCGGCGTAGTGGGCGAGGTGCGTGCTGCCGCCTTCGAGCTTCACGGCGTGGGCTCCAGCGGCGAGGAGTTGGCGCGCGTCCTCCACGGTGCGCGCGGGCGTGGCGTCGCTGCCAAATGGGAGATCCGCAATGACGAGCGCGCGCTGCACGGCGCGGGCGACGGCGCGAGTGTGGTGGAGCATATCGGCCATCGTCACCAGCGTCGTATCCGGGTAGCCGAGCACGACCATGCCGAGGGAATCGCCCACCAGCACAGCATCCACGCCGCTTTCATCGAGCAAGCGCGCGGTGGGATAATCGTAGGCAGTGAGCACGGCGATGCGCTCGTGGCGGTCCTTGGCGGCTTGGAATGTAGCGATGCGATCAGTCATTGGCGCGCGCAGTGTGGACGGTATGGGGGAGGGGATAAACGCTGATTTTTTGCGAACGTGGAGTCTGTGGAGATGGGTGAAGGGAACGGCTGCGAACTTCGAACTCTGAACTCTGAACTCTGAACTTCGAACCTGCTGCATCGAGCGCGCCGTTCGGAGTTCGAAGTTCGGAGTTCCCCGCTTTACCGCGCAGCCCGCCGCGTGTATGCAGTCGCACGTTTTGAAACTCCAAATACTCACCATCGGCAAGCCGCGCCTACCTTTTGCCCGTGCGGGCGTGGAGGAGTATGCACCGCGCCTCGGGCCGTGGGGCGGGGTGGAAATGGAGTCGCTCAAAGCGAGCACCCGCGAACAGGAGAGCGCAGCGCTGCTGGCTCGCAGCGAGGGATGCCTGCGAGTGGTGCTAGATGAACGCGGCGAGGCGCTCACCTCGCGCGGCCTCGCGGCCAAGATCACAGCTTGGGAGCAAGCGCGGCACAAGCGCGTGGCCTTCCTCATCGGCGGGGCGGATGGCCACACGGACGCGCTGCGCGGAAAAGCCGATTTCCGCTGGTCGCTGAGTCCCCTCACGCTGCAACACGAGTTCGCCCTAGTCCTCGTCCTAGAGCAGCTCTACCGCGCCCGCACGCTCAATGCCGGCCTGCCCTACCACCGCGACTGATCCCATTTTTCAGAAAGAAGGAGACTACGAAGAACGCGAGGGACGCGAAGCAGTGATGGCTTCTGTCTTTCCCATCTGCTCTTCGCGCTCTTCGTAGTCTCCTTTGTATAGTCAGGTTATTTCCGAAAAATGCTATGAGCAGAAATAGAAAGCGACTCCTCCAAAACAAAGTGCCAACAGAGTCTCCATTCTTGTTCCTCCTTTAGCGGGTTCTGGTCCCAGAATCTAGCGCACCTCAAACGGCATAATCGGCTCTTTAAGGTCTGCGCAGCACCATTCAAGCACTGCGTGGGTTCGGTGGCTTGCTCCGACCAGCTGCTTTCCGGCTGAGCCTTCGGCTTAATGGGCGGTGTGGTAAACGCGTGGGCGTGGGGGGGTGTTAGAATTTTCTGAATGGGCAAGTAACTTGTTGGCGGCTGTATCGGGATTATTATGAGGGCATCTCATCCCCCGGCACTGGCGGGGCGGTGGGGACTCGGGCGAGAATTTCATCTACACGTTGCCAGTCCACTCGGGCGGCGCGTTCGGCGATGGTGGGGCGTTGGGGGGTGTGGTCGAATTGGGCGGCGAGGGCGGTGGCGATGAGGCTGTCCACGGTGATGTGCTCGCGGGCGGCGAGGTCGCGGGCTTGGCGGGCGAGCGGTTCAGGCAGTTCGATGTGAAGCGTCATGATGTGGAAATTATCGCGCTAAACTGGCTCGGGGGCAAGACCTCGATACCGAGTGCGCGGGCTGGGGCGATGTGGCGGAGGTTGTGGGTGACGATGCGGCGGGCGGTGGAGTCGTAGGCAAGCTGCACGAGTGGTTCGTCGTCTGGGTCTGGCAGGATGGGGAGCCAACCGGGGGCGAGTTGCCATTCCTCGGCTCGGGCGCAGATGGCGTCGAGCAGAGTATCCACATCGGCGAATGTGAGGCCGAGTTTTAAGGCATGGAGTTTTAAAATTTCCTCGTATTCGTGGATGAGGTGATTGCTGAGAATGGCTGTCCAGTGACCACGCCGCAGGGCGGTGAATACACTAAACGAACAACCGAGGCGCGAGCGAAACGCGGCGTAGAGGACATTCGTATCCATCACTGCGCGGAGCATGGGCGGGAGCTTATGGGGTTGGGGCGGGAGGTGTGGTGGCTCCGGTAGCGGGCTTCTTTGCGCGTTGGGGGGAGCGGTGGATTCGGCTGGCGGTTTGCCAGACGTGGAGTTTTTCGGGTTGGCGGGCGTATTTGTTTTGGATGAGGGTATCGAGGGCTTCTACGTCTTGGCTGGCGGCTAGGAGGAGTTGGGTGATGGCTTCGGTGTTTTCGATGCCTTCTTGGTTTTCGGCTTGGTTGTGTTGGGTGGCGGCGAGGAGGGCGTCGTAGTCGGCGCGGAGATCTTCGACAAAATCGGGGGCGATTTCCCAGGCGATGAATTGGGCGCGGAGAGCGGCCTTGGCGGTTTTTTGGGCGGCGGTGTCGCCGCCTTTTTCGATGGCGTTGTCGTTGTTTTCGAGCGTGCGGAGGAGTTTTAGGGCGTGGGTTTTGATTTTTGCTTCGGTGAAGTCGTCGGGCATGGCGTAGTCGGCGGTGCTGCCGCCGAGGTCTGTGGGGCCGATGCTGCGGGCGGTGCGGGCGATGGCTTTGAAGTCGAGCCAGAGGGCGTCGAGGAGGGTGGCTTTGCTGGCGCGTCCGGGGATTTGGCCGACTTTCGCGAGGGCGAGGTCGGTGAGGTCTTGATCTATGCGTCCGAAGAGGGCTTTGCCTTTGCTGTTTTCGGTAAAGTCGGCGGTGTTTTCGCGTCCAAATGTTTGGATTCGGGTGAGGCGGTCTTCGCGGAGTTGGTCACGGTCGTTCATGGTGTTCTTTGTGTAGGTGGTTAGATGAAGGGCGCCTCTGTGAGCTTCGAACTCTGAACTTCGAACTTAGAAGTTCAGAGTTCCAAGAGGTTTCCTGAATTAGTGGACGGAGGCGTTGTGTTGCTTTCGGCGCGGTTTGCCAAGGGGAAAGTGGTCGGAGGTGGGTAGGCGGCGCTTTTACAGAGATAATCCGAGGTCGGAGGGTGGCGCGCTGGTGGTTGGAGGGAGGTTGTCATCACTCGGAGGGCGGGGCGCTAGTGGTTGGAGGGAGATTGTCATCACTCGGAGGGCGGGGCGCTGGTGGTTGGAGAGAGGTTGTCATCACTCGGAGGGTGGAGCGCTGGTGGTTGGAGGGCGGCTGTTATCACTCGGAGGGCAATGCGCGAGTGGTTGGAGGGTGGCTGCCATCACTCGGAGGGCGGGGCGCTAGTGGTTGGAGGGGGGTTGTCATTATCCGGAGGGCGGTGCGCTAGTGGTTGGAGGGCGAGGGGAGAAGCTGCCGCTATTACCGTCGCTGCCTATATTCCCGGCACACGTGCGTAGCCTACGAAGCGCGCGGTGCTGCTGGCGCTGGGGAGTTTGAAATCGAAGACACTGACTCCGTTGCGGCGGGTGCCGTGGTAGCTGCGGCCATCGCTTGCGCCGATCATCACGGGCGCGCCGGTGGCTTTTTCGATGCCGAGAAAAAACATGACGTGCGAGGTGGGTGGGTCGCGTAGGATGTCGTAGGTGCCTTCCCAAAATAGCAAGTCACCCGCTCGGAGGGCAGCCATCGTGGGATCGTAAAGCGTGGTGACATTCACGCGGTGGAGGGTGCGCGCGCTTTGAGCCCATAGGTAGAGCCCACTGCTATCGCGGGGGACATTTGCGATGCCGCTGCTTTTTAGCAAATAGCTCACGGTGCCGCTGCAATCCATGCCGCCGCTTTCGGGATCGTCCGAGCCGTAGCGATACGTGAGTCCGCGCTGTGTGAGGGCGAGGGCCTTGAGCAGCAGGGCTTGCACGGCGCGCGGCTGGTTTTCAAAGCCGAGGATCTCGCTCGGCTGGAGCGTGACATTGCTGGCGGTTCGCGCGGGTGCGGCGTCATCGCCAGAGTTGTCGCGCGGCGTGGGCACGATGACTTTTTTCTTTGCCGGAGTTTGCGGCTTTTTTGGCTTCTTCGTGGCGGCATCTAGCGACGTGCAGCACAGCAGGAGGGCTAGGAAAATGCGGAGCATCACGGGCTATGCGCGGGCGAGTTCTTCGAGCAGGGCGCGGTTGAGGCGGATGCCGGCGCGGAAGTTTTCCAGCGGGAAATTTTCATCTGGCGCGTGGGCGTGGCAGTCGGGGAGGCCGAGGCCGAGGAGCAGCGTCTCCGCGCCGAGGACGCGCTGAAAGGTGTTCACGATGGGGATGCTGCCGCCTTCGCGGATGAGTGCGAGTTCCTTGCCGGGGAAGGCGATCAATAAGGCGCGTTGCGCGGCTTTTCCGTAAGTGGAATGAGGGTCGGTGGCGTAGGGCTCGCCGCTGTGGCCATCCACGATTTCTAGGCGCACTCCGGGCGGGCAATGTGCGGTGAGGTGGGCGCGGACTTTGGCGAGGATGTCGGCGGGGAGCTGGCCGGGGACGAGGCGGAAAGTGAGTTTAGCAAAGGCTTCGCGGGCGATGACGGTTTTGCTGCCGGTGCCTTGGAAGCCGCCGCCGATGCCGTTCACTTCCGCCGTGGGGCGCGCCCAGAGTCGCTCGACGCCACTGTAGCCCGCCTCGCCGAAAAGCTCGCTCACGCCGGTGACGGCGCGTAGTTCCGCATCGCCAAAAGGTAGCCGCGCCCATGCCTCGCGTTCCCATTGCTGGAGTGGCGCGACGGCGTCGTAAAAACCGGCCACGGCGACGCGCCCCTCGTCGTCGTGCAGTGTGGCGATGAGGCGCGCGAGGGCGGTGACGGGATTTGCCACGGTGCCGCCGTAGATGCCGCTATGGAGGTCGCTCGCGGGGCCATGCACGCGCACTTCCAGCGCGGTGATGCCGCGCAGTCCGTAGGTGAAAGTGGGGGTCTCTTTTGCGATCATACCGGTGTCGGAGATGGCGATGATGTCGCAGCGCAATGCCTCGCGGTGGGTGAGCAGAAATTCTTCCAGATGTTTACTGCCGACTTCCTCTTCGCCCTCGATGAGGAAGATGAGATTCACGGGCAGCTCGCCCTTTTCGCGCAGCGTCTCCTGCACGCCGAGGACGTGGGCGAGGATCTGCCCCTTGTTGTCCGTAGAGCCGCGCGCATACAGCACTCCGTCGCGCACGGTGGGCTCGAAAGGTGGCGTCGTCCATTCCCTCACGGGGTCCACGGGCTGCACGTCGTAGTGGCCATAGATCATCACGGTGCGCCGCCCGGCGACGTGCTCATTGCGGGCGACGACGATAGGGTGCCCGCTCGTGGGATGCACCTCCGCCGCGAGCCCGAGGGCAGCGAGCTTTTGCCCGAGCCACTCTGCGCAGCGCGCCACGTCGCCCGCGTGGGCTGGCTCGGTGGAGATGCTGGGGAAGCGGATGAATGTGAAAAGGTCGTCGAGATGCGATGATGTCATGCTGCTTTGGTAAAGGAATCGCGGGGCGTGTGGCAATGGCTGCACGCGAAGTTTGTATTGGCTCGCCCCGCCCTCCCGCTGCTATCTCCCTCGCACACCGCATGAGTATCGCCAACGCCGCCACTTCCTTTCTTCGGCGCACCGTCGTGCCTGCGGCGAAAAGTGTCGGTCGCTTTTTTGATCGAGGCTGGCGGCGGCTCGCGGGGAGGAAGCGCCCGAGCGAGGAACAGAGCCTCTTGCCGCTCGTCATCCAAGTGCTCGCCGCGTTTTCCAAAAGCGAAGGCGAAGTCGTGGAAGAGGAAGTGGACGCGGTGCTGGGGCTGTTGCGGCACGGCTATCCCGGCGGTGTGTATTCGGATTTGCGGCGACAATTTCGCGACGCGCTCGGGCAACAGCAGAATGTAGATGAAATGGCCGACCGCCTCGCGCGGGTGCTGGGGCCGGAGCAGAAGGTGATGCTCGGCGTGCAGCTCTACGACCTCATCGCGCAGGCGGGCAAAGACCAGCAGCAGATGCCCGCTTACTACGGATTCATGGATCGGCTGGGCATGGCGTCGCAGGCCATTGAGATCGTCCACCAGCTCCAGGGTGGTGAGAAGGCCGACAAGTCGCTTTCGCAAACGGGCGAACTACCGCTCGAAGTGCTCACCTTTGGCCGCGATGCGCAGGCCGACGTGTGGCTGAAAAGCCTGCACCCCGAGGAGCGCATCATCGCCTTCCGCTACCACGCGCTCGTGCTGGTAAAGAACGCCGCGCGCCGCCAGATCTACGTGCGCGGGAGGCCGCTCGCGCCGGGGGCGTTCTGCCGAATCTTCGACGGACAGCGTGTGGTGCTCGACGAGCAGGTGCTCACTTTCCAAGACATCGCGTATTATTTTAATGCGAAGAAGGGCGTCTTCGTGACGCAAGTTTTCGTGGAGCTGAATGACCGAGACGAAGTGCAGCTCGCCCGCGCACGCAGCCGTGACAGCGTGCTGGAGGTGCGCTTTGGGCTGAAGGTGCAAGTCCGCGCACTCGCGGATGTGGACGCGCTGCTTAATGGCGTCGCGCTCCGCCAAGGCACCATGCTGAACGCCACGCTCGAAGACCGCGTGATCTTTCACAACGATGCGGAACTCACACTCGCCGACCTCCGCCGCCGCGCCCGCGCGCTCGGCGTGCGCTTTCAACTCAAGAGCTACAAGAGCGCCTACCTCGTCTCGAACAACCCCGGCCTGCTCGATACCGACGACATCCTGCTCTCGCCCGGCACCGCAGGCGAAGTGCTGCTGAAGGTCTTTTGCGACTACGATAACAAGGTCGGTAAACTCGAAGTCGTCGCCGCAGATCGCCCGGTGACGGTCGGCGGAAACGTCATCCCCACTGGCGGCACGTGCGAGCTGCGCGACGATGATTTTATCCGCATAGATGCTGACCAAGGACTGCGCTGCGATTTCAGCGAGCGCATCATCGAGGAGCAGCGCAACATCGTCTCCTCGCTGGAACTGCGCGACCTCACCTGCCTCTTCGGCGGCAAGACGACGGCGCTCGACGGCCTCAGCTTCACCCTCACGCGCGGCGACATCGTGTGCGTGATGGGCGGCAGCGGCTCGGGGAAAAGCACGCTCCTCCGCGCCATCGCCGGTCGCCTCCCGCCCTCGCGCGGCCAAGTGCTGCTGAATGGCCAGCCGCTCTACGAGAACCTCGCCGACTTCAAACGCTTCATCGCCTACATCCCGCAGGACGACGCTTTCGACGATCACCTCACCGTGGAGGAGAATCTAAAATACGCCGCCACCATCCGCTCGCCGCACCTCGGCAAGCGCGACCGCGAGCGCCGCGTGGATGCGCGCCTTGTGGAGCTGGGCCTCGCCGAGCGCCGCGATGTCATCGTCGGCTCCGCCGAAAAAAAGACGCTCTCCGGCGGCGAACGCAAACGGCTGAACATCGGCCTAGACATGATCTCCAGCGCGGACGTGTTCCTTTTCGACGAGCCCACGAGCGGCCTCAGTTCAAAGGACAGCGAGCACGTCATCGAGATCATCCGTGGCCTCTCGCACAATAAGATCGTCTTCGTCGTCATCCATCAGCCGAGTCCGCGCCTGTTCCAGATGTTCACGAAAGCGGTGCTGCTGGATCGCGGTGGCAAGCTCGTCTTTCACGGCAAGCCGAGCGAGATGCTCGACTACTTTAGCGAAGCGGCCATCGAGGAAAAAGTGATGAACGCCGAGGCGGTGAAAGCGATGAGCGACCGCCCCGAGTTCTGCTTCGACATCCTGGAGACGCCGCTGCACGACCTCAGCGGCGACGTGATTTTGGAGGAGAGCAGCAACAGCCAACTCGTCCCCGCGCGCCGCTTCTCGCCGGATTTTTGGCGCGATCGTCACGAGACCCATCGCCTCACACTCGATGTAAAATTGAGCATCCTCCGCAAAGCAAAGCCTGCCACGCCGAGCAGCGTCGCCTCCGCTGCTCAACTCAGCAGCGTAAGCTTTGCCGACAGCTCCGCATCTTTCACCGCGCCACAGCCGCGCAAGCTGGACGCGCCAAATCCCACGCCCGCTGCGCCAAAGCGCCAAGTGCGCTGGCGCGAAGAGTGGCTGCAATTTAGCACGCTGCTCCGCCGCGCATTCCTCTCGAAGCTCCGCAACGTCGCCAGCTTGCTTGTCACGCTGCTTGCCCCGCCCGCGCTGGCGATGATCGTCGGCTGGGCGCTCTATTTTACCGACGACGCCGATCATCCCTACGTCTTCGCGTCCGCTTTCCACATCCCCACCTACATCTTCATCGCGCTGCTCGTCGCCCTTTTCCTCGCACTAATGAATAGCGTGGAGGACATCATCCGCGACCGCGTGATCCTCCAGCGCGAGCGCAATTTGGAAGTGCGGATCAGCTACTACGTCGTGGCGAAATTTCTCACCCTCTGCGTCTTCTCAGCGCTCCAGTGCGCGCTTTTCGTCCTCGTGGGCAATAGCATCCTCGAAGTGCGCGGGATGTTCTTCGACTACTTCCTGTGGACCTTTCTCACCGCCGTCAGCGGCATCTCGCTTGGCTTGCTCGTCTCCGCGCTCGTGCCAAATAGCAAGACCGGCGCGATGCTCGTGCCGCTCATCCTCATCCCCCAGCTCATCTTCGGAGGCGCACTCATCAAATACGAAGAGATGAACCGCGACCCCGATCTGCTCTACCGCTTCCAGCGTTGGTTCGAGACGAAAAAAGCGCCGAGCGACATGGAGACCGACAAGCATCTGAACGTCCCACTCATCAGCCGCCTCATCACCACTCACTACAGCTACGAGGCGCTCGTCGTCGCGCAGGCGAAGCTCAATCCACTCGCCGAGCGCCAGCATCGTTTGCAGGAAATGGTGGAGGAACTCGCAGCTAAAACCACGCGTAGCGAGACCGAAGAGGAGCGACTCGACGACCTCAAAGACACGCTCGCACAACTTAGCGGACTCGAAGCTGGTAGCCCGCGCGAGATTGATCGGCGGATGCGCCGAGTGGACGAGATCATCGCGGGCAGCGCGCCCACCCGCAGCGACTTCCGCACAAAGGTCTATGGCGTCACCGCCGAGCAGCTCTACACGAATCAAAAGATCACCGACATGGTCTCCAAAGCCGAGACCGAGCAAAACGACTACCGCCGCAACGTGAAGATCAACACGTTTTTCAGCCCGGAAAAACACCACCTCTACTTTGGCAGAGCGACCGGCGGCTGGACCGTGAGCATCTACTTCCGCAACGCCATGGTGCTCCTCCTCACCTCGCTCGTCATGCTCATGCTCCTGCACCGCGTGCTCCGGCGGCAGTTGCGGAAATCAGGGATTTAGACGCCCCTTACAAAGCCCCTGTTTGCTTTCTTTGAGCCATTCCCTCAGCGTGTGGAGCTATGCCGAAAGTGCCTGATTTTGACTCCATCGAAGACGTGCTCCACGAACTACGCGCGGGGCGTATGGTGATCGTGACGGATGATGAAGACCGTGAGAACGAGGGCGATCTCGTGATGGCGGCGGAGAAGGTGACGCCTACTGCGGTGAATTTTATGGCCACTCACGCGCGCGGCCTCATCTGCGTGCCACTGCCGGAGGAGCGCGCGGATGCGCTCGGGCTGGAACGGATGGCGCGGGAAAATCGCGAGTCGCAAAAGACAGCGTTCACCGTGGCGGTGGATGCGGCGAGGGGCATCAGCACAGGCATCAGCGCAGCGGATCGTGCGTTGACGATCTCGGTGCTGGCCGATCCGAAGAGCAAGCCGAGCGCGCTCGTGCAGCCCGGCCATGTCTTCCCGCTGCGCGCCAAAGAAGGCGGCGTGCTGCGTCGCGCCGGGCACACGGAGGCGAGCGTGGATCTTGCGCGGTTGGCGGGGCTCCAGCCGGCGGCGGTGATCTGCGAGATCATGAATGTGGACGGCACGATGGCGCGGCTGCCGCAGCTCGTGACTTTCAAAAAGAAACACAAACTGCGGATGACGAGCATCCAGGCGCTCATCGCGCATCGCCGCAAAAGCGAGAAGCTCGTGGTGCTGGAGCAGGTCGTGCAGATGCCGACGGACTACGGCGAATTTGCGCTCCATCTCTACCGCTCGCTCGTGGATGGCGCGCATCATCTCGCGCTGGTAAAGGGCGACATCTCGGGGAAAAAAGCGACGCTCGTGCGGGTTCATAGCGAGTGTCTCACGGGCGACATCTTCGGCTCCATGCGGTGCGATTGCGGCACGCAGCTCCACAGCGCGCTCCAGCAAATCGAGGCGGCGGGCAATGGCGTGCTCCTTTATATGCGGAAGCAAGAGGGGCGCGGGATCGGCCTGCCTGCAAAGATCCACGCCTATAAGCTGCAAGAGCAGGGGCTCGATACGGTGGAGGCCAATCTGCAACTCGGATTCCCCGCCGAGCTGCGCGACTACGGCGTGGGCGCGCAGATTCTCCACGACATCGGCGTGCGGAAGATGCGCTTTATGACGAACAACCCGAAGAAGGTCATCGGGCTGGAGGGCTACGGGCTAAAGATCGTGGAGCTCGTGTCGATCAAGTCCGTGCCGAATAAACACAACGCGAAATATCTGGAGACGAAACGGCTGAAGATGGGGCATCTGCTGTAAAAGCAGGGCGGGGATTAACGTGCGAGAGTGCGGTAGAGAGCCTCGTAGTCGTCTATCATTTTTGTGTGGCTAAAGCGGGCTTCCGCTTGCTCTCTCACTCGCTTGCGGCTGAGGGCTAGAGTGGCGGGGAGCAAGGCTGCAAGCTCATCCGCACTCGCTGCGGTGTGTCCGGTCACTCCAGCATCCACGACTTCTGGCACACTGCCGCGATGGGTAGCGAGGACAGGGCAACCGCAGGCCATGGCCTCGATCATGACGAGGCCAAAGGGCTCATCCCATGCGATGGGAAAAAGGAGCGCAGCGGCGTGGCGTAGCAGCTCGGCTTTTTGAGCACGATCCACGGGGCCGATCCAGCGGACGCGGTCGCCATCCACAAGAGGGTGGATATTTTCTGCGAAATAATGCTCCTCCGCTGCGTTCTGCGGCTGCCCGGCGAGGACTATGGGGAGGTCGGCGGCACGGGCGATATGGATGGCACCGAGCGGGTTTTTCTGTGGAGACATCCTGCCGAGGAAGGCGAGGTATTCCCCCGGCTCATACGACGGCGTGTATGCGGAGAAATCCACGCCATTATAGACGACAGGAAAAGAGCGCCCGAGCCGCATGGATGCTTGCGCGACCTGCGCACGGCTGATCGCGGCGATGGCGACTTGCGGGTAGCGGCGCATGGCCCATTCGTCGTCGGCATGAGGGCTCGTGTGGAGGGTGAAAAGCGACGGCGTCTGCGCGGCGGCGGCGAGAGGCAGGTGCGTGGGCGGGAGGTGGCAGTGCAGCACGTCGAAGTCGCCTTGCGCCGCGAGGGCGTCAGCAAAAACAGCGTTCAAATAATACTCGTGCATGAGCGCATCGCCGCTGGCCATGAGCGCGCTGAGATTCACGGGGATCGTCGCGTGCAGTCTCGCGCGTGTGCGGCAATCGCCGCTGGCAAAGAGCGTGACTTCGTGGCCCCGCGCCGTGAGCCCATCGCAGAGCAGGGCGAGCAGCAACTCGATGCCGCCGTAGGTGGCGGGCGGGATGGGAGTCCAAAGCGGAGCGATTTGCGCGATGCGGAGCTTGTTTGTGGCGGCGGATGGCATACTAGTGTGGCGCTCATGCTAGTTCGTTCCATTTTTTCGCCAATCACGATTGCCGCCGTCGCGCTGTCGGCCTCCGCCTTTGCACAAGAGCCCGCGGCCTCGCCAAAGCTAAAGCCTTTTACAAAGCGCAACACCCCCGCCACGAGCGTTCAGGCCGACGTGCCGAAAGTCGTCGTGCCGCCACCCACTGTGGCTGAGCCCTACACGCCTGCCGAGGGGGAGGAAATCCCCCGCGCCATCCTAGTGACAAAGCGCGAGCTTACCGCACAGCTCCAGATTTTCCTCGATCAGCAGATGTTTTCGCCCGGGATGATTGACGGCAAGCCGGGCAAATTTGCCAACATGGCGCTGCGCCGCTGGCAGCGTTGCCACGGCCTGCCGGAGACGGGCGAGGTGGATGCCAATGTGCCGCTAGATAGCGTCCATCCCGTCTATACCTTCCACACCGTCGCCGCTACCGAGCAGAAATACATCGGCGACCTGCCCGGCAAACCCGCCGAGCAAGAGAAGCGCAAATACCTACCCTACACGAGCTATCTCGAGTATCTCGCCGAGCGTTACCATTGCTCCGTGGAGTTCCTACAAGGCCTCAATAAAGGCTTCGCTTTTGGCAAAATAAAAGTCGGCGACCAAGTGCGCGTGCCCAATGTAGAGCCCTTCAAGCTCGAAGTCGTCCCCGACACCGGCAACTACGCCGAACAGCCCGCACTCAAAGCCCGCCGCATCGTAATAAATCGCAAAGACACGATCCTCGAACTTTTTGAAAACGACACCATCATCGCCAGCATCCCCATCGCGCCCGGCTCGCCCGAGCACCCCACGCCCACGGGGAAATGGCACATCCTCGGCGTAGCCTCGATGCCCACTTTCCGCTGGGACGCAGGCGTGCTCGCCCGCGGCGTGCGCACCGCCAATTTCTTCATGCTCCCCGCCGGGCCCAATAACCCCGTCGGCGTCGGCTGGATCGCGCTCAATAAGCCCGGCATCGGCATCCACGGCACGAACAACCCCTACAGCATCGGCACCTGGGCCAGCCACGGCTGCATGAGATCCGCAAATTGGGACATCGCACGGCTGAGTAAAATGGTCACAAAAGATATGAGCGTAGAGATCCAGTAGAGCGGCACCAAAAAGCCTAGGGTCTTAGGGACTTTAGAGAGGGTATGATCGGAAGTTAGTGAGTAGGATTTTGCAAAAGTTATCAAGGCGATGGTTGAATCGCTCGAAGTCCTATTTGTGTCATTAAGCGGGGGAGCGTCTCGCCTGATCGGCACCCCGCGAGCGTGGGGCGGTGCGCCTTCGTGAGCGATACGTCTCTCGTTCGTTCGGATGATCTGGGCAGGATGCCCAACTCGGCAGACGAGACGCCTACCCTACCCCGCACTCGTCGATCGGCTTTATTTAGCGTTTCCCTAACGCGCCTCACTCAGCGTCCGCCTTTGGGACACAAGTGTCGCGAAACACGACGCATAAAGAGCCATCCACCCTCGCTCAACAGGGTGGGCCGGGTGTGGCACGGGGAAAGGTAATGGAAAGAGTATGAATAAACGTCTTAAATCCACAGCCCCTCACGCCGGACTCACTCTCGGCGACTTCATCCTCGCCGTTTCCTCCTCCACCCGCAGCCGCCGCGAGCGGGCCGCAGCCGTCACGGACTTGCTCCGCAGCGGTCGCGTGTGCCTCGCGGATCGCCGTTGTAAACTTTTCGTCGCCGCGTAAGGCGCACCTTTTAACAACAACAACAACACAACCAACCAAATCATCATTATGTTATCCTGGGCATTTTCATTCCTCGTCATCGCACTCATTGCAGCCGTCCTCGGCTTCGGCCTGCTCGCTGGCACTGCTGTAGCCATCGCAAAGGTCATCTTCGTCGTCTTCCTCATCCTATTCATCGTCTCCTTCCTCATGGGCCGCAGGATACCACGCGTGTAGTTTTTTAAAAATGACGGGCTCTCTCGGAAACTAGCTTTTGAGGGACTTAACCCGAACGCCGCGATTGGAGGGCCGAAGGCTCGGATTTATACCAGTCTTGGGCAACGCCCAAGGTAGATCGGCGTGAGCGAACAAGGGCCGAAGGTCCGGCCTATTTTGTCCGGCGAATCGCTGCGGTGGATCGGGCATTCAGCCCTTGGTTTCACATCGCGTCCAGACTTAGGCCGTCGTTCGTTCCTTGCTTTGGCCTAGGCTGGTATCAATCTGGGCCTTCGGCCCTCAATCGCGGCGTTCGGGCTTAAGGGACAAAAAAAGACGGAAGGGACTTTCTCGAAAGAGAAAGTCCCTTTCGTCCCTTCCCGATGAGTTTCCGAGAGTCCCTACTTACGCGAGCGGGAAGCGTAGGGAGGTGATGAGCTCCATCGCCTCGGGATCGAAGCGGCGCAGCACTTCTCCGCCGTTCGCGGTGATGGTGCGCTGGGCTTGCCAAAGGCCGATGCTGTAATGGCCGTGGCGCATGGCACTAAAGGGGGCGCGGCCCCAGCTCGCGATTTCCACGGCGGTATCCTTGGGCTCGCGCAGCTCGAAAACGACGTGTTTTTCCTCCACTCGCCCATCGGCGAGGAGGGGGGCTCCGGTGCCAAAGGATTGGGCGTTGGCGAGGAGTTCGCGGAAGACATTGGCCAGCGTGCCAGCGTCCACTTTCACCTGTTCGGTGGTGAGGGAATCGCTCCAGCGCACCGTCGGCGCGGGCGTGAGGGCGGCGAGCTGATCCCACCAGATGAGGAAAAGCTCGCGCGCGTCGTAGAGTGCGCGGGCGGGCTGTGGGTCGGCGAATTTCGCAGAGAGCGCGCGCAGGTCGAGGGCGAGGCGGCGGATTTGTGTGCGCATGCGCGCGACGGAATCGCTGGCCTCGCCGCCGGGGATGGTTTCGGCGAGCAGCGCGGCTTCGAGATCGAGGCCGTTCAGATCGTTGCGCACGTCGTGCGTGTGCTGGCGGATAAATTGCGCGAGGTGCGACCAGCTCAGTTCGGGTGTGGGATTCATGTTTCTCATAATACGTGCATCCACCGCGCTTGGCTGTGCCGATTTCAAAGTATGACAACAATACTGCTCATCATCCTCATCCTCATGCTCGTCGGCTCGCTGCCCACATGGCCACACAGCTCGAAGTGGGGCTACGGCCCAAGTGGCGGCGTAGGCACGATCCTACTCATCATTCTGGTTTTGTATTTGCTGAAGGTGATCTAGTCGGGAGGCGAAGTGGAGGGCCAAAGGCCCGGCGAGAAGCCAGCCCAGGGCAGAGCGAGGAACGAGCGCCGCCCTGGGTTTCCAAATGCAACGAGCGAGCGAAGCCCCAACGGGGCGCGACAATCCGTCGGGTCGAGCAGCGTTGTTGCGCCCCGTTGGGGCTTTACCATTTTACATCGCAACTCAGGGCGGCGCTCGTTCCTCGCTCTGCCCTGGGCTGGCTTGCTTTTGCACCTTTGGTGCGCAGATGTGGCCTTCGCATCTAGCTCCGTGCATCGTCTCACAGCGTGTCGGGTGCGGTGACACATGTGTCGCGGATGCCGACACTTTCAGCGGCGCTCTACGGAGCCGGACAGGGTGGAGGGGGTTTGGCATGGGGAAGGCAAAGGAGAGCGTCATGCTTTACTCATTTGCAGAAACAGAACTCACCAACGGTCCCACTTTCACCGCGACAGAGCCGACCGATGAAGTGCTCATGGCCCGCATCCAAGCGCAGGACGATACGGCTATCGCCATCCTCTATCGCCGCCACACGGCGCTGCTGCGCGTGGTCGTGGGGCGCATCTTGAATAACGACGCTGACGTGGACGATCAGCTCCAAGAGATATTCCTCGAAGTATGGCGGCAGGCTGCGCGCTACGATGTTGGAAAGGGAAAGGCGCTCGGCTGGATCGTGACGCTCGCCCGCCGCCGCGCCATTGATCGCGTGCGGACTAAGCAGGCGTATGGCCGCGCGCAAGACCGTCTCCGCGAAGAGCCGGAGCCCTCGCCGCACCACGGGGCGGATGAAGAAGTGGCGATGTCCGACACGGCAGAAATCTTCACCCGCGTGATCGCCACGCTGCCCGCCCCGCAACGCGAGGCGCTGCATTTCTCCTTCTATCGCGGCCTCAGCCAGCGCGAGATCGCGGCACAGACGGGCATCCCGCTCGGCACGATCAAGACGCGCCTGGAGCTGGGCCTGCGCAAAGTGCGCGCAGCCATCATGGCCATGGGTGGGGTGGGGGCGTGGGCTAGGATTTGAGATTTGAGATTTGAACTTCGAACTCTGAACGCAGCCATCGAACCCCGGAGTTCAGAGTTCGAGGTTAAGAGTTAAGAGGACTCTCGGAAACACGCATTTTGGGACTTGCGAGCGGTGCATCTGGAGAGCGGGGGCATGACCCCGCTCTGGAGGGGCCTTCGGGTGGGCACACTGTCGGATTTGGGAGCGACTTCCCCACCCGCTCGTTCCTCGCCCGCCAGAGCGGGGTCATGCCCCCGCACTCCAGATTGCGTCTCCCGAGCTTCCGGGAGTCCCCTTAAGAGTTCCGAGTTCCGTCAAACCCCCGCCCCTTTGCCTGCAACCCACAATCCCGCTACAGCGCGATGCCGAAGCGTTTCAGCTTGGCGTAGAGCGTGGGGCGGTGGATGCCGAGTAATTCGGCGGCGCGCTTTTTATTGCCGCCTGCGCGCTGGAGGGCGTCGAGCAGAGCTTCTCGCTCCATGCCGTCGAGAGTCTGCGGGGCGTGCGTGGCGGTGGCGGGGACGAGGTCGGGGCGTTGGATCTCGCGGGGGAGGAATTGCGGGGTGAGCACCGGGCCGTCGCACAGCACGAGCGCGTGCTCGATGGCGTTTTGCAGCTCGCGCACATTACCCGGCCATGGGTAAGCACGCAGCAGCTCCAGCACCTCGGGCGCAAGCTGCGGTATGGGTTTCCCGAGCTGCTTGGCGAAGCGGTGGAGGAAAGTATCCGTCAACTTCGGCAAATCCTCGCGGCGCTCACGGAGCGGCGGCACTTCGATCTCGAAGGTCTTTAGCCGGAAGTAAAGATCCTGCCGCAAGCGCCCCTGCTGCACGGCTTGTGCGGGCTGGCGATTGCACGCGGCGATGAGGCGGAAGTCTGCTGGCAAGTTCTTCGTGGAGCCGAGCGGGCGGAACTCCCGATCCTGCAACACCCGGAGGAATCGCGTCTGGAGTTCGATGGGCATCTCCGTGATTTCATCGAGAAAGAGCGTGCCGCCATGCGCCTCGGACAGCATCCCTGGGAACGCCGTGACTGCGCCGGTGAAGGCTCCCTTCACGTAGCCGAATAGCTCCGACTCGATCATATTCGCCGGGAACGCGCCGCAATTCAGCTTCACCATCGGCCCGCTCGCTCGCGCGCTTTGCCGATGCACTGTGGCGGCGAAAACCTCTTTCCCCACGCCGCTCTCACCCGTCAGCAGCACGTTGGCCTCGCTCGGTGCGACACGCGCGATGAGTTGCTCGATTTCCCGCATCCGGCGGCTGATTGCCACGGGGCCGAGCTGCTCTTCGGCCACGTTCAGGCGCTTTTGCAGCACCACTTTCTCCTCCCGCAGCGTCGCCGTCTCCCGCACGAGTGCGCGCTGGTCGAGCGCGCGGGTGCAGAGGCTCAGGAGCTCCTCCACGGCGTAGGGTTTCGCGAGGAAATGGAACGCGCCTTGTTTGATACATTCGATGGCGTTGGCGAGCGAATCGTTTGCTGTGAGGACGATGATCGCCAGCTCGGGCTGCTCCGCCTTTAGCTCGCGCAAAACATCGAGCCCATCCCCATCCGGCAGGCCGAGATCGAGCAGCACGAGGTCGGGTTTTACCTCCGTGACTTTCTTGCGGCCCTGCGAAGCGTTCTGCCCGATGTGCACGTCGTAGCCGTGCCGTGCCAGCATCGTGCTCAGCGTTGCCTGGATGGTGCGATTGTCGTCAATGACCACGATACTCTTCTGCATCAGCAGAGCCTACGTGCGGTGGGTCAGGCTGGCTACCTTTACTACTAATGCGTGCGTATCCACGGGCTTCGTGAGGTGGTCGTTGAAGCCGGCTGCTTGTGCGAGGTCGCGGTCGCTCTCGCGGGCAAAGGCCGTCAGCGCGATGGCGGGCACGGCGCGCAGGGGCGGCGGGAGTTGGCGGAGTTCGCGGATAAAGGAGTAGCCGTCCTGCTCGGGCATCCCGATGTCGGAGATGATGCAGCCGGGCTGCCAATCGCGCAGGATCACGAGCGCGTCCGACACGCGGAGCGCCGTGCGGACTTCTGCCCCGGCGCGGGTGAGCACTCGTTCCACTACGGTGAGCGCGTCGGCTTGGTCATCCACCGCAAGCACGCGCAGGCCGTCGAGTCGCATGATGCTGCCGGACTCGCTGGCTCTCGCGGGAGCGGGGGTGCGTCCAGTCGGGCGGTCTTCGAGTTGGTTCTTCAGCTCACGCACCGCGATCATCGGGATTTCTACGTGAAAGATCGTGCCTTTTCCCTCGCCTGCGCTGCTCGCGGTGATGGTGCCGCCGTGCAGCTCCACGAGTTGCCGCGTGATGGAGAGGCCCAGCCCGAGCCCGTTCTGTCGGCGCGTGGTGCTGCCATCCTGTTGCGAGAAACGCTCGAAAATACGCGGGAGAAATCCTGCGCTGACGCCCTGCCCCGTGTCGCGGACTTCCAGTGCCACGCAAGAGCCGGAGCGCGAGACGGAGAGCGCCACTTCGCCGCCGCGCGGGGTAAATTTAATCGCGTTGCTCACGAGATTCCACACGACCTGCTGGAGCCGATCCGGGTCGCCGAGCACTTCCACGTTTTCTTCACTTCCACTCAGCGCGATCTTTACGCCGCGTGCGACGGCGGCGGGCCGGAGCCCCTCTACCACGGCGAGAGTGAGCGCGCGCACATCCACTTCGCTGATGCGCAGACGCACCTTGCCGGAGATGATGCGCGACACGTCGAGGAGGTCATCAATGAGATGCGCCTGCGCGTGCGCGTTGC
Source organism: Verrucomicrobiaceae bacterium (assembly GCA_043757005.1). Classification (GTDB taxonomy): domain Bacteria; phylum Verrucomicrobiota; class Verrucomicrobiia; order Chthoniobacterales; family Chthoniobacteraceae; genus SXWH01. Next base: position 24,701 of record JAYVQK010000054.1, read on the forward strand.
GATCAATCGTATCCAGACCCTCCTTGAGTTCCTGCGCGTTTTCCGCGCCATCGCGGAGCAGCGTCACCCAGCCGAGGATCGCATTGAGCGGCGTGCGCAGCTCGTGGGAGACCACGGCCAAGAACTCATCCTTGAGCTTATTCGCGTGCGTGGCCTCGCTGTGCGCGGCGCGCTCGGAGGAGAGTAAAACCTCAATCTCGGCGCGCGTCGCACGCTCCGTTATCGCCAGCGTTTCGCCTTCACCAAATTGCCGACGAGTGAGGAAAAGGAGCGCCATCAGAGCCGAGGCCACGACGATGAGCGTGGTGAAATTTACCGATGAAGTAAAAATGAGCTTCCGCTCCGCAGTGGCCAGCAGTCCTTGCATGGTCGTCTGCAGCTCCGCATCGAGCTTTGCTGCGAGGGCGCGGATCTCATTCATCAGCTCCTTGCCGTGCAATTCCTTCATCATCACCAGAGCCCTCTCCGGCCCGTGCTCACGGCGTTCGGCGATGGTGCGGCCCATCGCCGACATCCGGCGCGCACCCAGCACCTCGATCTGGTCGCGCAAGCCCGCCAGCTCCTTCTCCGGCGTCAGCAGCGTCTTCATCCGCGCGTCCGAGAGATCAATGGCCGCAGTCGCTGCGAAATACGGCTCTAGGTAAGTCTCGTCGCCCGTGAGCAGGAAGCCGCGCTGCCCCGTCTCCGCATTGACGTAAGCTGCGAGCAACTCGCGTAGCTCGATGCGGATGCCCGCCACCTCCGCGATGCGGCGCTGGCCCGAGCGCAATTGCGCGGCGGTGTGGATGGTCATCGCCGCGTCAAAGACGAGCATGAGCAGGAGCGCGATGAACGCGAAAAGGAGCGATTTTTTCATGAATGAAGCATCCGCATCGGACGAGATGGGGCCGTGACTACGGAAGCGGACTCAGCGAGACAGAGTGATGTGTGCATCGTGACCGAGCGATAGCAAGCGCCGTGGATCAAAGCGAATCAATCTCCTCGCGGATTTGCTCCCGAGTCTTGTTCAGCGCCTTTTGCAAACGCCCCAGCAGCTCATCGTCCTTGCCCTCAATGAGGAGGAGGTCGTCATCCGTGAGATGCGCATACTTCTGCTTCAGCTTGCCTTTGATCTCGTTCCAGTTCCCCTTACAATGGAGTGTATTCATAATGCAAAGAATCGCGCGAAAGGCACCGAGTGGCTGTAAAAGGGCGTGATTTTATCCCGAATCCTCACAGCGAGCGTATTTTTCAAAGTTCCCGCCCCTCGTAACGAATATGGCGAGTCCAGTAAACACACTGGCATATCCAGCAAAGACACGAAGCCAAAACCCAATGCCACCCATGCACCACTCAAAGAAACTAGCATCTAAATCAAAGGCACCTTTATCTCAATGAAGAAGTCTTTTGCCGTAACAAAGGACTATTGCGATGGATTGGAAGAAACATGAGCCTTGCCGTAAAACCAAACGCGACAAGCATTTCACCTTTTGCCATTTGCAATTCACCGGCGAGCATTTGCGTTTAACCGGCGAGCATTTGCGTTTACACTTCTGCCGCTTGCGTTGTTAAACCTGCCGCTTGCGTCGTTAAACCTGCCGTTTGCGTCGTTAAACCTGCCGCTTGCGTCGTTCAAGTTGCCATGTGCGTCGTTAAACCTTCCGATTGCGTCGTTTAACCATCTCTAAGAATTAAAAGACTCCACGAAGCAGGAGAGATGAGCGCGGAGCGCCTGGGAGCGCGGGCGCCCCGCCCGCCGTGCTCGGCGCCCCGCCGGGCACATCGCGGGGGCTGGGGACGCGGCACAAGGGGAGGCGGGCGTTCCCCGTGCGTCCCATGTCTCCGGCGAGGCGCCGGAGACTGCGGGCGGGGCGCCCGCGCTCCCCGGCGCTCCGCGCTCACCAAACGCCATTTCTAAAAGTCGTTTTAATTTTGAAAGTTGGTATTACTTCTGCCGTTTGCGTCCTATGGGATGGCATTTGCGTCGCCCGCTCATCCCTAAAACAGCCCAGCGCAAGTCACCGTCGGCCCGGCCCAGCCGCCACCTTTCGCAGCGCTGGACCGAGCTCCCGGGATTTCCCCACAGGGTGGCGCTTATTTCAGCGCAAATTTCGTCAACGAGTCAGCGCCGTCTTTTGCCTGATCTATGGCGGCTTCGAGGTCTGCTACACATTCATCAAAGTCATGCCTCGGGCCTGCCGTGCGGTTCTTGAGCTGTTCGGCGGAGAGCAACGAGAGGAGGCGCGTGAGGAGCTCGTGCTGCTCGTCGAGGGACACGAGGCGGGTGCGAAAATAGATCGGTGTAGGGCTGGGCGTCATCGCCTTCGTCTCGGCGATCTCGCGGGCGAGGCTGGTGAGCGTTGCACTGGCTCCCTCGCTATAGGTGGGCATCTCGTCGCTGAGATACGCTTTGCTCTTTACCCAGGCCGCGCGGGTGGCGCGGTTGGCGCGGCGAGCAGCTCGGGCAGTGGCTTCCTTCGTATCGTGCGCCGCGCCCACGATGACATCTTTGGTGTCGCGGGCGACTTCCTTGGTTTTATCTACGACGGCGTCTGCGGCGTCGCGGACTTTCTCCGGGATCGAGCGATCATCCGCCTGCGCAAAGAGCGCGGTGGCGGCGAGGATGGTGGTGGTGAGTATGTGTTTCATGGTTTGTTGGTTTTGGTGTGAGTGTGGGGGATTAGAGTTTTGGCTCCTTTTTACATGGGCAGAACTCCCAGAGCTTCTGCACGCCAAAGCAGCACAGAGCCGGGCGCGCCACTGCGATGGCGACGCCTGCGAGCACGCGCAGGAGAGCCCGCTTTGGTAGCAGGCTGAGGACGAGGCCCGCGCTGAATGCGGTGACGATCGCCTTGGTAGGCTCGCGCCGCGTGAGTGCCTCGGCTTGCCCCTGCCAGGTGCAAGCTGCGATGGGATTGGTGTTTTCAGAGTCGCTCATATTCACCCACCAAATCGCACCCCACGTGCTGGCTGCGTGTATGAGGGGGGAGAAAACTTTACGCCGCATCTTCGCGTCTCGCGCTCACTTCGCGCCTTTGCCAAAGAGGACGACGGGGATGGTCTTGAGGAGGATCTCGGCGTCGAGCCAGAGGGACCAGTTGTCTATGTATTCGAGGTCGAGCTGCACCCATTGGGCAAAGCTGGTGATGTTATTGCGCCCGCTGATTTGCCAGAGGCAGGTGATGCCGGGCTTCATGCTGAGGCGGCGGCGCTGGGCGGTGTTCTCGAATTTCTCCACCTCATACATGGGCAGTGGGCGCGGGCCGACGAGGCTCATATTGCCGATGAGGACGTTCCAGAGCTGGGGCAATTCATCGAGGCTCGTCTTGCGCAGGAAGCCGCCGATGCGGGTGATGCGTGGGTCTTTATGCACTTTGAAAACGGGGCCGCTCATTTGGTTCATGCGCTGCAATTCGTCGCGCTGCATCTCGGCGTCGGTGACCATCGTGCGGAATTTAAACATCCGAAAAGAGCGCCCGTTTTTCCCCCCGCGTGCTTGCTGGAAGATGATCGGCCCTGCGGAGGTGAAGCGGATGGCGAGGGCGATGAGGAGGAAGAGCCACGAGAGAATGAGCAGCGCGAGGAGTGCGAGGATGCGGTCGGTGAGGTGCTTAAACATGAGCGCCCAGGAGACGGCGGGCGCTGCGCGAAAGACGATCATGGGCTTGCGGCCAAAGGCATCGAAATCGGGCCGGGCGATGCTCGTGCGCAGGAAGTCCGCACTGAGCCACGCTTCCACGCCCTCGGTCTCGCAGGCGGCGAAGTATTCCTGCAAACGGCTGATCTGCGTGTGGTCGCTCACGAAGAGCACGCGCCCCACGGTGTGCTTGTGCAGCGCCTCCACGAAGGCGGCGAGGGGCTGTGTCTGGGCGTCTATTTCCTCGACGACTTCCAGCTCCAGCTCTTGCTCGGGCGTGAAGTCTGCACGGAAAGCACGCACATCCACCGCCGCTCCCACGAGCAGGATGGCTTCGCGGAAGGTCCCCGCTTTTACCCGCCGCCGATAGCGCGCGACCGTTACGCGCTCGCGCAGCAGGAGCAGCGCGGTGGCGAAGAGTGCGAAGAGGGGCATGACGGCGCGGCTATCTACATTCAGCCGGAGGAAATACGCGCTGAAGGCGATGATGAGGCCGAGCACGATGCCCGCGCGACTAATTTGGACGAGAGATTTCCCCACCTTTTTGTGCGCGGCGTGCTCGTAGAAGCCGCGCGCCTCCAGGCTGATCGGCGCGAAGGGGACGAGGACGAAGAGGAGCCACTGGAAGTCTTTGAACGCGGCAATCCGCGTGTCGAAAACGCCCAGCTCGAAGCCCACGTAGCGAAACGTGTGCGCAGCCCAGAAGGCGAGGACGACGAGAAAGGCGTCCACGATCTGGAGGAATTGCAAATTGAGTTCTTGGCGGCGACCCAGCATAAAATGGCTCTAGTGAGAAAGACCGAGAACATAGCCAAGCAAAGCCCGTCGGGTGCCAGACAATTCCCTGTCATTCGGCTCGATCAGCCAAACGTCGTCGCCACCGTGCATACCCTCGCGGGCCTGCGAGCGGCTCTGCGCCTCGCGCCGGGCGCGGTGGATGTGGTGGAGCTGCGTGTGGATGCACTGCGGGATCATGCGGCGGAACTTCGCCGCATCGCGCCGGAAATCAAGGTGCCGCTGCTGCTCACGGTGCGCCACCCGGCGGAGGGCGGCATCGGCAAACTCGTGCTCGCCGAGCGTCGGCGGCTCATCGCGGAATTCCTCCCGCTCGCCGCGCTACTCGATGTGGAGCTGCGCTCGGTCGTCGCGCTGGCAGCGGAAATGTCGGCAGCTCGTGCGAGTGGCGTGCGCGTCGTGGTGTCGGATCACCACTTCCGCGCGACGCCGCCGATGGCTCGTTTGCTGGAGCGGCAAAGAGATGCCTTCCGCGCTGGGGCCGATGTTTTTAAAATCGCCACGCTCACTCCCACCGCCCGCGAACTCGCGCGGCTGCTGGATTTCATCACCCGCCCCGCCGCAAAACCACGCGCCGTAATGGGCATGGGGGCGATGGGCCAAATCTCCCGCCTCGCACTCGCGCAAGCGGGCTCCGTGTTGAACTATGGCTATCTCGACACGCCCAATGCCCCCGGCCAATGGGAAGCGCGGGAGCTCAAGCAGATGCTCGCGCGAATGGTTTAAACGACCGAGCTTTTACCGCCGCGCCCGAGGATCGAGTGCGTCGCGGATGGCGTCGCCGAGGAAATTCAGCGCGACGAGCGTGAGCGACATCGCAGCGGCAGGGAAGAGCAGGAGCCACCAAAAGCTGCGCACGGGGTTGATGACGTTTTTGCCGTCGCTGAGGAGACTGCCCCAGCTCGCTTGCGGGTCGTTGATGCCGAGTCCGAGGAAGCTCAGGAACGACTCGTCGAGAATCACCGCCGGGATGGTGAGCGTGAGATAGACGATGATGACGCCGAGGAGATTTGGCAGCAGATGCCGCAGCAGGATGCGCGTGTGGCTCTGCCCGAGGGCGCGGGCGGCGAGCACGAACTGCTGCTCTTTGAGCGCCAGCACTTGCCCGCGGACGATGCGCGCCATGGAGAGCCATTCGATGAGGCCGAGGCACACGATGAGGATGATTACTTTTGTGTAGCCCACGAGCGGCTTCACGTAATCGTTCAGCCCATTCTCCAGCATGGGGGCGAAAGTGAAGATCGCCACGATCACGATGATGAGGCGCGGGATGCTGTGTAGGACTTCCACAAAGCGCATCATCGCATTATCCACACGCCCACCCGCGTAGCCTGCGATGAGGCCGTAGGTGGTGCCGATGAAGAAGCTCACGAGCGCGCCGCACAGGCCCACGATGAGCGAGATTCGCGCGCCTTGGATCACGCGGGAGAAAAGATCGCGCCCATTTAGATCGGTGCCGAACCAATGCTGCGCGGACGGTGCTTGCGTCTTCGCCGCAGTAGTCGTCTCCGGGTCGTAGTGGAAAAGCCACGGCCCCGCGATGGCCAGCAGCACGATGCCGGCGAGCACCAGCATCGCCACGATGGCCACGCGGTTGCGCAGCAGGCGCGACCAAGCGCCGAGCGGAGTGTGAGCGGTGGTAGTGGTGGGCTCGTTCATTCGAGTCGGATGCGTGGGTCGAGCGATTGGTAGGCGATGTCCACCGCGAGATTCATCGAGACGAGCAGCGTGCAGTAAACCGCCACGCTCCCGCAGCACAGGAAGACATCGCGATTCAGCACCGAGTTCACAAAGAAGTCGCCCATGCCCGGCAGATTAAAGACCCGCTCGATCACCAGCGAGCCCGTGAGCAGGCTCGCCGCCAGCGGTCCGAGGAAACTCACCACCGGCAGGATCGCCACCTTCAGCACATGCTTAAAAATCACCCGCGACTCCGCCAGCCCCTTCGCCCGCGCCGTGCGCACGAAGTCCTGATTGAGCACCTCCAGCAAGCTCGTCCGCGTGAGCCGCGCGATATACGCGATGAACGGCCCGGCGAGCGTGATCGCTGGTAGAATAAGGCTCGCCAGCCCGCCCCAACCGCCCACCGGCAGCCAGCCCAGCCAGAGGGAAAAGACGAGCACCAGCGCCGGGCCCGTCACAAATGTAGGAATAGAAATCGCCGCCAGCGCCCCCAGCATCGTCGCCGTATCCACCCACGTCGCTCGCTTTACCGCCGCCAGCGCGCCCAGCCACACGCCGCTGATCGTGGCAATGAGCAGCGCCGCCGAGCCGAGGATCGCCGAGACCGGCAGCGTCTGCGCGATCAGCTCCGTCACCGTGCGATCTTTGTATTTCAGACACGGCTGAAGGTCGCCTTGCAGCAGCCCGCTGAAGTCCCCGCGATTCTTCCGCCACAGGCCGAGATACCGCGCGCATTGCGACGGGATCGAGCGGTCTAAATCGAACTTCCATTCCTGCTGTGCGATCCGCTCCGGCGACGACTGCTTTTCCCCCAGCGCAAACGGGCTCCCCGGTGCCAGCCGCAGTAGGCAAAAGGTGAACGTGACCGCAAAAAGCAGCACGAAGCAGAGCGCAAAAATACGACGAAGGATAAAACTGACCATGAGCAAACCGTTCCTCCTACACGCCCCAAGCAAGCCCGCCCCGTCAATCTTGCATTTTTTCGATGATCGAAAACAACGGGGAGGACGCCCGCACTTCCCATTTGCCACTCGCCGCGCAGCCCGCCAGATTCCGCGCCCACTTTTCCAAATGCCAATGATCGAGATTTCAAAAACTTACGAGCCCGCCGCTATCGAAGCCAAATGGTATGCTGATTGGGAGGCCAAGGGCTGCTTTGCTGCCGACCCGGCGCGCGTTTCCGCGACGCGGCCTGCTTATTCCATCGTGATCCCGCCGCCAAATGTCACGGGTGTGCTCACGCTCGGCCATGTGTTGAACAACACGATCCAAGACATCCTCGCCCGCCGCGCGCGGATGACGGGGCATGAAGTGCTGTGGCTCCCCGGCACCGATCACGCGGGCATCGCCACGCAAAACGTGGTGGAGAAAACGCTGCGCAAAGAAGGCAAGATGAAGCATCGCGACGACCTCGGACGCGAGGCGCTCGTGGCGAAGATCTGGGAATGGAAAGAACAATACGGCGGCATTATCCTCAAGCAGCTCCGCGCGCTCGGCGCGTCGTGCGATTGGTCGCGCACGCGCTTCACGATGGATGAAGACTACTCGCAGTGCGTGTCGCGCGTGTTTGTGGATCTTTACAAGAAAGGCCTCATCTATCGCGGCAAGCGCATGGTGAACTGGTGCCCCGGCTCGCTCACCGCGCTCTCGGACGAAGAGGTCATCCCAAAGGCCAGCAACAGCTTCCTCTATTACTTCAAAGTGGAGGTGATCGAGGAGCCGGGCCGCTGGCTCACCATCGCCACCACGCGCCCCGAGACGATCCCCGGCGACACCGCCATCGCGGTGAACCCGAAAGACGCGCGTTACGCCGACCTCATCGGCAAACACGTCCGCCGCCCGCTCCCGCTGGAGAACCAAGCGCCGCTCCCCATCGTCGGCGACGACGCGGTGGTCTTCGATTTCGGCACCGGCGTGCTGAAAGTGACGCCTGCTCACGACAAAGCGGACTTCGAGATCGGCCAACGCCACGCGCTCCCGGTAATCGACATCATGCACCCAAACGCCGTGATGAACGAACTCGCAGGCACCGACCTCGCCGGCCTCGACCGCTTCGCCGCCCGCAAGCGCGCCGTAGAGCTGCTCGGTGAGCTCGGCGTTTTAGAAAAGGAAGAGCCGTATCAAAACAACGTCGGCTACAGCGAACGCGCCGACGTGCCGATCGAGTCGCGTCTCAGCGAGCAGTGGTTTCTGAAATACCCGAGCGTCGCGGAAGCGAAAGCCTGCGTGGAAGACGGCGCGCTCCGCTTCTTCCCCGACCGCTGGGCCAAAGTGTATGACCACTGGCTCGGCGGCATCCAAGACTGGTGCATCTCCCGCCAGCTCTGGTGGGGGCACCGCGTGCCGGTGTGGAATCGGGGCGAAGAAGTCTATTGCGGCATCGAAGCCCCGCAGGGTGAAGGCTGGGTGCAAGACACCGATGTCCTCGACACCTGGTTCTCCAGTTGGCTCTGGCCATTCGCCACCATGGGCTGGCCGGAAAAGACGAGCACGCTCGCCGCTTTCTACCCCACCACCGATCTCGTCACCGGGCCGGACATCATTTTCTTCTGGGTCGCTCGCATGATTATGGCGGGCTACGAGTGGATGGGGGAGCTGCCGTTTCGGAATGTGTATTTCACCGGCATCATCCGCGACAAGCAGGGGCGCAAGATGAGCAAATCGCTCGGCAATTCCCCCGACCCGCTCGACATCATCGCCAAGTTTGGCGCGGACGCCCTGCGCTTCGGCGTCATGCGCAGCGCGCCACTCGGGGCGGATGTGCTCTTTGATGAAAAGAACGTAGAGCTGGGCCGGAACTTCTGCACGAAGCTCTGGAACGCCGCCCGTTTCCGCCAGATGCAGGGCGGAGAAAGCGAGGGCGACATCGCCGTGGACCTCCTCACGAGCGACGACAAATGGATCCTCCTCCGCCTCGACGCCGCCATCGCCGAAGTCACCAACGCCCTTACCGAGTATCGCTTCAGCGACGCCGCGAACGCCCTCTACCGCTTCTTCTGGAGCGAGTATTGCGATTGGTATGTGGAGGCCAGCAAAGCCACGCTCCAAAGCGAAGACGCTGCGCGCAAAGCCAGCACCCTCGCCGTCATGGATTTCGTCTTCAGCCACACGCTGCGACTCTTCCACCCCTTCATGCCATTCATCACCGAGGAGCTCTGGCAGGGCATGGGCTTCGCCACCGATATGCCGCCGCAGCAGGGCGGCGAGACCATCATGTTCGCCCCGTGGCCGAAAGTGTTCACCGCCGAAGAGCGCGAGTATTTCCGCCTCGACGAGAGCGACGAGCGCCTCGCCAACGCCCGCTACGAACTCGTGAACCAAGGCCGCGCCCTCCGCCGCGACTATAATATCGGCAGCAGCAAACGCGTGCGCTTCCTCCTCCGCCCCACCGCCCCCGTGGCCCCGCACGATGTCGCCGTGCTGCAAATCCTCCTCAACGCCGACCCGCTCGAAATCGTCGCCGCCGACTGGCCCGCGCCCAAAGGCACGCCCGCCACCATCACCCCGCTCGGCGAACTCCTCCTGCCCCTCGACGGCCTCATAGATGTCGCCGCCGAACGCGAACGCATCGCCAAAGAACGCACCAAAGTGGAGCAAGAGCTGCAAAAAGTGCGCGCCAAACTCGCCGACGAAAGCTTCGCCGCCAAAGTCCCCGCCAAAGTCCTCGACGAACACCGCACCCGCGAAGCCGACTGGGCCGAAAAACTCGCCCAGCTCGAAAAAATGAGCGACGCGCTGGGGTAAAAACAGGGCGTTCAGACCAAAGCCACGACCGGAGCCACGACACACCGGTCGTGTTTGACGCACCATTTACGACAAGAGTGTCGGGAGCCTCTGGGAACTCCGAACTCCGAAAGCCCGCCGCCTCCGCTACACCCGCACCAGCAAATTAGTCAGCGTATTGAGCTGGTCGTAGATCCCCTGGAGCTGCGCTTGCGTAGGCGGATCACTCAGCCCGGAAGTCATCTGCGAGATCGCCGGATTCTGCGCCGTATTGGCCAACGCCGCCTGTAGCGCCGCAATCTGCGCTGCCTGCGCCGCGATGAGATCATTGAGCGCGTTGAGTTGCGCCCGGAGTTCCGCAGCGTCTATCTCGCTGCCGTCTATCGGTAGGATGGGATTAAAAGCCATAATGGTTGTTGGTTGTTGATTGATTGAGAAAATGCAGCGCCCCGCACGGTGCGCATCTGTTTTACAAAGCGAGACGGGCGAGGGCCGAGTGGATGAAAGAAGCACACTTGCGCGCCCATCCACCATCCACCCTCACCCATCCACCTTGCCCCCGTTACGGCACGATTTTCGACATCGGATCGCTCCATGGGCCATCGCCTTGGCTGCTCGTCGCGCGGACTCGCACCCATACGCGCTGGCCACTCGTGAGGCCCGTGAGCTTCCACGAAGAGCTCGATGGCTTGAGCACCGTCGTATAAGGCCCCGTCATATCGTCCACCGTGGTGAGCTGCACCTCGTAGGTCAGCGCGTAATCCACCGGATCGTGCGAGCCATCCAGCGCGCCGTCTTGATCCGCAGCGGTGATGTTCAGATTCACCACCCGGTCTGGCGGGCCACTCAGCACCGTCTTGCCCGCTGCTATCTCGAGGCCCGATTTCATCATCTCCTCCTCTTCACCTCCCGTCTTCACCTCCACCGCTTTGGCGAGGATACTAATGCTCGTGCGTAGTTCGTCCGTCCTATTATCACGCACGGTTTTCAGCTCCACTAGTGC